>PXBT01000193.1 GCA_003566815.1 Caldisericota bacterium
AAGCTATGTCGTACTGAAACCCAGCCTCCCGGGCCTTGTCTTCAATATTTTGATGAAAGGTGGAGCCGCAATTGTGATTGATCAGCTCGCCTCTGGGCTCGCAAGCCACTGCCAGCACTTCGGCACCCAGCTCCCTCAGCACATAAGGAGTAGTCCAACATGTTGCGCCATAAGAGCAATCCACGGCAATTTTAAGCCCCTGAAGGTTTAAATTGGGGTATTGCTTGATTACAGAGTCTGCATAAAGTTTTGCGGCATCCTGTATGGGAATACATTTGCCCAAAGATTCGCTATAGGAAGCTTCGAGGTGATCATGGTCGATCCAATGCTCAATTCTTTCCTCGTCCTGTTCTTTCAGCTTATGACCCTGAGCGCCAAAAACTTTGATTCCGTTGTGCTCTGCGGGGTTATGGGAGGCAGAAATAACGATACCAGCATGGCATTGTTGCATAGAGAAAAGTCGAGCGATACCAGGAGTGGGGAGTATGCCATAAGACTTTACATTGACCCCGACCGCCTGAAGGCCTTCTACAAGAGCATCCTCCATCATCTTGCCTGATGTTCTGGAATCTCTTCCAATGCCAACCCACAGCTCCTCTGAAGGAAACTTTTCTCTTAAAAAAAGACCAATAGACTTGCCTATGCGCAGAGTTTTTTCAGTTGTAAATATAGTAGATGCAATACCCCGAATACCATCAGTGCCGAAGTATCTACCCACACAAATGCTCCAAATTAAAGAGCGTTTTTCGCTGCCTGAACAATCCCGGCAAAAGCTTCTTTATTTTCAACCGCCATTTTGGCCAACACTTTTCTGTCCAGCCCAATGCCTGCTTTTTTCAAACCATTCATAAAGGTGGAATAGTTCATTTCAGGATCAGAGGTTCTTACGGCTCCATTGATGCGCTGTATCCAGAGGGATCGCATATCACGCTTGAGCAATCTGCGACTCACATACTGGTATCTTTCGGCATGCATTACAGCTTCTTTGGCTGATCGCATTCTGCGAGATGCTGCTCCTCTAAAGCCTTTTGCACGCTTTAATAACTTTTTGACCCGTCTTCTTCGGGCAAAACCACCTTTTACTCTCATATCTTTTTCTCCTTAGCTAACATAAATTTCTTCGGTGACCTCAAAGGTCATGTTTCTTATAACTTGGTGTTGGGAATCTGGGCGCGAATATTGTTAAAATCTGATTTAGGCAATGTTCGTTGTGCATTTTTGGAAGCTTTGGTGCGTGAAGATTTTTTTTCAAGTTTATGATTGTGCCCAGTAGGCATAAACATAATCTTTCCACTGCCCGTAACTTTGATACGCTTTGCGGCAGAGCTTCTTGTTTTTATTTTGTTTTTCATTTTAATCAACCTTATCCTTTCTTTGACATAGGGGCGAAAATGGCTGTAATGTTTTTTCCTTCCAACTTGGGCTTTCGTTCCATGCGCCCATAATCCTTAACCAGATCATGGATACGCTCCAGCAACTCAAATCCTCGCTGTTTATAAATTATTTCCCGCCCTCTAAACAAAATCATAATTTTTACTTTGTCGCCATCCTCAAGGAACTCCTTGATGCGACCAGACTTAACATTAAAATCAGATTCGCCAATATTTAGCCGAATCTTGATCGTTTTCAGGTAGTTGGATACCTGTTTCTTTTTGGATTCACGGACTTTTTTTGCAGCATCATAAATAAATTTTCCGTAATCCATAATTTTACAAACCGGGGGTCTGTTACTGGGCGCAATTTCAACCAAATCCAAGCCTGCGTCCCGGGCTCTTTTTAGTGCTTCAAGCGTTGAAACCAAACCGACCTGATGACCATTCTCATCAATCAGTCTGACTTCCTTTGCCATAATTGCCTGGTTAGTTCTAAATCGTTGTGTTATACAACTACCTCCATAAATTTATTTCCATACTTTATTACCTTAACTTGTTGAAATTGTCAAGCTAAGCCGCACAAGTTTTTTCTCGAACATACTGCTCCATAAGCTCTATAAATGAGGCTATTGGCATATTTCCCAAATTTTTTCCATGGCGTAAACGAATCGAAAGTGTACTTTCTTCCTCTTCGGTCTTTCCGGCAATTGCGACAAAGGGAATTTTTTCTTTCTCAGCGCGTCGTATTTTTGCATTCATGCGATCATTTCGCTGGTCCACTTCCGCCCTGAAACCATGGTCTTTGAGCGATTGAGCAACTTTCAAGACATAAGCCAGATTGTCGTCGGATATGGGTACCAGGCGTATTTGCACTGGCGCCAGCCAAACGGGAAGGTCTCCTCCGTAATGTTCAAGCAGAATGCTGATAAATCGCTCCATGGAGCCCAATAGAGCCCGATGAATGACCATGGGCAAATGTTCCTGTCCGTCTTCTCCGATATAATTCAACTTGAACCGAGTGGGCAGATTAAAATCCACTTGTATGGTGGTGCACTGCCACTCTCTGTGCAAGGCATCCTTAATTTTTATATCAATGGCGGGACCATAAAATTTTGCTTCTCCCGGATCCACCTGATACTCCAGATCCATTCGTTGCACAATTTCTTCAAATTGATTTTCGATGATGTCCCACTGCTGAGGATCACCAATATATTTCTGGTCAGGATTGTTTTTATCGCGAACACTTAGATAAATTTTATACTGTTGAAAACCAAAGTCATTGAGTATATCCCGGGTAAGCTCCATAGCATTTTTGATTTCCTGTTCGAGTTGATCGGGCATGCAAAAAATATGCGCATCGTCCTGGGTAAACCCTCGAACTCTCAACAGTCCATGTAGTACCCCCGACTTTTCGTTGCGGTACACATTGGCAAGCTCAAAAAGTCGAATGGGAAGCTCCTTGTAGCTATGCATATCATTGGTATAGACTGCCATATGAAAAGGGCAATTCATGGGCTTGACCATATATTGCTGGTGCTCAATATCCATAGCTGGAAACATTGACTCGCGATAATAGGAAAGATGCCCTGAAGTTTCCCATAGGCCCGACAACCCGAGATGAGGAGTGCGTATGTATTGGTATCCATTTTTTTCGTGCTTTTCGATCAGATATTGCTCAATGATCTGCCGTAATTTTGCGCCTTTGGGAAGCCATACAGAAAGACCGCTTCCAATATTTTCGTCAAAAAAGAAAAGTTGAAGTTCTCTGCCCAACTTTCGGTGGTCTCGCTTTTTAGCTTCTTCAAGATTGAAAAGATACTGTTTGAGCTCTTTTTTATCATAAAAAGCCGTACCATACACTCTCTGAAGCATGGGATTTTTTTCGCTTCCTCTCCAATAAGCTCCGGCAATGGATAAAAGCTTGAAGAATTTGACCTCACCGGTGGATTCGACATGTGGTCCTTTGCATAGATCGAGAAATTCTCCCTGTTGGTATATGCTGATAACTTCGTTTTGAGGCATTTCCCGTATCAATTCCAATTTATAGGGTTCATCTCGTTCCGAAAAAAGCTCAATAGCTTCTTTGCGATCTAATGTCCTGGATTCTATGGGCAAATTTTCCTTAACAATCGCTTTCATGGCTTCTTCAATGGCTGAAAGATCATCAGGTACCAGCCGATGCTCCATTTCCACATCGTAGTAAAACCCCTGCTCAATCGAAGGTCCAATGCCCAATCGCACTTTACCGTAAAGTCTTTTTAATGCTTGCGCCAATATATGAGAAGCTGAGTGTCTTAAAGCTTCCAATGAAACATCCTGCATGCTTATCACCTTAAATTTCTTGAAAATGGTCGGGAAGGCGGGATTTGAACCCGCGGCCTCTTAGTCCCGAACCAAGCGCTCTACCAAGCTGAGCCACTTCCCGCAAAAAGGGTTTAATTAAAAAATGGTCGGAGCGAGAAGATTCGAACTTCCGACCCCCAGCACCCCATGCTGGTGCGCTAGCCAAACTGCGCCACGCTCCGACTTAATTCATGAAAGATTATACTCAGCTTTTTTTAAAATACAAAAATCAACTTATCAGCAAAGCTCTTCTCTTTCAGAGCGGAGTTTTCTGGTCATCAAATCCTGGATGGATTGCTCAATACCTTTTCCCTGAAAAACGATGTTATGGATTTCTTTGCAAATGGGGAGCTCGACCTGGTGAATGTCTGCGAGTTTTAACAAGCCTGGCAAAGAGTCAATACCTTCCACAGTGGCCCCTGTGGTGCGCTGGAGCTCATCATACGATATCCCTTTGGCAAGTTGAGTGCCTGCCCACCAATTGCGACTCAGAGGACTGGTGCAAGTTCCTATCAAATCGCCCAGACCCGAGAGTCCATATAAGGTTTCCTGTTTTCCGCCCATAGCAACAAACAGTCTGCTCATTTCAGTAATTCCGCGAACTATCAGGGATGATTTTGCATTGTACCCCATGGATTTTCCATCCATGAGTCCTGCCGCAACCGCAATGACATTTTTCAGGATACCTCCCAGCTGAACCCCCACTACATCATGATTGGTATATACTCGAAAATGAGCTGTGGAAAGATATTGTTGCAATGCTTTCAAGAAGGGTAGGTTTTGCCCAGCGACTACACTGGCGGCGGGCAAATCCTGTGCAATTTCTTTGGCAAAATTGGGACCCGAAAGGACTGCCAATTGATCTTTTGAGATTCCTGGAAGCATTTCCTGCAAATCATCCAATAGCAAGCGGGGTACATCTCGGGGCAATATCCCTTTAACCAATGAAAGTATGGACTGGGATGGTCGAAGCAGAGGAGAGAGTCGGGGCAAAAAAGCTTGCAAAAATTTGGAGGGAATTGCCAAAATCAGCAAATCTGCAAAATGGACAGCCTGATCCAAATCGTTGCTAATGGATAGCATAGGCAAATCCAAGCTTACCCCGGGCAGATATTTGCTATTTTCTTTGTCAGTTTGCATTTGCAGACATTGCTCAGAAAAAACTTCCCAGAGCAACACCTGGTGGCCTTTTTGAGACAAAAGTCTTGCTATGGTCGTACCCCACGCGCCGGCACCGAGAATACTAACCTTCCAAGTCATTTTTTTTCTCTCCTGTTTCTTACTCTTATCTGAAGAGGCGTTCCTTTTAAACCAAACTCGCGAGTAAGGTGTTTTTTAAAATAATTCATCACGCTTTGGGTGAAATATTTTTTGTTGTTGACAAAAAGAAGTAGCGTAGGTGGAGCTGATGAAACCTGGGTGGCATATAAAATTTTCAAGTTACTGGACGGTAGAGGGTGGTCGGCCATAATCTGATGCAAAACTTTGTTGACCTGAGGAGTTGGAATTTTTCTGTAATGAGATTCATAGGCCATTTCAAGTGCTTTAAACATCTCATGAAATCCTTCTTTTTCAAGAGCGGAAATATAGACTACAGGATAAATATCCAAAAATCTGAAACGGACTTCCAGCAATTTTTGATAACCATCCTTGTCCACGATAATGTCTTTTTTGTTGATCGCAATAACGCAAGCTTTTTTTTCTTCGAGAATCATTCGTGCAATTTTTTGATCTTCTCTGGCTATAGCCTGGCTGGCATCAAGGAGAAAAAGAATAAGCTCGGCATTTTTAATTTCCGTGGTTGCTCTTTTCATGCTGAGATAAATAGTTCCAAACTCATGCATCCAGCGTGAACGAATGCCTGCGGTGTCCACCAAAACCAGGGCCTGCCCATCTTTTTTGATCATTTCCCGCACGGGATCACGCGTCGTAAACTCTTTTTCGCTCACCAGTGAACGAGTTTTGCCCGACAAAGCATTCATGAGAGTGGATTTTCCTGCGTTGGGTTTGCCCACGAGAGCAATAACTCTGCTTTGAAGCTGTTGCGCGGTAGGTCCCGTATTGATCCTTTTGGCGGCTGCTTCCATTATTTCATATACGCCTGTGCCTGTAGTGGCCGAAGTATAGTAAACTTCATCAATCCCCAATTCATAAAATTCTTCTCCGGAAAAATGTTTTTTGTCCCACTTGTTAACTACAAGGATAGTGTTTTTTAAGAGTTGGTGTCTTCTTAAAAAATCCAAAAGCTCCAAATCCTGAGGAACAATGCCTGCAGTGCCATCCACCACAAACAAAATGACTCCAGTTTTTTTCATTTCCTGTAAAATCATTTCCTGCTGAACCGTCAAAGGAGTATCAGCCTTCACATTTTCTATCCCTGCAGAGTCTGAAAGCTGATATTCGTGGCCTTCAAACTCATAAGTATGCTTGATGATATCTCTTGTGGTACCTTTTTCTTCCATTACAAGATTGCGTTTTTTAGTGATTCGATTAAAGAGAGAAGACTTGCCTACAGAATACCTTCCCACCAGGAACACTTGTTTCATAGTTGCACTCCTCCCCTTACTTCTTATATACTTTTTATAAATCAACATTATATGAAGAATTGGAGATAAGGGAAACCATGAAATTAAATGAATTGACCGTACACGATTTTATCGGTGCTATTGCTGCAAAAACTCCCACCCCGGGAGGAGGATCAACAGCAGCTGCTTCTGGAGCAATGGGGGCAGGGCTTTTGATGATGGTAGCTTCTTATGTGGACCAGGCAGAGGTTCAATCAGCAGCGAAGGAACTGGACAACCTGGTAAAAAAACTGGGAGCCTTGATCGATGAGGATGCCCTTTCTTTCGAAGGCTTTATGGCTGCGATGAAACTGCCCAAAGCCACAGATGAAGAAAAAGCAGTGCGTAAGGAAAAAATGCAGTCAGCCTTAAAGCATGCTTCTCAGGTGCCTCTCGATACACTTAAAGCTTGCCATAAAGCTTGCTCCACTCTGGAAACACTGCAAAACCACTGCAAAGAAAGCATGATCAGCGATCTGGGGTCGGGTTCTTCGCTCCTCCGATCTGCTGTAGAAGGGGCCTATCTTAACATTTTGATTAATGCATCCTCTATTAAAGATGAGGCTTATGTAAGGCAAATGATGGAAGAAGCCCAATCCATGAAACAGGAATGTGTTCAGTGTTTTGCTTCCATGTATGAATGGGTGGAATCCAAGCTTGCCCTCCCTTGAGCCTCAATACCTGCAATACTCCCTGACAACACTGAAAAAGATAGCAGATGATATGCATGAGCATTATGAATGTTGCCGCCTCTGTCCTCATCAGTGCAAAGCAAATAGAAATGCTGGACAAAAAGGCTTTTGCAAGGCAGGCACCCAAATCAGGCTGGGCAGTGCATCGCTCCATTGGGGAGAAGAACCACCCATAACAGGCACAAGAGGCTCTGGAACCCTATTTTTTTCGCATTGTACCCTGCACTGTTTTTATTGCCAAAACTACCCCCTCTCACAACTCCATTATGGCGAGATGCTTGATGAAGAAGCGCTGGCGGATCGAATGCTTCGTTTGCAGAAAGAAGGTGCTCATAATCTCAATTGGGTAACTCCGACTCAATTTCTGCCCTCTTCATTTCGAGCACTCATCCTTGCGCGAGAAAAGGGGCTGAGGATTCCCATTGTCTATAACACTTCCGGATGGGAATGCGAACCTGTTTTGGGCTGGTTCGAGTATTTTGTGGATGGCTTTCTTGCTGATACTCGTTTTTATACGGAAGAAGTGGCTAAAGAGCTCTCCAGGGCAGTGGACTACCAAAAAAATAATGAAATAACACTAAAAACTATACGAAAACAATTGCCTGAAGACTATTTTGATAGTGAAAATATATTGCAAAAAGGTGTGATTATTCGCATACTAATGTTGCCGCATTATATTGATGAAACAGTGAATGTGATTTACCAGCTGAAGGAATGGCTGGGAAACGAAGTGCATGTGAGCTTGATGAGTCAGTATTTCCCAGCCTACAAGGCCTTTCAGCACCCGCATATGCGAAGAAGAATCAATCGAAAAGAATACAATAAAGCGGTAAGCGCTCTTGAAGCATGTGGTTTTGAAAAAGGATGGGTACAGCCATATGAAAGTGAAAGCTGAGAAAAATGTAGAACTCATTGTATTTGCTTCTCAACTTGAGCAACATGGATGGATTCCTGCGCTCACCAAACTCCTTGAGCACAAAAAAGAGTTTGATGTTTATGTAGTGGGAGGCACCTTGAGGGATGCTTTGCTGGGCATCCCAAAACAACACTTTGACATGGATCTGTTGATAGATCCCAAGCCAGCCTCAAAAAAAGCAGCTGAAATACTGTCCAAAGAATTGGAGAGCAACTTTTTCGAGCTGGATGCCAAGCGTGATACCTATCGGATTTCATTTGACAATGCTCAGGTTGATGTGAATGGAATCCGTGGTGAAGCATTAATGGATGACTTGTTTTTAAGAGATTTCAGCATGGATGCGCTATGTCTTCCTTTGGATAATTTTCTGAGGGTTTATAGCAGAGGCGATACACGCATGGGTCTTCTGGACTATTTTCAAGGCATTGAAGATATGCTGTCAAGAAAAGTCCGCATTCATAACCCTGCTTCTTTTGAAGATGACCCTTTGCGTTTGCTCAGAGCCTATCGCCTGGCTGGAGAAATCTCGGGCCATATTGACCCATGGACGGAAGAACAAATTTCCATTCAAAAAGAAAAATTGTTTGAGGTATCGGGCGAGCGCATCAGAGATGAATGGCTGAAAATTCTTGCGCTTTCTCATTGCAGTCCATGGCTTTCAAAGATGGATGAAAGCGGCCTTCTGAGCATTGTTTTTCCTTTTTTGGAAAGCTTTGTGCCCATGGATGAAAAATATACCCAAAGACTTCAAGTGCGTAGGCATACGCTGGAAACACTGCAATATTTGGAAGAAATTTTTGAACGCATCCGAAAATTCGATTTCCCTTATGCCAGAGAAATTGAAAGCATGTTAAACGAAACCCTCGTGCCTGATAGAAATCTGAAAGTATTGCTCAAACTGGTCGCCCTCTTGCACGATATTGGAAAGCCCGATACGATAAGCATGGAAGAAGACCGCCTGCGATTTTTTGATCATGAATCCAATGGGGCTGAAAAAGCCAAAATTTATCTAAAAGACCTGAAACTTTCCAACCGCGAACAGGAATGGATCGAAGGGCTAATACTGGAACATATGCGACCTCATCAACTCTCCAATGCTGATTTGCTGACTGAACGAGCAAAATATCGCTTTTTTAGAGATCTGGGCTCACTGGCTGTTCCCATATTGTTGCTTGGACTTTCGGATGCCTATGCAACCCGAAGAGTGAAAATGCCTGGTTTGCCCGCATATGAAGCATTTGTGGCAGATATGCTGGATTATGGCTTTAAAAAAGAAAAGGAGGCCATAGCTCCATTGCTCAATGGAAACGATATCATGAAATTGTTGGACCTTGCTCCCTGCCCAAAGGTAGGAAAACTGATCGAAGCTTTGCTCGAAGCCCAGCATTTACAGCAAGTTTGTACCCGAAGAGAGGCTGAAGCTTTCATGCAGGAAAAATCGAAGACTATATAATCTGTTATTTTTATAAAAAAAGGGTTATAATTTTATTTTGATAAAAAAATATGGAAAAAGTTGGTGGTGAAAAATTGGATAAGGACTTAATTACTACTCAGCGGGGATTGGCTCAAATGCTTAAAGGCGGAGTCATCATGGATGTCACTAATGCTAACGAAGCTAAAATAGCGGAAGAAGCTGGCGCTGTGGCTGTTATGGCTCTGGAAAGAGTTCCCGCTGATATTCGTGCTATGGGTGGAGTCGCGCGTATGGCTGATCCCATTAAAATAAAAGAAATTCAACATGCCGTATCCATTCCTGTGATGGCAAAATGTAGGATTGGTCATATTGTTGAAGCCAAAGTGCTGGAAGCTTTAAAGGTTGATTATATTGACGAAAGCGAAGTGTTGACTCCAGCCGACGAAGAAAATCATATCGACAAAACCAGGTTTCGCATCCCATTTGTCTGCGGATGTCGCGACTTGGGCGAAGCACTGCGTAGAATATCTGAAGGCGCTGCCATGATACGCACCAAGGGAGAAGCAGGCACAGGCAATATCGTCGAAGCTGTGCGGCATATGAGGAGAGTGCAATCAGAAATGCGCAGGGTGATTCATATGCAGGAAGACGAACTCTATACTGAAGCCAAAAAACTCATGGTGCCGGTGGATTTGCTCAAAGAGATCAAATCCACGCAAAAACTACCCGTTGTAAACTTTGCGGCAGGCGGTGTTGCAACTCCTTCAGATGCTGCTTTGATGATGCTTTTAGGAGCTGATGGCGTCTTTGTGGGTTCCGGTATTTTTAAATCCAGTCAACCTGCGCTTACTGCAAAAGCCATTGTGCAAGCTGTTGCCCATTGGGACAAACCTGACATCATTGCAAAAGTATCTGAAGGCATGGGAGACCCCATGAAGGGGAAAGATATTCAAACCATGCCTGACAATGAAAAGCTGGCTCATCGAGGTATTTGAACTGGGTGAAACGCATAGGAGTTTTAGGTTTCCAGGGTTCCGTTGATGAACATCTGAAAGCAATAGAGCGAGTGGGTCATTTTCCTCTGCTGGTCAGAGAAAAAACTCATTTAAAAGAAATAGATGGGCTCATTCTTCCAGGAGGAGAAAGCACTACTTTTCTAAAGTTATTGCATACTTCTGGCTTGTATGAACCTTTGCTCGCCGGAATAAAAGAAGGATTGCCCGTGCTGGCAACCTGCGCAGGTTTGATTGTGCTGGCCAGCAAAGTAAGCCAGCCTGAACAGGCTTCAATGGCTCTGTTGGACATTTCTGTTCAGCGGAATGGTTATGGTTCTCAATATGAGAGTTTTTGCGAGGAGGTCAAAGTTGAAGGCTTTAAGAAAACGTTTCGAGCAGTTTTCATACGAGCCCCCCTTATCCAGTCCGTGGGTCCAGGTGTAAGTATTTTGTCTGTTGATCATGCAGGGCACCCTGTTTTTGTACAACAAGAACATCTCTGGGGTTTGACTTTTCACCCTGAATTGACACAAGACGACAGAATTCATGAGCTTTTTTGTTCAAATATAACTAAAACTGGATTAAGGAGGAGTAAAGATGTCAGGACATTCCAAGTGGCATAATATAAAAGGAAAAAAAATGGCAGAAGATGCCAAAAGAGGTAAAATCTTTACCAAGGTAGGTAAAGAAGTTACTATTGCTGCGCGAGAAGGAGGAGGCAACCCGGATAGTAATCCCCGTCTGAGAACAGCCATCGACAAAGCCAAGGCGGCAGGCATGCCCAGTGATAACATTAAACGCGCTGTTATGAGGGGTACGGGAGAATTGCAGGACGGCACAGTTATTGAGGAACTTACCTATGAAGGATATGGTCCCAACGGTGTAGCAGTACTGGTAGAAGTGACTTCCGACAATAAAAATCGAAGTGGCGCTGAAATTAGAAAAATATTTAGTAAATTCGGGGGAAACATGGGTGAACAGGGCTGTGTGGCCTGGATGTTTAACCCTGCAGGTAAAATTATTCTTCAAAATACCAGCCTGACAGAAGAAGAAGCTTTTGACATAGCAGCAATGGTTGATGGAGAGGATGTCTTTAAAGAAGGCGATAATTATGTGATTAAGGTTGCTTCCACCGACTTGTACAAAGCAAGAGATATGCTGGAAGAGAAAAAAATTGAAATTGAATCTGCTGATGTAATTAAAATCCCAACCACAACCGTAGCTTTGACCGGAGATCATGCAACAAAAATGCTCAAGCTGATCTCTGAGCTGGAAGATCATGACGAAGTGAGTGAAGTTTTTGCCAACTTCGATATCTCGGATGAAGAAATCGAAGCTTTCTACAATAGCAACTAATCAAGCTGTCTCTCCTTTGATTCTTGGCATTGATCCAGGCATAGCTCGTTTGGGCTATGCCTGTCTGCGAGAAGAAAATGGGAAGTTGGACATCCTTGATGCCGGGGTATTTATCACTACACCCCAACCTATTGAATTTCGCCTCAAACTGATTTACGAACAAATGGAAAAGTTATCAAGAGATTTTTCCTTTACCTCTTTGGCGCTGGAAAAAGTTTTTTTTAGCAAAAATGCTAAAACTGCACTCATCATAGAGGCTGTTCGAGGAGTTTTGATGCTTTTTGGAGCCATGCACCAAATTGAAGTGTTTCAATACACTCCGCTTGAAATTAAAAAAACACTGACGATGTATGGCCAGGCCAGCAAGCAAGAAGTGCAAATGGTGGCTGAAGGCATATTGGGTCATGCGCTACCCTCTTCAGATGATGCATGCGATGCTGTTGCGGTGGCCATATGTCATCACTTGTCTCAAGGAGTTTTTGAACATGATTTATGCAATTGAAGGCAAAGTCGTTGCTGTTGAGGATCAATTTATTGTAGTACAATTAGACTTTGGGCTTTCCTTGCAGGTTTGGATCCCAGGCGCTGAAAATTTCAACCAGGATGCATCGGTTCGGCTATACACTCACCTTCGCATCAGAGAAGACCGAATGGTGCTATATGGGTTTCAAAGCGAAGATGAAAAAAAATGTTTTGAATGGATCACTGAAGTACCAGGAGTGGGGCCCAAAATTGCTTTGCAGGTTTTGTCCCGCTTGAGCCCTGATGAATTAGCTCAATCTATTCATCAGGAACAAACGGAAGCCCTGGTGGCTGTGCCAGGAATAGGGCCCTCTACAGCTAAAAAAATGATTCCTTACTTAGCCTCAAAAATGAAAAATTTTGTACCCGAAAGGCTTGATCATGATCCCCTTCCCGCCTCCGATACCTGGAAAGAAACTCGGGAATGGCTGGTAGAAATTGGACTGAGTCCTCAGGAAGCCGACAGGGAAATAGGCGCATATCAAAAAGAAAATGGGGTATTACCTTCATGCGAAGAACTGGTAGCCAGTATTCTTCAAAAAAGAAAAAAGTAAAAAAAATCAATCCAGGGACTTTTTTTATTACTTTACTGCTTTTAATGGTCATGATTTTAATTATGAATACAATCTATAAATTTGTTGTCCTGGAAATCGAATTTCGAACGATTGATATAGAAAATCAACGATTAATAAGTGAAATTGAAGAACTTGAAGAAAAAATCAAGGCTACCCAATCCCCGATTTTTCTTGAAAAGAAGGCGCGTGAAATGAATATGGTCAAAGATGGAGAATATGTTATAATACTTCCCGTTGAAAAATGAAGGAACTACATGGCGGCATAGCTCAGTTGGTCAGAGCACACGGCTCATACCCGTGGCGTCCGGGGTTCAAATCCCTGTGCCGCCATTTTTAATTATTTACCATGAAAAACTTAACTCATCAATTCATTGAAGATATAGGGCCCCTGATGCATCAATATGCTATTCGTTCTTTGCTGGTAGCGGTAAGCGGAGGTGCGGATTCAATAGCTCTTTTGCGACTGCTGGCAGAAGCAAAAGAATGCTTTTCTTTATCTTTGTATACAGCTCATGTCAACCACGCCTTAAGAGGCCAGGAAGCAGATGCTGATCAATCTTTAGTGGAAGAAGCATGTAAAGAGTTGGGATTACCCTTGTTTACCAAAAAAATAGAATCCCATGAATGGGAGAGTTGTCCTGGAACAGGCACCGAAGAAAAAGCCAGAAATATA
>PXBT01000084.1 GCA_003566815.1 Caldisericota bacterium
ATGACTTACAAGCGTGCCTGGTTCATCTGAAGTATCCCTATGGACACCGTCGGAGTATTCGCACGACCAACTTAATTGAACGTTCTTTTGTGGAACAGAAGAGAAGAACCAAGATCATTCCAAATCATGTCAATGAGAAAGGGGCTATGAAGCTGGTGTATGGAACCCTGATTCGGGCTGCCAGGCGTTGGCAGCGAGTAACAATGGACCAAGCTGATTTAGTCTTGCTGAAAACCCTCAGACAAACCATGTGTAACGAACAACAAATAACCTTAAATGATGACCGAATCTCCTTTAAACTGGCAGCCTAACCGATTCTGTTTTTACACAGAATTTGGGACTTGACCGGTCAGATTCAGGAAATCCACTCCGCGGCAAAATGGAAAGCTATATCTTCCAGTAAGTGATTTCGGGATCAGAAGCGGTGATTTGAGCTTTTATGTTCAGCAGGTAATTTAACGAATTCCATTCCAAAGGAGAGGTTGAAAATAGGCTGACATTGTTATAAAACCCTCCATTGGAATCGATGAGCTTTCTCCAATTGATACACTATCCTTTGCCTGTTCCATTACTGACTATACTGTCATATCCCGGTTATCTGAATCCGACGGGAAAGTAACGATCATGCCACCTGTTCACGATTAATTGTTTGTTCTCAGGCCGCCCTTAGATGTACTCTCGGTGATAGCTTCAGGGAATATTTCGATTGAATGCGAATCGATAATTATGTTGCAGTGCGGCTGCCTAATCGACAAGAAAGATATAAGAACAGAGTTCGATGGTATATTTTAATAATTTTTCCTAAAGTGGTGCGTTTTTTCGGATGAGAAAGAGCGTATTTGTACAATCTTTGAACAGACTTAAACAATTCGTCGTTGTGCGTTTAGGTCAAACACAACTACCTGCAATGAAACTTTCACGCTTTGTAAAAAATCAGTTTTAAAGGAATTAACTGAGAATTAAGATCTGTTAATGTGACTTTTAAAACTGTTTTTATTGCTCCCTATGAATTATCATTGGTTTCAATAAAACGGCACTGAAAATAAAATAGCCTCAAGAAAGATGGAGTCCTACTTAGAAAAATACGACAAAGAGAATAATCGATATCAGGATTTACAGCCCTATGCTGCACCAAATAATAATTATGACCCCGGGCAGGGATTGGATCCAAAAACCATAATTTTAAAGATACTAAGGTATAAGTGGTTGATACTATTATTCCTGATCGCCGGTGGGGTTGGAGGGTATTACTATGCCGGCACCATTCCGCCCACCTATGAGAGCAGGGGTACCTTGATGATTAATTCAGGGAAGGCCGGTGAATCAGATCTTTCCAGAATTGTATCCCAGACGACAGGCGTAGGTGCAAACGCAACATTGGCAAATGAACTTCAGGTACTTCAGTCATTGTCTTTCGCAACAAATGTTGCGGGCATTATGGTTGAAAACGAGCATGCGGACGTAAATGAATTCCCAATCCTTTTTTCAGAGACCGAGGATGGGCAATTTTTCAGATCCGACATAAGATCAGTAGCGAACAGGATCAGAAATAATCTAAATTTTCAGCTTGTTAACAGAGATGCTGAAGTAGTCCAGGTATCATTTCAAAGTTCATCGCCTTTAGAGGCTGCGGAAGTGGTGAATAAAGTTATGGATCACTATGTAGAGACATCAACACAACAGAATCGCCAAGCGGCCGAAGCTACAACGGATTTTTTAAGAACAGAAAGAGTGAAGCTTCAAAATGAACTTGAAGAAGCAGAGCAAAAGCTGCAAAGCTTTTTGGATCGGACAGGTTTGGTGCGAATGGATAACCAAACAGCAGGAATCGTAAACCGAATAGAGCAAATTGATATTCAGATTGAAGAGGTGGAACTGAATCTTGAAGCCGTACAGCTTGCGGTTGATAACGCAGAGAGTGAGCTTGAGCGGCTAAAACCGGGTTTATCCGATGATTTTGCTGCGGCTGTAGCGCCAAGAATAGAAGCATATCAGGAAGAATTAGGCAACTATGAGAGGGAAAGATTCTTAATTCTTCAAAGAAACCCCGGTGTGAGAGACAGAGAGGTTACACCTCCAAGGCTGGCATTTTTGGATGAACAGATTGAGATCCTGACGGAGGAAATAGCTTCTTTATCCAGTAACATATTCTCAGAAGATGATGAATATATGGGAATGGGGAGTGGAGAAAGAACGCGCATGATGACTGACATTCAAACCCGGCTGATTGAACTCCGGCTTGAAAAGATTCAGCTGGAATCCAGGCTTTCTGCACTGACTGAACGCCAACGGCAAGCGGAAAGAGAATTGGATGGTTTGCCAACCGAGATGACCAATCTGGCCAGGCTGCAGAGGGAGGTTCAAATGAAAGAGAGATTGTTTTTAAATATTTCTGAGCAATTTGCCGATGTGTCTACATGGAAAGAAACCCAATATGGATTTGGCAGAATCATAGATTATGCGAACCGGTCCGGATCGCCGGTAAGCCCAAGGAAAAACATAATTTTGATAATGGGCCTAATGCTGAGCGGAATGGCAGCTGCATCGTTGATTATTCTCAAGGAGTTCTTTGACAATACCATGAACAGCATTGATGAGGTTAGAACGGCCAACGTACCCATGCTTGCGGCAATTCCTCAACTGGAGAAGCGGATTTCGAAGAGCAAACAGAAAACGTTCTCCACCACGAACGGCAAGATCCCTCGTGAATTGGTGGCACTGCGAGAACGCAGCAGCCTGATCTCAGAATCAATCAGGAGGCTTAAGAATAACCTGGTTTTTCAAAACTCAAATAATATTCCAAAAACCATAACCATAACCAGTGCTGAAAAAGGTGACGGTAAATCGACCGTTGTAAGTAATTTGGCTATCACCTTTGCCGATGAAGGCAGTAAAACACTACTGATTGATTGCGATTTCCGCAGGCCAAAACTGCACACGTACTTTGGTTTAAAAAACGATAATGGGATTAGCAATTTCATGAATCAGGATATCCCCATACTCAGCATTGTTCGGGAAACTGATTTAGGAAATTTGAAGGTGATAACAGCCGGTACA
>PXBT01000216.1 GCA_003566815.1 Caldisericota bacterium
ACAATTGATGGTTCTATTTTTAATGCAATTGAGAAAATTTGGGGTGGAGGCGAAATATATAAATGTATTGATGATGATCGAATTAGTAATGTTGGTATTGAGAATCTCCGAGCAATATCATTTTGGCAAAAGAGCAAGGAAGGGATAGATGACACTAACCATTCAGATCAGTTTTTATTGATTTATGGTGCTACTGATTCCTGGGTAAAGAATGTCACAGTTGAGCATTTTTTTTCAATGAATGGAGCAATTAAAGTTGCAAAAGGAAGTAAGCATATTACTATTGAAAATTCTTCAACACTTATAGCAGACAATAGTTTTTATAGCGGCGATGCATATATGAATAGCATAACTAACAAGAATACTAATGTATATGTTGGCAGATATGGATTCCTGTTGGAGGGCCAATCAACCTTAGTTGCTGGTTGTTATGCATTGAATAGTAGACATTCATTCGTTGTTGGTGCTAGAGTATCCGGGCCTAATGTTTTTTTATATTGTAGGGCAGATAGTAGCCTTAGTTGGAGCGAGCCCCATCATCGTTGGTCAGTTGGTGGATTATATGATAATGTACGAGACAATATATCAATAATGAATAATTTTCCAACTAAGCCAAAAATATCAAGATTTCCTATAACAAAAGATAAAAAAACTAAAAATACACAAAAATCATATGAACAATTACGTGAAGAAGCACAAATAAATGAAGAACGTTTGAGAAAAGAATTGTAACGTTTAGAAATAGAACGTTGTAAAAGACTTGGTTATTATAAATCAGATAGGAAAAGAATATAAAAATATTATTAAAATAATGAAATAAAAATTAAATGTAATATTTAACCGATTAATAAAGGGGCTGAGTTTTGTTCCGTTTTCTTTATTTGCAATCCCCGATGATAAAAATTAGTTTATTAAAATTATATAATATATATTTTATTTTTTAAATTGATAAAATATAGTCAAAAAATATATAATATAAAAATTATAATATAAAAATTATAATATAATATAATTAATAATGGGACAAAAAGATACACCAATTAATATTTTATCATTAAATCTTGCTCAATTACCATTTCCAATTGGAATATCAAATAGAAATAAACGTGCAAGAGAATTTGTAAATAGACTTTTAAATATGGAAAATTTACCAGATGTTATATGTCTTCAAGAATTATTTACAAATAGTTCTAGAAATATTATTAAAAATGGAATTGAACATATATATCCATATAATTATATAGATTATAGTTGTGGTAAATTTTTAATTGGAGTAAATTCAGGATTAGCTATTTTTAGTAAATATCCTATATCATCTCAAATATTACATACTTATAAAAAATATAGAGGTGTCGAAAATTTCGCAAAAAAAGGTGTTATGGGGATATGTATTGAGTTAGAAAATGATAAACATTGTTATGTATTTACGACACATATACAAAGTGGACTTGGAGGTTCTCCAAAAATATTAGATTGGTTAGATAAAATTTTAAATATAACAGATTTGGGTAGCGATGATTTAAAATTATATCAAGTAGCAAGTATAATTAATACAATTAATAAATTAATTGTAGGAAAAGCTCCAATATTTGTTGCTGGTGATTTTAATATTGAAGCATATACTGGGTTATATACTGAAATGTTAGATATTTTAGATAGTAAAAAATTATATGATAATTATGATGAAGAAAATAGTGAAAATAATTCATCTGTATTAGACGAAGATAAAATTATTGATTATATATTTAGTAATATGAATGGACAATATATTATTCTTAATACTTTCGGAGAAAAAGGTATTGTTACTGACCATAGAGCAGTTAATGGAATTTATAAAATTTAAATTATATTTCTATTAATTAATTATATATTATATATAATATATAATATGGATTTAATTTCTGTAATTGTAGGATTTTCTGCTGGTTATATATTAGGATATATAACTTGTAATTGGTTATGGTTCTTATTATTATTATTAATAATTATTATTATTTTAGCACTTTATCCTAAAAATACTAAAAAAATTTATGAAGATGTTAAAAATGAATATCAACAAAGAATTTCTAAAACATCTTCTACAATTTAATTAAAAATTAAAAAAAATTAATAATATATAATTATATTATTATGAATTCAAATATTTATATACCAACTCATAATATTTTAAATTATCCAAATTCATCATATCATAATAAAAATAATGGGAATAAAAATAATGGGAATAAAAATAATAGGAATTGTTTATCATTAATAATTTATTATATTAATATTTTAATTGATAAATTAAGATCATTATAATATTTTTTCTAATTTTATTAATTTTTTGATTAATTTTTTTTTAGATATACATGATTTTGACTCATTTTCTGTTATATTTTTAAATAATCTCCCGTTCTGGATATTATTTAAATTATTTTTTTGTATTTTATACCAGTTATAAATATTTTTTTCATTAATTTTTGATTTTTTATTATATGTAGGAAATTTTCTATATGTTCTAATAAATGTTATTAAATTATTATAATAATAATACCAATTATCTGAATTATTATTTATTACGTCATTTATATATGGTTTATAATAATAATACCAATCTATATCAATAGTATATTTTTCTATTTTTTTATCAATATATTTATTAGAGGAATATGTCTTTGAATTATTTACTATTGTTGTTTTTTCTGAAAATCTCTGACTTTGAATAATTATTTTATTTTGCAAATCTATAACAATGTTTGTTAAATAATTTAACTTATTTAATATTAAATCTAATTTTTCATCATTATTTTGTTCTTTTCCAATCTCAAATGTTTTTTGCGAAAATCTCTGATTGCGAATATTTAAATCTAATTTTTCATTATTATTTTTTTTAATTTTATTTTTTTTTGTTAATAAATTAGAATAAATATTTTTTTTAAATTTTTCTTCTAAAAATAATATTGATTTTTTAAAATTTATTTTACTATCATCTATTCCTAATGATATTGCTGATTTTTTATCAGATGCTATATTATATTTTTTATGTAATATATCT
>PXBT01000174.1 GCA_003566815.1 Caldisericota bacterium
GCATTTAGTGATACTTGTTACTTAAAACCGGTAAATTGATTTAGTTTTCATTGTATTCATTATACAACTCCACCAGATCGTTCCCCTGGGCATTATTTTCCCACCGGCGTATGAAGTGTTTGAACGCTTTTAAACCTTTTGCATGATGGTTTAGATCAATTTCTGAAATGGGCTTGCAAGCAAATTCCTTTAAAAATGCAATCATGTTTGCCAATGAATCATGGTCGATGTAATATTTCTGAAAAATATGCTTTCGCCCAATTCCACTACTTTCACTTTCGGATATATCCATAAAGGGAGAAGCAAATTCTTCAATGTATTCAGCCATATACCGCCTGTATTCATCCTCTTGCGGTAATTGCTGATCCAAAACGTTAAGATCATTTTCATGCAGCCTGTTTTTCACCCTGTGGAAACAATGTTTCAATATGGCAACCATGTCCATTTTATCGTAGATTAATCGTAAAAGAAAATGGTTTTTTCTTGTCTTAACCTTTCGCTAAGTTCCAAAAGCTCCTCTTTATGGTCATTGAGTATTTTAATACAATGTTGCTGAGCTTCCTTCATAATGGATTTTATTTTCTCTGTTACCTCGTTGTTCAGGTAAGTACTGTCATAGGGGTTTTCTCGCTGGGAATGATAAAGCTCGGGAAGTCCGCTTTCTGTCAGACCCAATTTAAGTATGGCTTCAGCATAATTTTGTGCTTGTTTTAGATCACTCGATGCTCCGGTGCCATATTTGCCCAAAAGCAGCTTTTCCGCTTCTCTGCCTGCAAAAGAAATAGACATTTGATCAATGAGACCTTCTCTGTCATCAATTTTATTATCACCTGTTGGCTCCATAAAACCCTGCACTTCATCTTCACCTTCGCGCTTTTGCACTGTTACCTGGTAAATTTCCTTACTCAGCTTAAGGGCAACCAAAGCATGACCAGCTTCATGTATAGCTACCTTTTTCAAAGTTTCAGGATCGTGAGTTTCGCCGGATATTTTACCATACATCACTTCTGTTCTGGCCTGGCTAAAGCAATCGGCATCCATTATCTCCTTACCGTTTTTGCTGGCAACGTCCTGTGCCATATCCACCATAAGCATAATATCGGCAGGTGAATACCCTTTTGTAACCTTGGCAAGCTTTTTTATCTCATCCGCATTCAGACTATGTTTCATCAGGGCTTTTTCAAGAAAAAAAAGTAATATCTCTTTTCTGTCATCCAAAGTCTTTGGCAGGGGAACGAAAATATGCCTGCTTAGCCTGCCGGGCCTGATAAGCGCCTTGTCCATGCGATCTTTATGGTTAGTGGCTCCAATTACAAAAACCTGGTCATTCCCTTCAAAACCGTCTATTTGTGCCAGAAATGTATTTACAAATGATGCTTCCCAGGAATGCTCCCCGGATAACTTTGACCTATCACCAATGGATTCTATTTCATCCATAAAGATGACACAGGGTTGATGTTTGCGTGCTCTGTCAAAAAGCTCCCTGACTTTTTTCTCCGATTCGCCCACATATTTATTTTGCAATTGTGAAGGAGTCATGGAGATAAAAAATGCATCAATTTCATTGGCGATGGCTTTGGCCAGCAAAGTTTTTCCTGTTCCCGGCGGGCCATACAGCAATAAGCCCTTATCGGTTTTATTAAAGCGACTGTTTTTAATCCTGTCCAGCCATAACTTTATATCTTCTATTGCTGAACTTTGTCCTTTGATATCCCGAAACAACACTTCCGGTTGAGTAATAACTTCAGTTGAGTCAATGATTTGAATTTGTGGCTCTCTTTTAAGGTCAGACACCATGAAGCGTAAAACCCCATCATCATAACTGTTGTTTAAAATATAGTTGATGCTTTCCCCTTTCTTCTCAAGCAATTGCTTTGTTCTTAAGAAAGAATTGTCCAGTGAAATACCCTTGATCCTTTTTCTCAGAAGTTCTTTGGCTGCGGCCTTTTCTCCTGATTCACCGGCGGCAATAAGTTCAGGAGATTTTTCTAAGAATCCTGCAGCACCACCTGCCCTGGAAATATCATTAAACTCTTTTCTTGAATTGATCTCTTGTGAAAACAGATAAACAGGAAATTGCTTGTGTTTTTTCCTGAAATCATTCAGGAACGATATTCCATCGGCTTGGTCAGGTGGAAAAACCAAATCAAGCAATATCCAGTCAAAAAGAGAAATGCCTTTATCATAAAGTTTTCTTTTTGCTTCAGCAACAGAATATGCAGAGATCATATTGTCAAATCCCAGACTCTTTAATAATGTGTGGTAAGGCTTGTAATCATCTACAAATAAGAAATTGCCAAGCCTTTTAAATCCCAAAATTTCAAGCTCGGCAGACAATGATCCTGGTTCCTCGAGTGTAAGATCAATCTTTCTGATAGCTTTTTCCTGACGACAATAATCCGTTATCTGAGATTCAATATTCTGGAAAAATGATTCTTCAAAATGTCTTTGGATCTGCCTGAAGGAGTTAAGATGGGCTGAAGAGAAAGTCAGCAGTTCAAGAAATTCATCATCCCACGATAATTCCTGGATATCATAAAGGTTGTTGAGGTACTCTTTTTGCTTTTCAAACAAAGCGGAAAAAATAGTTTTGCGGGAACTGAAGTTAAAACTGTTTAATACGATGAAATCGTTGATGCGGTCAATGAGACTTTCCAGCATCCTGTTTTCCTCATCACCGTCAAATATTTTTCTGGTTTTCTGGTCTAATAAGGTTTTTCGGAATGCATCCCTGGGAAAAGAATTGTTGTCCCTGAAGATACCATTATAGTTGTTGTTGTAAAGAGATTCTCCCTGATTCGTAATGAATACGAAGAATGAATTTGAGAAGTAATATTTATGGCTGTTGTATGTGTAATGCCCTTCTCCCATTATCTGCTGAAGAACATTAAAAAGTGACGAAGATGCATCATACACTTCATCGATAATAAA
This sequence comes from Caldisericota bacterium, assembly GCA_003566815.1. Classification (GTDB taxonomy): domain Bacteria; phylum Caldisericota; class Caldisericia; order UBA6126; family UBA6126; genus T3SED10-260. The sequence continues at coordinate 2,932 of PXBT01000174.1, forward strand.
AATAAATGTTTTCTCCTGTTCCTTTAATGATGAAAAATACTCATTGAATAGTACTTTTTCAACACTATCGAATCTCAGATCTTCAAAAACCCCCAGATTGATGAA
>PXBT01000058.1 GCA_003566815.1 Caldisericota bacterium
CCACCGATGGTACATACCGGGCTTTCCGCTTTTCAGGTAACCGCTCCACCAAGCAGGGATTCGGTTGCGGCAGGTTATGGTACTTGATACCCCAATTCCAGGCAGCCACAAGATTTTTTCGGATCTTATTGGCCACATTCCCACCATTTTTTACTGCCACCTTTTGCAAGCACTCCAATAAAGCACCCGGGGTCAATGCCGTTACCGGTTCATGAGCATCAAAGTATTGGAAAAAAGTTTTAAATGTATATTCCTTTTCCCATACCGTAGCTTCAGAAAACCTTTGGCAAAAATCAAGGTACTTGTTTGCCCACTCCAGAAGAACCAGTGAGGCCGTACTTATCTGCAACCACTCCTCTTTTCTTTGCTCTGCCTCCCAATCTTGCGCTTTCTTTTTTGTGCTGAAAACCTTCTGTTTCCTCTTGCCGTCTTTCATTACCGAGGCAAGCCACATCTCCTTGCCCCGTTTCGTTATTTTGCTGGGCATTTTTCATTCTCCTGATTGCTTCGATGACATGCTTCTCGAAGAACAGAAGGCGTCCACGACGCGAATTGCCCAGACGAACTCCTCCTAGCTCACGATAATACTTTCTGACGAAATCAATGTCAACTCCGAGCCAATCGGCGATGTCGCCGGCTCGAAATGGTTTGCCGAGTTCCTGGTCAAATTTGTCGTATGCCATACCACCCCTCTGCCTTTTTTCTAGGCAGATTATAAATTTCCGGCATATCTATGCTATGCTTTTTATGTTGACAAAAAATAATTAATATTATAATTTTTAAGTCATCATAAAATATGGAGGTGTCTAACTGTGGCCGGAAACAAACAAAAAAAGACCAAAGGTGGCAATTTTTCAAAAAGCAAGGCGAATCCAAGTCCCGATGTTGCAAAAAGAAATGTTTTAAAAAAGGGAATGGCAGGCTTGGTGGAATTTATTAACGTGATAAAGGAAAACATTGAGGCCGAATATATAAAAGGTGAAAACAGTGAATCTGTATTCGAACTACCTAATATAAATGGAATCTCTCAAAATTGGCTTCAAGATTATGACCGAGTTCAATTCGAGGAAAAAAAGAACACAGATGCATTTATTGTGTTTCTCAAAACTATCTTCTCTCGGGTTCTCCTGAACAATAATGGTAAAATTCATTTCGTTGGAAGATTAAAACACCTGGATGAACTCCAAGACGAGCGTGACCATAATTTGGAACAATGGAGACAAAAATGGTTTAACGAAAGCAGAAGCATGATTAGCTGGCGATTTGGGAAAAAAGAGATGCACTATTGCGCCTTGGCCTGTATATGCTTAATCAAGATGATCGTTAATAAATCTTCAAATACACTGTATGTTGTGAAAAAACTCGAAAAGGCTGAAAGCATAAGAACAAAGATATCGATTTACAATCCTCATAAAAAATTTCAGATCGTTGGAATTTTCCCCGATGGCAACAATATGACATCAAAGTGCGACAAAGCAGATACCAATCAGGAGCAAAAAAGCAAGATAATTCAAATGCTTGCCAAACTAACATGGCTGAGATACTCGGCCGATCGGCATCGATCAATAATAGAGGATGCTGTTTTTGACGAGCATAACATAGGTGATGCCCTCCCGTGGTTTTGGGGGGTGGTGGGAAATTCCAGCTATTATAAATGTCAGCACCCTTTACCCGGGAAGAAATCTGTATATTACTCTTTTGAACCGTTAATTCGGGAGATTCATTCAATAGGTGTCGTAAAATTATTTGCAACAGTGGATTCCAATGAGTTAGCAGACAATCCGGAAAAAAATCGAAAGATCTATGAAACTGAGGATTTTTTCAACCTCGAGTTCTTCGGTCTTCCGGATTTGCTGATCCAGTTTATGCTAAGGTATATGATTGAATTCGGGAATATTAAGAGTATCAAATTTTGCAAAAATAAAGCCTTCCCTGCCATAGAATGCAATAAGCTTTTGTTTGAACAAAAAAAAGATGCAAATTTTTTTTGCTCTAAGGAATGTAGAAAGAAGTACTTCGGCCATTTTTCTGAAGCCGCGCAAAAGTCAAAATGCCGTAAACGCCAGTTTTCTTCGTTACAATCTATTTATAATACAACTATCAAGAAAATGCCTAAGAGCAAAATTAAAGGTCCATGGCCCTTGAATCAAGATGATTGTAAAGACTGTCAGCAAAACCCCAAACATGTAAAAGCGCGTCATTGTATTAAAATTAGAGAAAAGAACAGTGAGTTGTTTGAGGAATATGAAACATTAAAACCACATATGAAGATACAGTGAATCTGCCGCTGTCAAAAAATTAAAATTCAGCCCTCCCCGAAGGAAGGGCTTTCAATAATCATTACAACATGATCGTCACTACCGGCTCCATATTATCCCCAGGGCCACACACGGCCCAGAGGGATATCAATTCGCCGCCAAATGACACGCCAAAGCGCATCACACTGTTGGTTTCATACAACGACTTCAAACGGAACATCCATAGAACGTCCCATATACGGTCTTTGTTTTCGTTGATATACCGATCCCAGACAACCCTTTCCAGGGCTACCGGATATTTAATTCCTGCTTTCTGGGCAGTATCGGTAACATCAACCAAGAAACCGTTTTTTATCGCGTCCTGCCTGGTAAAAGGTACCAACACAACTCTCACTCCATTCATTCGGACCTCCTTTCGAACATCTCGCGCAGAAATGGCGATCGCGTAGCTGTCTTGCCCATATATTTCAAGCAAGTGCTGATATAGAGCTCCTTCATGGCGCGACTTAAGCCAACAAAGGCAATTCGTCTTTCTTCTTCCAGTTCACCTTGCTTGTTGGGCATAACACCGTCGACCATTCCGATTACGAACACCACCGGGAATTCAAGTCCCTTGGCTTTATGGATGGTCATAAGACTGACCCCATTTTCGTCATTGGTCGTCTCCGACGCGAACGAGTCCGTATAATTCAGCAATGACCGGATGTCGCGATATTTTCCCGCTACCATTTGCAATTGATTAATATTGGCAATCTTGCTGTCATCGGGAC
>PXBT01000013.1 GCA_003566815.1 Caldisericota bacterium
CCCACATCATGGACTACGCCGAATCCGGCCCTAATCGAATTGAGAACGGCTTACTTCTGCGCTCCGATATTCACAAACTGTTCGATGCCGGCTACGTGACGGTCACCCCTGAGCGGCGGGTGGTGGTCAGCCAGCGAATCCGAGAGGAGTTCGAAAACGGGCGGGGCTACTACCGCTTCCATGGCAAGGCACTGCAATCTGTACCGGCCGACTTCGCCGAGCTTCCTGATGCTGGCTATCTGCAATGGCACAACGAAAACCGATTTCGCGGATAAGCGCCATCAATCAACGGTTAGCGCGCACCCAGATGCCGATTCGCCGCCCGAAATGGAGGATAACGAAGAAGCCGAGGACTAGTTTTCAGTCCAGCGTCATCGGTTTCTTGCGCATCGCATGCCAGAACGAGCGCTCTATTCGCTCCCGCTCCTTCTCCTGACTTCGAACATGGCGAGAAAGATGGTACGCGGCGAGCTGAACGTCTTTTGACGACAAATTCGGCGGATCATCCTTTAGCCATTTCGGCAACGCCTTGGGCTCCAGCACCCAAACCGAGCGGTCTCGCTGAGCTTGGGAGTCGATGAACCAGCCCGGAATTAGCACGACCGGATGCACATTGAAGCCTTTACCTGTGCTTTCCTGCAACAGCGCGCGAAGCCAGCCGGCCTGGGCGCGGGCTTGGATGATCGGTGACCGATCTGGTTCGCCGCCCAGCACCCGCAGGGCCTGGCCATCGAATTCGATCCGGGGCTCTCCGCGCTCGGGTTTGCTCCACGTTTTGGTTTCAAGGGTAAAAACGCCAGCTCGGCCGATGATGACGTGGTCGACGTTGAAGCCTTCGCCAAGGACATCATGGAAGACGCGATAGCCGCGCTCTCGCAGCCGGTCTAGATATTCACCTACGATTTTCTCTCCGGCCTCACCTTGACGAAGGTTGCGAACCAAGGGAAAGATCCGAATGAAGCGGAAAGCCAACCAGGCAAAAGCAACTGCGAATATCGTGGTGTAGAGCCAAGGGGAATGAATCACGCCGGAGCGAATTTCCATCCATCGCATCAAAGCCATGAAACCGAAAACGATGGCAAAGAGGGCCGGAAACAATAGGTAGTCTTCAACGAGGTCTCGCCTCAATTCTCCTAGAGACTGCCCCGGCTGCCGCATCGGCTTCGCCTTCAGGGGCGAGCGGGATTTGCCAGGTGGTTTTGATTCAGTCATCGTTGCGCAGGCACCCGAAACTCCACCGCCACCTGCCCCGTTTCCAGGTACCGCTCATAAGCCCGACAATGCCGCAGCATCTCTTCGCGAGCCGTCGGCAGACGGCTGTCGCCGAAGGATCGGCGCCAGTCCTGGCAGTTCTGGTACATCCAGCGACCCTGAGCCGAACTGGCGCGGGCTTGGCGTTGTTGCGATTGTTGACCCTGCACTTGGCGCCCCAATGCAGCCAGCTCGGTTTCCATCTGCTCGATGAAAGCCATGGCTTGCTGAACCGCCAAGTGTTCCAGGTAGCGCTGGTAAGCACGGTCGGCGATAAAGATCACACATGCCAGCACGATGGCGATGCTGGCGAGCTTGATCACCGGCGGCAGTTCACTCCAGCCCGAGTCCCGGCGTCGCTCGGACATCAGTGGCTCTGGCAGCGACTGCCGCTCGGCCAGCTCACCCAGCACGGGTTCTATGCGTTTTCTGGTCAATGGATGTTGGCCCTCGGCCTTGCCCCGCGATCAGTCTACCCAGCCGGGCGCGATCGGGCAAACCAATCTCCTGTGCCGGCCTGCTTCCGAACAACAGGCTCCGAGCCGAGCGCAAGCCGACCAACTGATGTGGCTGATGTGCCGGCCCAGGACGAGAGGTTGCAATTGGACGGCCGGTATGGGTGCAAATGACCGCGCAGTCCACGGCTCAAATCGACAGGCCGGGCGCTTCCTGCTTACGGGTTCGGCCAATCTGCTGCAACTGCCGCGCCTGGCGGACTCTCTGGCCGGAAGGATGGAGGGCCTGCACCTGCAGCCCTTGACCGAAGCTGAAAAGGAGGGCGCGGAGGGCCGCTTTCTGGAGCATTGGCTGGCTGGAGATCTGGCGCCGGAACTGCGTGGCCAAAGCCGCCTGCACGAACCTGCCCTGCCGCAACGACTCGTCGCTGGAGGCTACCCGGAGGCCTGTTTTCGGCAGCCCCACCGCGCCCGCCGCGGGCAGCGGCAGTCCCTGCAATCCATCATCGAGCGTGACATTCACGATGTGGCCGAGGTCAAGGACGGCAAGGATGTGGCGCAGTTGCTGGAATATCTGGCCAACCAGGCCGCGTCGCTTCTGAATGTCTCGGCCACGGCCAATGCGCTCGGTCATGTTCGAAAAACCGTCGAGCGGTACCTGGACATTCTGGATCTGTTGTTTCTGACCCGTGGTCTGCCAGCCTGGCACGCCAACCGCAGCAAGCGACTGGTGAAATCGCCCAAGATTCATCTTTGTGAAAGTGGCTTGGCTGCCGGGGAGCCTTGCTATCCTGCGCGGAGTTAATCCACAACGACAAAACCGGAGGCATAAAGCGTTATTCCTCAATGCCTTGAGCCGCTTAGAAAGTTAAGGTAAAATTTTTTAGCTTAATTCGGGAGCGCTCCAATGGCCGACAATACGGGCTGGGGATTTTATGGACGGCGGCAGGAGCTTGATCAGCTGCGGCGGATTCTTGAGCGCGGTCGTTGGTTCTTCCTGCAGATTTCGGGGCGGCGCCGAATCGGCAAGACCACGCTGATCCAGCGCGCCATACAGGCGGCAGGAATTCAGAAGACGCTCTATATCCAGATTCCGGATTCGGATCCTGCGGGTGTCGCTGCCGTGTGCAACGGCTATCTGGAAACTTTTGGCCTTGAGGAGCGGGTTCACAATCTCGCTGAACTGGCTGGCCTGGTCAGACGCCTTATCGAGAACGGTTACATCATCGCGCTGGACGAGTTTCAGTACTTCCATCGAAAGCAGCTTTTCGATTTCTGCTCGCTACTGCAGGCGGAGGTCGACCAACTGGCCGCGAGAGC
>PXBT01000199.1 GCA_003566815.1 Caldisericota bacterium
ATTGCTTCATCTAAAATCTACTCGAAATTATTTCGATGGTTCTCCTAAAAAAAATCTAGTTAAAACAATTGAAAAAGAAAGGAGAAATAAGTAAAGTGTCCTCCTAAGAGTCTAGCAAACCTAAGGAGGACATGTAAAGTGAACTTTATGTTAAATGAACGTCAAAATTACATTCATATGATAGCGCCCCAGTATCAAAAGGCAAGCAAAAAAGATAAAAGCCTGATGCTGGATCATGGCACCCGGGTCTTAGCCATGAATCGATCGTATCTAGCCCATTGCCTATCCTTGAGCCATCGAGTCATTCGCTTGTCGGGAAAGGTCAAACTTCAAGGGGATGTCCGTAAGAAGAGTGTTCGGAAGCGATCCTGCTTCTTTACTCCCGCAACCATCGCCTGGTTGATTTATTTCTGGAAAGTGATGTACCAATGTTGTGATCAAAGGTTGCATAGCATGATCCCCCTCCTCATGGCTAAGCGAGCTCAGTTTGAAACCTTGCATGAGGATGCTTGGAAAGCGCAAGACCTCCCTCCCTGGACCCAGGAAATCGAAAACCAGCTTCGAAGCATGAGTGCTTCCAGTATCTATCGTTATCTTCGTAAAGAACGTCAGAAGGCTCGCTTCAAAGGAATATCCCATACGCGTCCCGGCTCCCTGCTCAAGCAAGCCATTGAAGTCAAAACCTTTGCCATGTGGGACAAGGATATTCCTGGATTCACGCAAATGGATCTGGTGGGACATGAAGGAGGAGATGCCTGGGGATGTTTTGCCTTCAGTCTCAACATCACCGATGTGGCTACTCAGTGGACCGAAACCGTAGCGACTCCCACCAAAGCACAAAGCTTTGTATTCGCTGCTCTGCAACAGGGAAAAGCACGTTTCCCCCTTGCTTTGAAAGGCTTGCATTCAGATAATGGATCCGAGTTCATTAATGCGCACTTATGGAAGTATTGCATGCAGGAACAGCTTCAGTTCACGAGGAATCGAAAAAGCTTTAAAAATGATTCCTGCTACATTGAGCAGAAGAATTGGTCCCTGGTGCGTTCCTATGTGGGTTATGCCCGGTATGATACTTTGGCAGAAGTCCAATGCATGAATGCTTTGTATGAAGTGTTACGCCTGTACACCCATTACTTTCTCCCCGTCATGCAACTACAGGAAAAGCTACGCATCGGAGCCAGGATGATGAAACGCTGGGATCGCCCCAAAACTCCTTATCAACGGGTAATGGAAAGTTCGCATGTTCCTGTAGAAAACAAGCAAGCTTGCCAAGCAGTGTATGAAACCCTGGATCCTTTTACCTTAAATCAGGAGGTGCAACGACTCAAGAACAAGCTTAAAGGACTTCGAAGAAAGAAAGAACTTGACCGAATTCATGCAGAAGATAAACTATTAAATAAGGATTCCGCTGGAAAGGTTTTAGCTGAATCATCGAAGACCGTTCGAATAGGTTTTTAAATGAAGCAATACGGTATAATTGAGAATAGAGTTTGAATTTAAAAAATATGGGGTGCGTGGATTGAAAATCGCATCATAAACATAAATCAGATTTCGGGATTGAAAGCCAAAAAGAAATTTATCCCCCTAAACAACCAGAACCACAACCTTAACTTTTTTGATATCAAGTTGGTCGCCAACTTCCTCTTGCAATTGTTTGATCCATGTCTCCTGGATTTAACTTAATTTTTGCCAGAATAATGTCATTTGACCGCAGGTCAGGATAAATATCAATGCAGTGAATCAGGTTTTAAGCTGGATATTCCTCTGGAGCAAAATGCTACTGGATGCTTATCTGAACATTATGTTATCGTCCTAATCATGCCTTATTTCCTTGCTATTCCTGTATAATAGCAATAAAATATTATTATAAACATAGTATCTTTTTTAGGAGTTTTTTTATGGGCAATTTGGCTAAGGTTAATCCGAAAATCCTTATATGGGCGAGAGATACAGCTAAAATGTCTATTGAAACTGTAACTGCTAAAATGAAGGTACCCAAGGTCAAAATTGAAATGTGGGAAAAAGGGGAGTCTTTTCCGACCATCAAACAGGCACAGGAATTGGCAAAAATCTACCGCAGACCTTTTGCTTTATTCTTTTTCCCTGAGATGCCTGAAGATTTTCATCCATTACGTGATTTTCGCAGAAAAACATCCACCCCTTTGCAAACCGCTTCAGTTTTTATTATCAGAGAGATTCAACAAAAACAAGCATGGATGAGAGAGAATTTGATAGATAACCAGCAAGACCCTTTGCCCTTTGTGGGAAAATTTTCCTTAAAAGATGACCCAGCGGTAGTGGCAAAGCATATTATAGATACTCTTGGCATTGATCTCAGCAATATCGTAAAGATAAAATCGCCCTTAAACCACTGGATCGATAAGACTCAGTTGATCGGTATCAATGTCTCAAGAAGCAGTTTTGTTCATACTAATCTCAGTATTGATCCTGAGGAATTGCAAGGCTTTGCTATTGTGGATCCCTATGCTCCCTTTATTTTCATCAATTCCAAAGACTGGAAATCTCCCCAGTTGTTTACTCTGGTGCATGAACTTGCTCATATTTGGATTGGCGAATCAGGCATTTCCAATGAAATAAGTTTTCATGTCGAAGGGAAAGCAACACAAAAAATAGATCCAATTGAACTTTTTTGCAGTGAAGTGTCTGCGAATGTTTTGATGCCTGAAGATTTTATGAAAAGTATCGCTAAACCATATTCCAACAAGGTGAAAGTAATTGATGAGATTTCCAGTAATCTTGGAATCAGCGCTTTTGCTTTGCTGTACCGCATGAAGAAGCTTGGAATGATTTCCTGGGAGGATTATTCCAAAAATAAATCTAAATTGAATGATCAGTTTAATCAGCATGTGGAAGAGAAACAAGCTAAAACTGAAAAATCCAGGAGTTTCCCCATCTACTATCCCACACAGGTAAGCAAGAATGGAAAACTCTTTATTCAAACGGTTTTGAATGCCTATAGAACTGGAGAGATTGAAGTTTCACAGGCTAGTTTTTTATTAAAT
>PXBT01000133.1 GCA_003566815.1 Caldisericota bacterium
ATTGGTGCAGACTATCCTATAGCGCTCCCACGAGGTTTCCGAATCTCCATTTCCAGCATGTTCCGGCGCCAAACCGTTCTCACCGCCAAGATCATGCGGAGACTCATACCCGATGTCCTCGGGTTTATTCCGCACCACGAGATAATACACGGTGCCGCCTGCCAACAGAAGCAGAACAGGCAGCCGGAAAATCCATCGCCAATCAAGGCCGAGCGTCTGCAACACAATCAGCGGCATAACGAAAGCAATGATTGAAGAGGTGGCCGCGGCAAGCATATAGAACCCGAACGCTCGCCCTCGTTCGTGTTCGCCCCACCAATTCGAAAGTACCCGGCTCCCCGGCGCCCAGCCCATCGATTGCACATAGCCATTTCCGGCCCAGGGAAGGAACAGCGTCCAGAACCCCGTGCCGAAACTGACAATCCAGTTAAAAGCAAACGAAGACCATGCACCAACACTCATCATAAGCCGGCCGCCGTATTTATCACCAAGGTTGCCATTGACGGCCTGGCCGATGGCATACATCCATAGCAGGGTGGTGCCAAATAAACCCAATGTTGCCTCACCCATACCCAGATCTTCGGCGATACCGGGAAGTGCGAATCCGAACGTTTGTCTGCCGGTATAGTAGGTCATGTAGCAGAACATCGTGACCGCCAGCATCCGCCACTTTTGGAAAGAATAGCTCTTTTTCCCCATTCCATTTCCCTTCCGCTTATGACCTGCTGGCGACAAAAGCCAACGCATCCGGCCGATTCAGTTCTTTATCGGCAAAATACATGGCGCAGCCTGTGCGCTGTCTCACGAAGCAACACCAGTCCCTTTGCCGAATACCGAGCGCGGCGGCATCCCCCTCGGCCGATGCGCCGCCAGCTCAAGTTCTTGATTTGTCCCTCCACTTCGACATGCATTATTCGGCTATCGCCCCCCCCGCACGGAGCTACCCCCCAGAATAGACCATGATTTGCACAGTCGCGCCACAAAACCAGTGGGTTACTCGGGCTTGGTTGTTGAGCGTAGCACAACCCTGTCAGACCACACAACCTCACGAATCGCGCCATCTAAGATCTTACCGGGAGTGGTATCGTCCTGCCCTTTACGATCTTACCGACAATGGGAGGGCGTTCAGTGGCAGGAGAGCGAATCTTGGATGGACTGAAGGTATATCGGAGGCGGTACGCGCAGGCGGACCGGCAAGGGCGATCAGCACTGTTGCATGAGTTTTGTGAGCAGACGGGGTATCATCGCAAGTACGCGATTACGCTGCTGGGCCAACCGGCAGATAGCCCCGCACCGGGCAGCAGGCCCCGGCGGCGTGGTCCGACCTACTCAGCGGCATCGGTCCGTGTACTGGCCGCTATCTGGAAGGCAGCGGGCTATCCCTGGTCGGTGCGCCTGAAGGCGCTGCTGCCCCAGTGGTTGCCATGGGCTCGCAAGCGCGTTCGGGGCGTAACAGCGCAAGTCGAAGCCGAACTTTTGCAGATGAGCCCGCGCCAGATGGACCGGCGCCTTTCGGAAAAACGGCGTCGTCTGAAGAGGCGCATGTACGGGCGCACCAAGCCGGGAACGCTGCTCAAGCACCACATCCCCATCAAGACGGACAACTGGGATGTGCATGAGCCTGGCTACTGCGAAATCGACCTGGTGTCGCACTCGGGCCCGCACGCCTCTGGAGAGTTCATCTACTCGCTCAATCTCACCGACATTTTCAGCGGATGGTGCGAGACGTTTGGCGTTATGGGCAAGGGCGAAACCGGTGTAGTGGCGGCTCTGGACGCGCTGCGCCGTATACTGCCCTTTCCGCTTAAAGCCATTGATTCAGACAACGGCTCGGAGTTCATCAATCATCACCTCTACCGGTACTGCAAGAAACACGGGATTCAGTTCACTCGAGGCCGCCCCTACAAGAAGGACGACAACGCTCACATCGAGCAGAAGAACTGGACCCACGTGCGCAAGCTTCTTGGTTGGGACCGCTACGACACTCCAGAGGCGCTTGCCGCCATAAACGCCCTGTACCGCGGTGCGTGGCGCACGATGATGAACCTTTTCCAGCCTAGTGTAAAGCTCAAAGAGAAGGTTCGCGTGGGCAGCCGGATCACCCGGCGTTACGACGACGCACAGACACCGCTGGACCGTCTCGTGAACCACTATGGGGCATGCTGCCTGCCTGATGCCGTGACTGCGTTGCTCGAAGAACGCACGCGCACAGATCCCTTTGCCCTGTCCGCGGACATCGACCGGCAAGTGGCGAAGCTGGCGCGTCCAATCGTTGCGACGAATGCGCAGAAATCTGCTCATATAGAACAGCGCACCCCCTCCCCGCGGGGAGGGGGTGACAAGGCCCAAACCACGTCACACGCACCCTATGCTTGGTAAGAAAACAAATGGCGTGACGATGCACGCCCCGGTAAGATCAGCAAATGGCTTGACAGGCTCATGTTCAGCCTCGTGTTCAGCCTCCAGAACCGCACGTAGGACCTTCGGGCGTTCAGTCACGTTCATCTCGTGTCTTACTTCTCTTGGAATTGGACAACGGGGAGAGTGGTATAACAAACAGAATCCAATCCAGGAGGAGCCAGAACCATGAACGACAAGAAGCAAACACGGAGGCAGTTGGTCTGAAGATAAGGCGGAAGCGGTGAAGCGGCATGTGGTGAAGGGCGAGGCCTGGGGCGTGAGGGCAAGGCACGCAAGCTTGAAAAGCGGATCGTGTCGCTGGGGCGAAGCTGACCCACAAGGACAACGCGATTGCGGAGATCACCCACGAGTATGTGGCGCTAAGAAATGCGGCGCCAACGTCGGCCGCGCCGCCGAAATCCGCGAAATGGGCCGCAGCACCCTCTACGGCATATTCAGACAATACGGAACCCGAGGATAGACTGCTATGGAAGACCGGCGCCCTGCCTCTGTGATTCTGAGAAAGTAGCCGGGCTAAAGGGCCAAATTACATGGCTAGAGATGAAGGCCGGCATGAGCAGACCACGTCGGCGCCATTCAAGAGCGCGGGGGACCGGATA
>PXBT01000169.1 GCA_003566815.1 Caldisericota bacterium
CGCGAACCGATCCTCGAAGCGAGCTGGGAGGGCTTCAAGCGCACCCTCGAGGTCATGCAGCTCGGCGTCGTGCACATCGCGCAGCTCGCCGCGCAACAGATGGTGCGCCAAGAGCCGCTGGGCGAGAGTCGCGGCAAGATCGTGCTGATCGGCTCCGTGCGCGCCTTCCTGCCCATCGCGGGTAGCCCGGCTTACAACATGGCGAAAGCGGCCACGCGCCACTTCGCCAAGACCATCGCCGCCGAGCTCGCCCCGAGGCACGTCAACGTCAACCAGGTCGATCCCGGCTGGGTGGACACACCCGGCGAGCGCACGTACTACACCGAAGCCCAACTCCGCGCCGCTGGCGCCGCCACCATCCCCTGGGGCCGGCTGGCGACCCCGGAGGACGTCGCCAAGGCCGTCCGTTTCCTCGTCAGCTCCGACGCCGACTACATCACCGGCGCCGAACTCCTGGTCGACGGCGGCTTCGTCCTCGGCATGGACCGCTATGCGGGGCTGGACGAAGACATCAAGAGATGAGGCTGCCGGACAACCAGGCCGCAGGCTGGCCGTCCCACCCAGGGGAGAATGCCCACCGGAATCGCGCATCGCGAGAACGCCTCGATCGCCTCGCTCGCGGCCGCGCTCCGGGACCCTCCGGCACCCAGGCTCGGCGGACCACCGATGTACGGCGTGCGTGCCGCGGAGCAGAGTGGTCACATCGCCTCCCAGGCGACGCCGGTCGAGAACAGGTCTTCCTCGTCGAGCAGCGCGAGAATCCGGGCCTTGGCTTCAGTAGCAGTCACCCTTCTGGCGCTACGGTCATGGTCTGTGACCATGAGCCAACGCAGACCAGGCGCTCCGGGTACCGACGCGGCGACCGCCTCCGTCAACCCGGCCCCACCACCCGCACCTCCACCCCCTCCAGCCGCTTCCACCAGTGCCCGTAGCGGCTGTACACGTCGCCGTCCCGCCCCCCCAGCAACCCCAGCAACGCTCGCGCCTCCCGCTCGATCCCCGCCCACGCCTCCTCGGACAGCGTGTGGAAGGCCGTCACCTCGATGCCGCCGTCCACCTGCCTCCACACTCCGCACACGAAGCCGTCCACGAGCACGGCCGGCAGCACGTCGCCGTTGCGACGGATGACGTGCGGACGGTACGCCGGCGGGATGACCCGGCTCCGATCCTTGTACGCCAACAGCACCGAGTCCCACATCGCCAACAGTCGCGGCGGAGCGGGCACGTCACCGCCCGGCAACGGCGCGCCTGGGACGTCGTAGAGCGTCTCGCCGTCAGGACCCTCGAACTCCACCAGTGCGTCCGCCAGCGCATCGAGCGCGGGGACGACCTCGGACTGCCGCAACAGCGCGAACTGCGCGACGTCGCGCCGCGACGCAGGCCCGAACGCCGCCAGGTACCGCAGTACCAGCCGCTGCTTCGCCACCGCAGGGCCGTCGGATCCCTGTGACTCCGGCACGGCCACGAACGCCGGCGTCCGGCCGAACGACCACGGCCCGCCCGTGGCCGCGTGCACGAGCGGCGCGACGGTGCGAAGCGCCCACCACACGCCGGGCTCGGGCGCCGCGCCGAGACGCTCGGCGAGCAGCGCCTCGATCTCTGCCCGGCGCTGGGGCCGTCGGGCGACGGCGGCGAGGTGCGACGCAAGGTCGTCGGCGTCCTCGACCGAGAGCCCGGTCGAGCGGAAGTGCTCGTCGTTCAGCCGGGCGGCGCGAAGCGTCGTCCGCATCGCGTCGCGGAACGTGGCGTGGTCCTCGGCGGCGACCGCGTGCAGCGTGATCCGCATCAGCGGCGCCTTCACCAGCGCGTACGAGCCGAAAGCGGCGTCGAGCTCCGCCGGGTCGAAACCGCGCAGCCGGTTCCACAGGGCCAAGTACGGCGACGCGGGCTCCTGCGCCTGCAACGCCACGAGCCGCCGCACGGCGTCGACCACCGCCAAGGGCTCGCGCTCGAGGAGGAACTGGCGAGCAAGTGTCGCTCGATTCAGTGCTCGGGAAGAGAGTCGCACGCTCGGACGGTATCACCCGCGCCAACGACGGAGGCGGGCTGCCGTAGCTGGTGGGTCGGATCATGGGGCGACCCGCTGCGCCGCGGCGCGAAGCGGCGTTCATCGTGGTTTCGGGCGCCGACGGCGCAACGCCGGGGACGAGGCTGGTGCGTGGAGGCGAGCGGATTGGTGTTCGACGTGCGCAGAAACTCGGTCCACGATGGACCGGGCATCCGCCCGGCCGAGGCGCGCGAGGTGGTGGGTCGATCCATGGGCGCCACCTCCACACCGTCCTGGACACGTCGGCGTACGCCCCGGCCGAGGTCGCCATGGCGCTGCTTGGCCTCGCCGACCTGGTGCTGTTCGACCTCAACCATCCGGACGACGACCGCCACCGAGAGGGCACCGGGATGGGCAACGCCCTGATCATCCGCAACCTGCGACTGCTGCTGGCCGCGGGCGTCGACGTCGTCGTGCGCATCGCCTTGGCGCCCAGCTACGAAGACGGCACGGACGAGCTCCAGCAGGCGGCGGCGCTCGTCACCGCGCTCGAGCCCGTCCCGCAGGTCGAGCTGCTGCCCTTCCACACGGTAGCGGAGCAGAAGCACCGGCGCTTCGGCATGCCCTACGCGTACGCCGGCGCGCCCAGCCAGGACGGGGCCGCGCTGGACGCGAGCCGGGAGCACTTCACCCAATCCGGGGTGACGACCGTCATCGGAGGTTGAGGCCATGAACGAGCGGATCGAGTGGCTGCGCCAGCAGAGCTTCGCGGCCGTACCAGCGGTCTCAGCGGAGCGCGCACTCCTGGTCACCCGCACCTACCGCGATCACCACGGCAAGCATTCGGTTCCGGTCCTCCGGGCTCGCGTGGACCGGGAGTCGTGCGAGCACCAGGCGATTTACCTCGGTGCCGAGGAGCTCGGCACGCTGCTCAGTCGCGAGATGGGGAAGCCTCGAGCCCGCGGCATCGGCGAAGTCCGAAGCTGTGGCACGGGCATGCGCACCAAGGCCAAGCAGGCAGC
>PXBT01000021.1 GCA_003566815.1 Caldisericota bacterium
CGGGTATCCAATCAGTAATGCCCAAACGGTTGTGATGTTTACCAGTCATTAATGCTGCCCTTGTAGGACTGCAAACAGGGTGTGCCGAATACGCATGGGTAAACCGGATCCCGTTTTCAGCCATCCTGTCAATATTGGGAGTTTCATAAAAGCTCTCGGAAAAATTACATTTTACGTCAGCCCAACCCAGATCATCTACGAGAATGAAAACGAAGTTGGGTTGCTTTTCTTTTCTTGCACATGAAAATATGATTGTTGGTATAAGAATGAGTATTTGCTTCATAGCATTTCTGTTTATTTTGCGAGTTGGCTTCCCCACCAGTTATTTCCAGGATCGAAGTCCTCTGAAAGAAATTCGAGTCGTTGTCTTTCCAGTCGCGGCCAGCGTTCGTTGATAACTTGTTCAAGATGCTTCCTCTCCAGCTCTTCATCGTATTCAGGGTCGTGTACCGGGAAACGAGCGCCTACATCGTGTAAATATGTAAAAAGCCTTTCACTTAGCTCATTGACCAGTTCCGGGTTGGATCCTGCAAGATCGGTGGTTTCTTCAAAATTGGTTTTCAGGTTGTAAAGCTCCTCCCTTCCATCCTCATAATAATGAATAAGCTTCCATTCACCCAAACGTATAATGGATGATGGCTGGCCACCCTGGTTACCATAATGCGGGTAGTGCCAGATAAGCGGACGTTTTTCAATTGTCCCCCCTGTCAGTGCAGGAACCAGGCTTACCCCGTCGTTGTGCTCTTCAGGCTTCAAATCTGCTCCAACCAGTTCCAGAAAGGTAGGGTAAAAATCAGCTCCGGTAACAGGAACATCGGATTCTTTTCCGGCAATGTCAAGCCATGGAATTCTTATAAAGTAAGGAACCCGGATGCCACCCTCAAACTGATAGCCTTTGCCGCCACTTAGTGGCAGGTTAGAGGTAGCGAAAGCATCGCCGGCAGACACGCCCCCGTTATCGGAGGTAAAAATGACTATGGTGTTTTCTGCCAGACCCATCGCATCCAGATTATCGAGTACCAACCCTATGGCGTCGTCCATGGTTTCCAAAAGACCCGCATAAACCGGGTTATCCTGCACCTGCCGGATGGGCAGAAAGTGCCCCATCTTAAACCCGGTTTCAGCAATGCCCATCTCTTCAGCTTTTTGACGGTATTTAGACCATTTCTCCTGTGTTGTCTGCAAAGGAGAATGCACTGCATAAAATGAAAGAAAGGCAAAAAAAGCAGTGTCTCTGTTCTCTTCCATAAACTCCACAGTCTCTTTGGCCAGGCGCATAGTAAGGCTTTCTCCCTCGTAATGGTAGTCAAGGTTCGGGTTTTCCCAGGGAGCATAAAAACCACCGATGGGACTACCTCTCTCCCATCCCCCCTTGTTAATATCAAATCCGTGATCTTCGGGCCATGACCCTTTACTTCCCAAATGCCATTTACCAGCAAAAAAAGTTTTATAGCCTTCTTCCTTCAAAGCCTCAGGCATGGTTGTGTATTCATGAGGAAGGTGGGGTATATATTCAGGAGGCAAGAGTTTGGTAAACCTGCCTGCCTGCCGCCAATCTTCACCGGTCCTGGCTCCTATCCAGTCAGTAATCCCATGACGCGGAGGAAATTTCCCCGACATAATGCTGGCCCTTGAAGGGCTGCAAACCTGGCAATTTGCATAACCATTAGTGAAAATAATTCCTTCGGCGGCAATCCGGTCGATATTGGGTGTTTCGTAATAATCACTACCCATAATACTTAAATCATGGTAACCCAGGTCATCGGCATAGATGAAAAGAATGTTGGGTTTTGAAGGTTCTGCTTCTTTCATTTGCTGATTCTGACATGACCCAAAAATCAGGAAAGTAGCCGGTAGCAAGATTGTTGATTTTTTCATAATATACCAAAGTTTTATCTATAATAAAAAATTCATAAAAGTAAATATCCGTCATTGCCGTATTCCAACCAAAGAGAATCGTCCCGCATGTTTATAATAGACAGCATCCCGCCACGGAACCCTTTTTCCTGATGCAACCTCACGCCACGATTCCCCCTTCAGTATTAAAAACTGTTGTAACCATTGCAGAATGATCTTCTTTATGGGTGGATTGAAAAAATAAGAGAAATAAAAAAATAATTAAAAACGCAGCGACAATTATTATAGAATTTATTCTCATTGTAATTCCTGATTAATTTTGTTTGCAAAACGTTCTCCCAACTCTAAAATTCCAAAAGTATTAAAATGAACTTTGTCATCCGGGTAGGGAGAATCTGGTTCATCGCAGCGCAGAGGTAAATCGTCTGTTTCAACTACAAAAGCTCTTTTTAATGCCAATTTATGACCAGAATCTTGGTCAATATTTTTTTGTGCTTCCCGAACCTCTTCCCGACCGGTAAATCTTTCCAGCGGCACTGGAATTACATAACCATAAACAAACAACATTTTCGGTGCATTCAACTGCTCTCGTATTCTTTTTATAAAATGGTTTAAATTTGCACCATAATTTATGGAATGTTCCATTCCCGCAATATCACGGGCATCGCCTTCGCCTTGCTGCCAGACCATGGCCTTAATCTTCGGTTCAAATCCTTTAGCCTCCAGTTCCTTTAGTCCATTTTCAACTGTGTGAATAAACTTTATAAATTCGGGTCCAAAGTTCTCTGTATCATTTTTATTCTTTCCGGGAGCCCATTGATTATATAAGTTAGAGCCAGACAAAGCATGTTTTATTAATGCAATTTCTCTATCCGGATTAATTTTCTTAAGCGTTGTTCCCATACTCAATTCGACTCCAAACTTGTCCGGAGTTTCTGATGCCTGGCACAGAGGCACCCATTCCATTGCTGCACCACCACCTCCTAATTGTTGAGAATAAAAAAACTGTACTGATTTATCTATTTCAAAATCAGATGGAATATTTTTCATGTATCCCTGACCGGTTGCGTTTGACTGGCCTCCAATTAAATATACATCGATTTCTTTCTTTTTCTGTGAGAAAGAAACCGCAACAAA
>PXBT01000032.1 GCA_003566815.1 Caldisericota bacterium
ATCCTGGATCGCGAGATTGAAGCCGATTTTCGCGGTGCCGTAATCAGGCGACCAGAACACACCGGGCTGCACTTCCAAACACGGATTCGCCTTGACCATCAACTCAATGGTGTAGCCTTTTTTGTCCTCATGCACCCGGGTAGCGGCTTTCATGGCGCCCGATTGAATCCAATCCGTGTAGGTTTGGAAGGCATTAGGGTTGATTCGTGGTTCCCCCTGCAGTAAACCGCCTTGTCCTACGCCGCCGAGCAGCGACTTGGTCAGGTTAACGACCATCTGCCAGCTTTGTCCGTTGCCGGCATTATGTTCCACATGGCGCCATTTATCACCCTCCCCCCGGGTTTCCTGCTCCCACCAGCGGTAGGCGGGATTCATAAATACCTCGATGCCATCGCCAAACCACGGCCAGCCCTCGGGGGATATCTCATGCGCCTTGGGATTCAATTCGGGCAACCAGCGTTCTGTATCAATGCCGTATAGCACATCGTCGGTAACCTCAAAAGCGAAGTACAGGTTTTCCCCGTCATGTTTGATCCACACCTTGGCCGAGCAATCGGCTGCGTCCGTCACCGGGCTGAACCGGGACATCCATTGCTGGTAGCTGGTGAGCAACAAGGCGTCATCATATTCCCCCGGAGAAATGACACCGTCCACCGTGGGCGTGCTGCCCTTATACACATGCAGTTCCAGCGGCCATTCGCCGGCGTATGCGCAGACGTGAAAGATCGTGGTTATGACGCCAACAATCACAAACAGATATACAACACGCTGATTACTCCATTTCATACCTTTGTCTCCTGTCGTGCATGATTGTTTGTTCAAGCCAATCCAGTAGAACTTCCTGCTGATCCTTTTGGAATCGGCAGATGTCATCCGGGGCCATAAATGTCAGATCCTCTTCATTGTCCCATGAGGCACGGGCTTTCTTGATGCATCGCTGCACGTCTTCACTGTCGGCAAAGCGGTCATTTGTGGGGGCATAAACAAGAGTGTGACGTGGCGCAATCAGGCCGAGAACATCTTCATAATCGTAGGCAATGGATGCTTCTTCGCCGTGATACAATCCCAACTTGGGAATAAGCGCATGCCATTCCCAATACTGACGGATGCCGCCGGTGGGTTTGGCATCCGTGTCGGTACGCATGGGGGTAAAGCCACTGAAGGATGCGATGCCCGCGATTCGCTCATCGAGTGCCGTCGCATAAAGCCCGACCATGCCGCCGTAGGCAAATCCGCAGAGGTAGATTTTTTTCGGGTCGGTCGGCGGAACCGGTGCTGCGGTGATTCCTTTACCATCGATCAAAAAATCCAGCACCCTGTGCACATCATAAACAGCCCGCCCCATACGGGACCAGTGGGGATAGCGGTCATAGAAACCAACCGCGTCGAGCAGATGGTCGCCGAACCCGAACTGGTCATACATCACCACCTTGTAGCCTGCTTTGGCGAGCCGGTAATAAACCGTCGTTCCCTGAACACCATATCCCTCGTTGCTGCCGTGAGAGTAGTTCCAGGGATGCAACCAGATCACCGTGGCCTTATAGTGTTCAAGTTGGGGATCAAAAAAGATGTTGCCGTGCATTTTGGCCCCGAAACTGAAAGGAACCCGTTTGATACCCCCCGGGTTCCACCGATCTCGTGAGGAGTCGGGCACTCCCAGTTCATCCCCCGTCTTGATGTGGTATTGGCCGGCGTCTTCAATAGCGGCAGGGTGTTCGCCCAGCATCCACGCTATTCTTTGTCGAGTCGATGCCTGGTCAGGAGCGGCCAAATCGGATTCCCGCTGCCTTTGCTTCCATTCCTGCCAGTCAAAAGCGTGCAACAACACTTCGGGGAAATCCGATGCTTTGGCACTCCCTCGACCAAAAGCCCAATCAAAAAAATCGAGATTGTGTTTGACCTGACCATCCGTGACCGGACCGTGATTGCCCTTGCGGTAATTCAGGCAGATGTTTTCTTCCTGGCCCAGGAAGGCCCAGGCTTTCTTGGCATTGCGGTAGCTACGTTCCACGCCGAAGGTAGGATCAGAACCGTCATTGTATGCCGTGTCCAGCATAAGGTGTCGAGGCGCGATGCAGGCCATCAGGGCGTTGCCCTCAATCGGCAGTTCATTTTCCCGCCCATAGAAGGTTCTGGCATTGTCGTTTAACCACACTTCGGGACAGTCTTCGAGAGAAACGGACTCCATAAAGGTGTGTCGGCCGGAGAACCGGCAGGGGGTGGCGGTGGGTGTGCCCGAACTCCGGGCCACGACACAGGTAAACCTGTCATCAAAGGCTCCCGCATAAATGGATTGCTTGCCATAACGCGAGAATCCAGTAATACCGACAGCATCGGAGTCAATGTCATAGCCATATTGGGGGTCCAAAAGATAGTCTAATGTTCGACTGGCGAGCCACGCCTGGATGCCCAGCGAAGAATCCCAGGTGGCGCCCGGGTATTCAGCTTTAAAGGTCCTCCAGACGTCCTGGTAGCCGGGATAGTCCTCTTCACGATGGTGTGCATCCAGCCCTGGATAAATGCACACAACATACCCTCTCTCCAGGGCCGCCTCACCCCACTTTTCCCGTTGGTAGTCACGGGGCTGGGTCAATAACAAAGGCCGGGCTTCGGCAGTCTGTATTTCTGGTTCCCAAACGGCTACCTCGAACGATTTTCTGTTCGGTGTGTCGAAGGTCAATACAACCCGCTTGCGCGTGGAGCCGTCCCCAGGCTCGTCAGTATTGACCACGTTCGCTGAGAGCAGTGCGGGCGGCTCTTTGGGGTAGTGGCCAATAAAGGTGTCACACCAGAGTTGTTTGATCTCGGCCTTTCGGGCTTCCCAGTCGTCCCGTGTCTTGACCTCTCTGCCATCGAGAAAGGTCATGGCATCGGGCAGGTCAGCTCCGATAGTGTGTACAGTCCATTCCGTAACGACATCCTTCCCTCGGGATGCGGGAGTGACCTCCATCTTCACGATTTCACCGTTCCTGACACG
>PXBT01000024.1 GCA_003566815.1 Caldisericota bacterium
TGGAGTAAAAGTATGGATTTATACTGGTGACTTGCTAACCGATGCCTCCAATATGCCTTCACTTAATTCGGAGTATGGAGGGTAAATATGTTATTGCCTGAAAGAGTAAAACATAGGAAACAATTTAGAGGAAGAATGAGGGGAAAAGCTTATAGAGGATCCATGATTTCTTTTGGAGATTTTGGCATCAAAGCTCTTGAACCTCACAGGATAACCAGCAGACAAATTGAAGCTTGCCGTTTGATTATTACAAGAGCAGTTTCAAAAACAGGAAAATATTGGATCAGGATTTTCCCCGACAAACCTGTAACCAAAAAACCATCTGAAACAAGAATGGGAAGCGGAAAAGGTGATCTTGAGCGATGGGAAGCTATTGTAAAACCTGGAAGAATCATGTTTGAGTTTAACGGTGTAGATGAGGCCAGAGCACAAAAAGTTACACGTTTGATAAGCGCCAAGTTACCATTAAAAGTCAGGCTTCAAACCAGAGAAGAGCAGGAGGCCATTTAATGAAGTTATATAAAATCAAAGAAATGGGCAATGAAGAGCTCAGAAAAAAACTTGTAGAACTAAAGCATGAGGTTTTTTATTTAAAATTCAAACTTCAATTGCAACAAGTTGAAAAACCTATTGAAGTCCGTAATCTTCGAAAAGATATTCGTCGCATAGAAACCATCTTAAGGGAGAGATCCAAATGAGCCAAAGTTACAAAAAGACCATAAAAGGAAAAGTAGTAAGCGATAAAAATCAAAAATTTCGAGTTGTTGAAGAACAAATAAGAGTCATTGGACATCCTCTCTATCGAAAATTAGTTAAGAAAACAAGAAGGTTTCATGTTCATGACGAAGATAATGCTTCCAAGCTCAACGATGTGGTGCTTATTCAAGAAAGTCGACCCTACAGTGCAACTGTTCGATGGAAAGTAATAAAAATATTGTCTACAGGCGTAGAAGACTAGCCGGGAAGGAGTAAAAATAAATGGTACGAATATACTCGCGATTAAAAGTAGCTGACAACAGTGGTGCCAAAGTAGTTTCCGTGATAAGAGTAATGGGTAGCTCCAATAAGCTGTATGGCCATGTTGGAGACAAAATAGTAGTTACCGTTAAGCAATCTATTCCTTCTGGTCAAGTCAAAAAGGGTACTGTGCAAAAAGCTGTTATTGTACGAACCCATTTTCCAGTAAAAAGGAAAGATGGAAGCATCGTTAGATTTGATACCAATGCTGCTGTTATTATTGATGATGAGGGAAATCCAAAAGGAACCCGCATCTTTGGCCCTGTTTGCAGAGAGCTAAGAGAAAAGGGCTATATGAAAATTATATCATTAGCACCAGAGGTGGTTTGATTATGACCAGAATTAAAAGAGGTGACACTGTATTGGTGATCACGGGAAAAGATAAAGGAAAAAAAGGAAAAGTAGCAAAAGTATTCAACAGAAAAGAAGTCAAAAAAACTTCATTTTTGATTGAAGGGGTAAATATTGCTAAAAGGCATATTAAGCCTAGCAAAGGTTTTCCTCAGGGGGGCATTCTTGAAAAAGAGCTTCCCATTTATCAGAGCAAAGTAATGCTCGTTTGCCCTATCTGCAACCAACCTTCAAGGCAGGGTCGCAGAATAATGGCCACTGGAAAGTATGCAAGATTTTGCAAAAAATGTGGCGAAAATATTGATAAGATTTGAGGTGAATTAAACTATGGCAGACAAAAAAGCAAAAAAGAAACCACAGCAACAACAGCAGCAAAAAAAAGGTAAGGTTGCACCAAAAAACCAGAAAGAGGCATCCTCCAGCTTAGCTACTATTCGCAAGGATATCGAACAAAAATTGATGTCCAGGTATACCGAAGATATTGTTCCTCAATTATTGAAACAGCTCCAATTAAAAAATGTGAGTGAAGTTCCAAAAATTCAAAAAATTGTGGTTAATAGAGGTATCGGAGAAGCTGCTCAGGATATTAAAGTACTTGATCGCACCATGGAAGAGATACATTTAATTACATTACAAAAACCAACAGTGAGGAAAGCAAAAAAATCAATTGCAAACTTTAAGCTTCGCGAAGGAAATCCTGTGGGAGCAATGGTTACCCTCAGAGGTCGACGAATGTATGCGTTTTTGGAAAAACTAATCAATGTTGCTCTACCCAGGATTCGAGACTTCAAGGGGTTGAATCCACATTCATTTGATGGACGAGGCAATTATACTTTTGGTATCCGCGAACAGTTAATCTTTCCTGAAATTGATTACAACAAAATTGATAAGATTCGGGGAATGAATATTTCCATTATAACAACTGCAAAAAATGATGAAATGGCAAAAGCACTATTAGATGCTTTTGGCGTTCCGTTCAGGAATTAGAAAGAGAGGATTATATGGCAAGATTAGCATTAATTAATAAATCAAAAAAAACACCAAAATACGCAGTTAGAAAGCATAATCGATGCAAAATTTGCGGAAGACCTCATGCTTACTATCGAGATTTTGGTCTTTGCAGGCTTTGCTTAAGAAAGAATGCTCTGGAAGGCAAAATACCAGGCTTAAAGAAAGCCAGCTGGTGAAAGGAAGGATGATTAGATGATAGCACCTGATTCTTTTTCTGACTTTATCATCCGTGTAAAAAACGCAAATGCAATATATGCGCCTTACGTGGAAGTTCCTTCAACCAAACTTATCAAGCATGTTGTAAGTATTTTAAAGGACGAAGGCTATATTAACGACTATCAGCTTGGTTTGGACCCTATGAAGCGCGAAAGAATTAAGATTTTTCTTAAATATGCTCCCAATAGAACCAAAGCAATTAACCAATTTGTTCGTGTTTCAAAATCAGGGTTGCGAGCTTATACTTCATGTCAAAAAATTCCCAGAGTTAAGCGTGGCATGGGCTTGGCTGTTTTGTCCACATCCAGGGGCGTTATGAGCGACAAGCAGGCTCGAGCAGCAAATGTAGGTGGTGAAGTACTATGCTATGTATGGTAAATTTTTTAAAACAAGGTGGTAGATGAAATGTCAAAAGTAGGAAAAAATCCCATAAATATACCTGCAGGCGTTGAAGTAAACTTGAATACAGATACCCATGAAGTAAAAGTTAAAGGCAAGAACGGCGAATTGTCCCGAGCTTTTGATAAGCGAATTACTATAGATGTAGAGGAAAAGCAGATTTTAATTAAACGAACCTCAGAAGAAAAGACAGTAAAAATGCTTCATGGGTTAACAAGATCTCTTATAGCCAATATGGTTCAGGGTGTAAATGAAGGTTACACCAAACGCCTCGAATTAAGAGGGGTGGGCTATCGGGTTGCTTTGGATGGCAACGACATAGTGATTAATATTGGTTTTTCTCATCCCGTCAGGGTTAAGCCTTTGCCAGGCACCAGCTTTAATGTCCCTTCTGATACATCAATCGAAGTAAAAGGCATTGATAAAGAGAAAGTAGGTTTGCTGGCTGCAATTATTCATCGCATCAGAAAGCCGGATCCGTATAAAAACAAAGGAATCCGTTATGCTGGAGAAAAACTAATCAAGAAAGCCGGCAAAGCATTAGGAAAGGCAGGGAAGTAAGCTATGACAACAAAAAATATGCGTATAATTCGACACCAAAGGCTTCGAAAGCGCATTACTGGTACTGATGAAAAACCTCGATTAGCTTTCTTTAAAAGCTTAAAGTACTTGTACGCTCAGCTCATTGATGATACCCAGGGTATTACTATTTTATCAGCTTCTTCAATTGAACCTGTATTTAGAAAAGATTTTAAAGAAGGTAGCTTGAAAAATAAAAATGCCGCAAAAAAATTGGGTGAAATTTGTGGCAAAAGAATGCAGGAAAAAGGTGTAAAGGTTATAGTTTTTGATCGAGGTGGCTTTAAGTATCATGGTGTAGTAAAAGAATTTGCTGATGCTGTGAGAAAGGAAGGGGTACAGTTTTAATGCGAATGGATTTAAGTGCATTCATGGACGATGATATTGTTATAGATGAAGAGCAGTTTGAAGAAGATATTGTTAATATATCCAGGGTTTCAAAAACAGTAAAAGGCGGAAAAAGAATGAAATTCCGCGTTTTAATGGTAGTGGGAAACAATAATGGATTAGTTGGCATTGGTTTGGGAAAATCCGACCAGATACCCAATGCTATTAACAAAGGAATCAATGCAGCCAAGCGTGAACTTATCAGAGTACCTGTTCGTGGAAATACCATTCCTTTTGATGTGAAAGGAAGATTGGGCTCTACGGTAGTTTATCTCTCTCCAGCTGTTCCTGGAACAGGCTTGATTGCTGGAGGTTCAGTAAGAAAAATACTCGAAAAAGCAGGAATTAAAGATGTTATTGCAAAAATAAATGGATCTCACAATGCTATAAGCACTGCAAGAGCTACCATTGATGGTTTAAGCCAGCTCATTGATCCTGTTGAACTTGCAAAGCTGAGAGGCATATCACTCAAACAGCTTTTTGGCATATAGTTGTGGAGGATAAAAATAATGATGGATTTAAGTAATTTACCCGTAAGAAAAAATGTAACAAAAAAATCAAAACGAGTCGGAAGAGGCATTGGATCTGGCAAAGGTGTTCGATGCGGCTATGGAAATAAAGGGGCCCAAGCTCGTTCTGGTCGAGGAAAATCTATTGGATTCGAAGGTGGGCAAACACCTTTTTTCAGAAGAATACCAAAATTTCGAGGCTTCAAGGCTCTGGATCCAAACAAAAGCATTACTATCACTTTCAGTATGATAGAAAATTCTTTTGAATCTGGTGATACCATTGATTTGGATATCTTGAAAGAAAAGGGAATTGTTTCAGCTAAAGCAAAGGGATTTAAAATAGTTAAAACAGGCAAACTCACCAAATCTGTTACTATTATTGGAAAAGCAAGTGAAACAGCTAAAGTTGAAATTGAAAACCTTGGCGGAAAAGTAGAGGAGGTTTGATTTGCTTAAAAATATTTGGAATGCCCTTAAACTACCTGAAGTAAAAAAGCGTCTCCTCATAACTGCCTTAATTTTTGTTTTAATACGTTTTGGTCATTATGTAATCATTCCTTACATTGATCGAGAAATTATAAGTGAAATAGTTGGCGCCAGTGGATTCTTAGGTCTGCTTGATTTATTTTCAGGGGGAGGTTATCAAAACTTTTCCATTTTTTCATTAGGCGTCCTTCCTTATATTAATGCATCTATTATTATGCAACTGTTGCGAGTCGTAATTCCCCACCTGGAACATCTAACCAAAGAAGGGGGAGAAGAAGGTCGAAGAAAAATTGCAGGCTATACTCGCTGGTTAACATTGGGTCTGGGGCTTTTACAGGCTTTTATGTTCACAAACTATGTCTTTATTGATGCATTGCTTAACCAAAGCTTTATTGCCAGGCTTATTATTATTGTAACATTGATGGCGGGCACTTTCCTTTTGGTCTGGCTTGGAGAATGGATTACAGAAAAAGGTATCGGCAATGGGGTGTCATTGATCATCTTTACGGGAATCATATCAAGGATCCCACTTTCCGTTACAGAAGCTGTTCAAATGATTCAAGGTGAAACCCTGACATATGGAGCTCTTCTTTTCTCCGTTGTTGTCTTGTTGCTTGCTTTGACGGGGGTTGTGTGCGTGCATCAGGCAGAAAGAAGAATTGCTGTCCAATATTCCAAGCGTATCGTTGGAAGAAAAACTGCCGGAGGGCAAAGCACCTATATTCCCTTAAAGCTTATACAAGCAGGGGTGCTTCCAATTATATTCGCTTCTTCGGTTATAACATTTCCCAGCATTATTGCTCAATTTATACCTGAAACGGGATTTGCAGTTTTTACTGAAACTTATTTAACGCAGCAAACTTCGTTGGTTTTTAATGGATTATTTTTCTTTATGATTGTATTTTTTACTTATTTTTACACTTCCATTACTTATAACCCGGATGATATGGCGGAAAATCTTCAAAAATATGGTGGTTTTGTGCCTGGAGTTCGACCAGGAAAAGAAACTTCAGAATTCATGATGACAATGTTGAATCGTATTACTTTTCCTGCCTCTATCTTCCTGGGTCTTCTCGCAGTTTTGCCCAACATGTTACTGGGCACCACCAACTTAAGCATTTTCTTCTTTGGTGGAACTTCTATCCTGATTATGATTGGGGTTGCTATTGAAACTGCAAAGCAAATGGAAGGTTTTCTGGTTATGAGGCAATATAAAGGATTTTTAAAGGGATGATCCTAATTCTGATAGGCCCACCTGGTTCAGGAAAAAGCACACAATGTCAACTTTTAGTTGATACTTTTCAATTGCCTTTTCTAAGTGTAGGTGAAATTATCCGTCAAGCCTTAACCACTGAAGAATTTTCAGCATATCGCCATAAAGTCGAAGCAGGCAATTTACTCCCTGATGAAATTGTTTTAAATGTTATCAGGAGCAAATTCAATAACATTGATCTTCATAAAGGTTTTGTAATGGAGGGTTTTCCAAGAACTGTGGGTCAAGCCTCCTGGATAGATGATTTTCTTGAAAGTAAAGGCTTCAAAGTAGATAAAGTAGTATTCCTTGACAATATGGGGACAGAAACAATTAAAAAACGGATTTTGTCCAGACACCAGTGCAATCGTTGCAAAAGAGTTTTTGCTCCTGAAGAAATCAAAAATAAAGGGCTTTGCCCGTTATGCGATGGTCCACTATATGACCGACAGGATGACCAGGAGTCTGTGCTTGAAAATCGCATTAAGCAATACCATCGCCAATCCCACCCAGTTAAAGAATACTACAGCAATAAAAATGTTTTGATTGCTGTGGACGCAAGCAAAGAAATTCAACAAGTTTTTAACAGCATTCTTGAGCAATTAAAAAACGAGCAGAACAATAAGGAGTCAACAGCTTCTCATGATTATGCTCAAAAGTGAATATGAGTATCGATTAATGAAAAAAGCAGGAGAAATATTGGCAAAAACAATGAATCACATTGCTTTGTTGGTTCAGCCAGGAGAAACAATGGATAAAATAGATGATGCGGCAAGGCTGTACATGCAAGGGCATCAAGCTATGCCTAGTTTTTTAGGGTTATACCAATATCCCTACACTATTTGTGCTTCTGTCAACAATGAAGTGATCCATGGCTTTCCCGTAAAAGAAAAAAAACTTCTTGAAGGGGATATTGTTTCTATAGACATGGGCTGTTGTTTTGAAGGTTATCATGCTGATATGGCTTATACTTTTCCGGTTGGAAAGATTTCTTCATCAAGAAAAAAACTGCTTGAAACAACAAAAACTTGCTTAAAGAAAGCAATAGCAGTAGCAATATGTGGAGCCAGAATCGGAGATATTGGTCATGCTGTTCAGGAATTTGCTGAAAGTAAAGGTTTTAGCGTCGTCAGAGATTATACAGGTCACGGCATAGGATCATCTGTGCACGAAGAACCACAGGTGCCCAATTTTGGAGAAAAAGGAAGAGGTATGGCACTTCGCTCAGGAATGGCTCTGGCGATTGAGCCTATGATCAACCATGGTCAACCTTATGTAAAATCTTTGCCTGACCGATGGACTGTTGTAACAAAAGATGGAAGCGATTCAGCTCATTTTGAGCATACGGTTTTTATTAAAGAATCAGGCACTGAAATATTGACTGATTTAAACCAGGGAGGTTCAGCTTGAAGGATGAATCAAAGGGAATAATTGAAACTGAAGGGGTAGTTCTTGAAAAGCTTCCCAATGCAATGTTCAGAGTTCGCTTAGTGAACAACAAAGAAATTTTGGCGCATATTTCAGGTAAAATGAGAATGCATTTTATTAAGCTTGTAGTGGGCGATCGCGTCAAGATTGAAATTAGTAAATATGATTTAACCAAAGGAAGAATAACTTATCGCTTATAAGTTAAAAACAGGAGAGGAGAAAAAATGAAAGTACAACCATCTGTTAAAAAGCGATGCAAAGATTGTAAAATAGTCAGGCGTAAAGGCAAAATATATGTCATTTGTGTAACACCTAAGCACAAACAGCGACAAGGTTAAAGGAGGAAAATGTATGCCACGTATCGCAGGTATTGATCTTGCAATGAATAAAAGAGTGGATATTGCGCTTCGGAAAATCTATGGCATTGGTCCATCTAATGCTATTGAAGTTGTCGAGGCTGCCAAAGTAAAATTAAATACCAAAGTAAAGGACCTTTCTCAAGTTGAGGTAGATCGAATCGCAGATATCATTCGCGATCATTTTTTAGTTGAAGGGGATTTGCGCAAAGAAGTTTCGCAAAATATTCGTCAACTTATGGATATTAATTGTTATCGAGGTACTCGTCACAAGAGAGGCTTGCCTGTAAGAGGCCAGCGAACCAGAACGAATGCTCGAACGCGTAAAGGACCCAAGAAAACAATTGGTTCCAAATAAAATTTATAAGAAAGGAGATAAATAGGATGAGTGATGAAATAAAAAATACTACTGATGCCACACCAGAAGAAACTAAACCAGCTCAAGAAACAGCTCCGGCAGCTAGCCCAACACCTCAAAAAGGCAAAAAAGGAAAAAAGAGAGCACCCGCAGAAGGCAAAGCTTTCGTTAGAGCAACATTTAATAACACAATTATCAGCATAACAAATAAAAATGGTGATGTGATATGTTGGGGCACTGCAGGTTTGGGAAACACCTTTAAAGGAACACGCAAAGGTACAGCTTATGCCGCCCAGGTAGCAGCTGAATCTGCAGCAAAAAAAGCATTAGCTATGGGAATGCGACAAGTTGAGGTTTATGTGAAAGGGCCAGGACCAGGAAGAGAAACAGCTATTCGAGCAATACAAGCTACTGGAATGGAAGTAACAGTGATTAAAGATGTTACCCCCATACCTCATAACGGTTGCAGACCAAGAAAACCAAGGAGAATGTAGGAGAATATTATGGCAAGATATACAGAATCATCCTGCAGAAGATGCAGAAGATATGGTGCTAAATTATTTTTAAAAGGCGATCGATGCTCAAGTGAAAAATGTGCATTCGATAGAAGAAAATATGTCCCTGGTCAACATGGAAATACAGGGCGTAGAGTCAAAGTTACTGACTTTGGCATCCATTTGGTCGAAAAACAAAAGGCCAAATTTTATTATGGTTTAATGGAGCGGCAGTTTGCTCGATATTACAATGAAGCTTCCAAGCAAAGAAAAATTCCTACGGGAGATCGGCTGATACAATTACTGGAACTGCGATTAGATAATGTATTATATCGCCTGGGCATTGCTCCTTCTCGTCCCATGGCAAGACAAATGGTGCTGCATCGTAAAGTATTTGTCAACAATCATTATGTCAATATTCCCTCCTTTAGAGTTAAAGTTGGCGACATTATTACCTTTAAATCTGAAGTCAAAGATAATGTATATGTAAAGCATTCTTTGGAGCGAAACCTTGCAATCCCTGAGTGGTTAAGCTTTGATGCTTCCGCGTATCAGGCTGAAGTGTTAAATCTTCCTGACAAAGAGACCGCAAATGCTCCATTCAACGATCAATTAATTGTAGAGTTTTACTCAAAATAACATTTTTGTAGGAAGTGAGGCCATAAATGGGATTCACAATAGAGAGTTTGCGACTCGCTGTTGTTCACGATGATGACCGAAAGGGTGAATATAGAATTGGCCCTTTACACAAGGGATATGGTGTAACCATAGGCAATACACTACGAAGAGTGTTATTGTCGTCAATCAATGGGACAGCAGTTATTGCTGTACACATAGATGGAATAGCTCATCAATTTACAGCTATGCCAGGCATCCTTGAAGATGGAATTCAAATTATTGCAAACATTAAACAAATGGTTATCAAGTCGGACATTAATGATAAAAAAGTAATCACCTGCACAAAAAAAGGTATTGGCGCCGTTTATGCTGGAGATTTTATTTGTCCTGGTAGCGTTGAAGTTGTTAACAAAGATTTGCCTATTGCTAATTTAGTAGACAATGATGCCAAACTCAGCATGAACTTATATATTGAAAATGGCGTGGAATACCGTTTAGCTGAAGAAAACCGTGATGTTACTTTTCCCATTGGCACTTTTCCCATCGATTCCAATTTTTGCCCCGTATCCCATGTATCTTTCAATGTTAAGCCTTCAATGTTTAATGAATCGCTGAATTATGAAAATTTGTTTCTTCAGGTGGAAACCAATGGGGCGATAACACCTATGGATGCATTAAAAAGTGCTTCAAAAATTCTTGTAGAATATTTCAACAGCATAACCATAGAAAAAGAAATTGAAGAAGCTCCCGTAGTTGTGCATTTTGAAAAAGATGAAATCTTGAAGAAGCCCATTGAAGAAGTGATACCTTTATCAGTACGAACTGGAAATGTATTTAAAAAAGCCGGGATTTATACAGTCCAGGATTTATTTAATCAGAGCAAGAAAGAATTGCTATCTCTGAAGAATTTTGGCATGAAATCATTGTCCTCAACTTTGGAAGAGTTAATGAAAGTACCTGATATCGAACATATTATGGACAGGGAAGACTTGCCATTGATAAAAGAATATAAAGCTGGAGAAATTGCAATCACTGTCGATGATTTTGAGCCAACCTATGAAACAGCTCAAAAAGAAACATCTTCTGAAGTTGCTGAAACAGAGAAAAAAGCAAAAATTGCTGTTGAAGAAAAGTCATCTGAAAAAGAACCAACGGGCATTCTGGGCAAAAGCATAGAAGATTTATGCACGGAATTAAGTATTTCTGATTCCCAGCTTGAAAGACTTAGAAAATACCATATCTCCAATGTAGAACATTTAACACATATGACTTTTGAAGATTTAACCGTAGGCAACAATCGTATTTCAAAAAAGAATGCAAAAAAGATTGAGGAATTTTTGCAAGAACATGACTTAAAGCTTAAAGAGTAGGAAGGATTATAAGTTATGAGACATAGAAGAAAGTACCGTAAATTAAATTTTTATAGTGCTCAGCGTCAAAGCGTGCTCCGCACCATGACCGTCTCTCTTTTGTTGGAAGAAAAAATAACGACTACAGAGGCAAGAGCAAAAGAAATAAAAAGAGAAGCAGAAAAAATCATTACTTTATGCAAGGATGAAAGCCTTGCCACAAGAAGAAGAGCTTTTGCTCAGCTAAGAGACAAGCAAGCCTTGCAAAAACTTTATGCCTCGCTAAGAGATCGGTATGCAGATCAAAATGGCGGGTATATTCGCTTGTTTCATGTGGCCCCTCGAAAAGGAGACGGAGCTCCTATGGCCATGCTGAAGCTCATGTAAATCAGCCGTGTCTTTTATAGATCTTCAAAATATTGATTTTCGATATCCTGAAGAACCTGACGAACAATTAGTATTGAAAGGAATTTCCCTGAGTATTCAAAAAGGGGAATTCCTTTCTATTATTGGAGCCAACAGTTCTGGCAAATCAACTCTTGGCAGACTTATGAACGCTCTGTATCTTCCTGTTAAGGGCACTGTTATTGTTAATGGCATGAATACTTTGGATGAAGAGAAAGTATTTGATATTCGCAAAACAGTAGGGATGATCTTTCAAAATCCTGACAATCAAATCGTTGCCACAACGGTAGAGGAAGAAGTGGCTTTTGGGCCAGAAAACTTATGCCTACCCAACAAAGAAATCAGGAAAAGAGTAGATGAAGCCATGGATCTTACAGGGCTCAAACCTTATGCTCAAACTCCACCTCACTTGCTCTCAGGTGGGCAAAAACAGCTTCTTGCTATTGCTTCAGTCCTTTCCATGAAACCTTCCTGTATGATTTTTGATGAACCGACTTCATTGTTGGACCCCAAAAGTAGAAAAATGGTAGTCAAAAAAATTGTTGAGCTTAATCAGCAGGGTATTACGATTGTTCTTATTACGCATCGAATGGAAGAGGTATTACTCAGCAAAAGAGTCATTGTTTTATATGAGGGTCAAATTGTAAAAGATATGACTCCAGGTGAGCTTTTTCAGATGACTGAACAGGATCTGAATAAAATAAAACTATATCCACCGGAAATTATTAAAATTATTTCAAGAATGAAGCAGGAGGGCATGGAAATACCCCCCCATATTTATAGCACTTCAGACTTGGTGAGCTTTATATGTCCATCGAAATAAAAAACCTTTCCTTTATCTATGACAAAGGGCTTTCATTTGAAAAAACAGCCCTTATTAATGCTTCGGCGGAAGTTCTCGAAGGAGAAATAGTTGGAATTATTGGGCATACTGGTTCTGGCAAATCAACTTTGATACAGCATATGAATGGTTTGATCAAGCCATTGGAAAAAGACAAAGTATTTGTGGATGGGGAAGACCTTTTTGATCATAAAAAAGAAATACATGCCATTTGCCAGAAGGTGGGCATGGTTTTTCAGTATCCTGAAATGCAATTATTTGAAGAAACAGTAGAGAAAGATGTAGGCTTTGGTCCTAAAAATCTTGGACTGAATGAAGAAGAAATTCAGCAAAGAGTTGTTGAAGCTCTTGATATGGTAGACCTTGATTACGAGAAAATGAAAAATAGACAACCCTTTTTCCTTAGCGGTGGAGAAAAAAGAAGGGTGGCGATTGCGGGTACATTGGCAATGAAGCCAAAATATCTTATTCTGGATGAACCAACTGCCGGACTGGATCCTTTCACAAGAGAACAAATACTCGATGAGGTTATGAAGATTAATAAAGAAAAAGGGATAACCATTATCATGGTTTCACATGATATGGATGAAATATCGCGCCTTTCAGACAAACTATATGTCATGCACAAAGGAATTGTAGCTCTTTCGGGCAAAACCAAAGAAGTTTTTGCTCAGCATGAGAAAATAAGTGAATTAGGGCTCATGATACCTCAGGTAACTGAAGTCTTGCTGGGTTTATCCAAATGCTGGAAAGATATTGACTATAGCATTTTCAATCTGGACAAAGCTGTTAAAGAAATTATTCGATGCAGGAAAAGCCATGGAAATTAAAAAAAACATTACAATAGGCCAATATATTCCTGCGCATAGCTTATTGCATCAATTGGATCCCCGCACAAAGCTTATTACCGTGCTTTACTTCATCGTTATGATCTTCTTTATCAACCAGCTATACGGCTATCTCTTATTGCTTTTTTTTATTACAATGTTGATATTTGTCTCCACTATACCCTTTCGATTCTTTTTAAAAGGGCTAAA
>PXBT01000107.1 GCA_003566815.1 Caldisericota bacterium
TTAGATAAAAACAAAAAATTTTGTAATTTATTATCTAAATTCAAAAATCTTAAAATATTAAAAATATATCAATTTGATTTAATTAAAGATGAAATATCTATTTATAGATTATTTAAATCTATTAGTAAATTTAAAAAATTAGAGCAATTAGAAATTTATATTAAATTTAAATTAAAAATTAATTCTTTATCTATACTTAATAATTTAATTAAATTCAAATCATTAAATAATTTAAAAATTATTAAAATACCTAATATTGAATTAGATTATTACACTAATTCATTTATGAATGATTTTAATAATTTATTTATTGATCAATTTATGAATAAATTAATTAATATACAAACTTTTTATGTTAATTTTAAAAACAGAAATCATCAATTATATCTTGATAATTTAAATAAAAATACATTAAATAATTTATATATATCATCTAACGATACTAATATTTTTAATGGTTATTATACTATTTTAGATAAAAATAGTAATAAATATATTATTAATAATTTTGTATTATTACCAAATTTAAAACAATTATATTTAAATTTATATTTAAGTGAAATTAAAGCAATATTATATATTATAGAATCTAATACTAAAAATAATTTAAAAAAATTAATTATTAATTTTTTAAATAGAGAAACTAATATACCTAATAATATTATTTATAAAAATTTATTTAATAAAATTAATTCGTTAAATAATTTAGATACATTAATTTTATTAAATATACCATCTTCATTACAATATTTAGAATATAAAAATATTGAAAATGAAAATGAAATAAAATCTAACTCCTCTATTTTATTAAATAATTTACAATTACCAAATAAAATTAAAATTATTTGTATTGATATTATATTAAATTATATTAAAGGTATTTATATTGATATATTAGATTTATTATTTAATAATATTACACAAATTAAAAATCTAAAGTTTTTAATTTTAAACTTAAAAAGAAATAAAATTAATTTTAATACATTAAAAAAATTAGATATTAGTATAAATAATTTTGTTATTAATAATACTTCATTAGAATATTTAATTATTACTGATATTGATATATTCCATTATTTATATTTATTTTTAGTTAATTTTTCTAAAATATCTACATTAAAAGCTATAATAATTTTAAATTCTAATCCAAATTTAAATATTAAAATATCACAACAAAAAAAATTATATTCCTTTATGAATAAACAAACTAATTTATTATTATATATGCCAACTATTACTAATTCAATAACAATACAAACACCAACATTAACACATATACAAACACCAATAACAATTCCAACAATAAATAATTATAATATTAAATTAATGAATTTATTGAATGAATTTAATAAAAATAGTTTAAATGATAAATTTATTAATTATTTAAGTAAATGTAATAATATTTCAATTGATAATATTGTTCGTAATATTAATACATTTTCTTTATGAAATAGAATAAAACTCTATCATTATATAATATTAATTAAAATCCTCTTTTAATTTTTGAACCAATTTCATTCCATTTTATATTATGTTGAGGATTATAAGAATAATTTGTCCAATAATCTTGATATGATGGAACATCCCAAGTATTAATTCTATTACAACAATTTTTTTTCTCAATTGGATTATTTAATAATAATCCTTGTTTATCTGCGTCTTCTATATCATGAATTAATTGTACACTTTTGGCGAAATCTATATTAGGTGGTAAATTTCCATTTAATGAACAATGACCTCCTTCTGTTCTTTGTAAAAATTTATGTTGTGCTTGACATTTTGCCATTGGTGTATTAACATATACACTTTCTGAACATAATTTATCTGGGTTTTTAGGCAATTTTGAACAATCCCATAATCTACCATTCCATTCAACAAAATTATATGGTGGTTGATATGTATAATTTAAAACTTTATTATTATATGCTTTTAATAATTGTTTATTTTCCTCTGGTGTTGCATATTTTATATGATACATATATTGTTCATATGGTATACTTTCTACATCTGTATCTTTTTTTAAATATGGTAAGTAATAATATTTCATTGCTTTTTCTTTTAATTTAGGTTTCCAACCTAACCATCTAGGAGAATATTTACTTCCTTTATCTTCAAAACGTGTTCTTGTATTATCACTAGTTTTTATATATTTTACTGGAGCTTGGTCTCGTGTTGTATATATATTATATCTTCCATCAGTATATTTATAATCTAATAATTGTTCTGGTCTACCTGTATTTATATTTTCGTATATTGGTATTGATGTAATTTGAGCATATCTTTGTTTATTATTTTTTGAGGGATTATTATTTTTAGGATACATTATATTTGGATTATATGGAACTGTTGATCTTATACGTTTATAATAATTTAATGCTTTTTTTGGATTATTTACATCTATATACGGATTCATACCAGATGGTGGCTGACCACTACCGCTATATCTATAAGGATAATCGTTTGTTATATATGTATTTGCATTATACGGCGGACATACACCATTTTGACAATCATAACGTGCATATTCTATTTTATGTCTTTTGTTATTCTTCATTATAAAACTATAATTATATATTATTAAATAGATTTAATATTTTTATTTAAAATGTATATATACTTATAAATTAAAATTGATTTATTATATTGTATTTTTTATTTAATGGCAAAATTAAGCTAATTACAAATTAACTTATATTAAATATCTTACAATATGTCTTCTCATACGGAAATACAAACCTCTTTCGTAATGAAACAGCTATAAAATATATGAAAGAATTGATGGAAAAACATTCTGAACAACTTCGTAAAAGTGATGAAACAATCATGGAACTGACGAAAAAAGGTTATGAAAAAGACATCCGAATTATGAGTCTAGAGCCAGATATTAGTCTTTTGATCAAAATTATCTCAAATCTTTCTAAGGAACATCCATCTTCTCAATTGGAATTATTTGATTCATTGAA
>PXBT01000085.1 GCA_003566815.1 Caldisericota bacterium
CAATATAATTTGATAAATTTGCACTAACGTACGTTAACTTCCGTTTCGTGAGCCGACCCCAAATACAAAAACCCTCCGGAGTGACGGTCATTACACCCAATATCCGGAGGGATGGAGAAAGAAAGTCTATTAACCGCGTATCTCTATAAGCCTGTCACGAATCTCAATCAGCTTTTCATAATATACCCTAAATCGGTTATCACCGTTATGCTGTGAAATAGTTGTCAAATAGCTATCAAAAAACCTTGTGACATCCGGGATTGTTCCAAACGATGTTTTCAATTCTTTTTATTACCAAGGTAAATATTCAGCTATAAAGCCGGGTCAGCAGGAAAGTTGATGGTACATGGTACGCAGGGGGTAACGGATTTATATAATGACAGATGATATGTGCCAGGGGTGTACCGGAATTTTACTTTTAGCCGGATCAGTGCGTGTGAGCAGGATTGTATTGTTATGGGGGAGGGTATAAAAATGAGTATTTGCTATTTAATAGTCATGTTGAGGGTGTATATATAATTTAATGTTATAGCTGCCGTGCATTTGGTAGGCAAGTTCTTTGGCAAGTTTTGGTTATAGCGTTGGCTTGTGCGACCTGTAAATGTGCTTACAAGTGTACGTTGGTTAATAATATTCCTTAATGTATGCATATGCCCGGTCAAACAACACCTGATCCTTAATCTTGTATTTTGCCCACAGAATTTTCCTGAGAGAACTTTGAACTTCCCTTTCGCCAGCAATGGAATGCTGCCAGCCAGGAAATCTAACTACCCGCACAATGGCATCTATGTCATTCACAATTCGCTCTACAACCGCAGGGGTTTGGTCTGTTTTCAATTCCAGAAACAATTCAGTCAGTGCTGCCTGGGGAGTTTTTTCCTGAATAAGTGTTTCCATTTCTTTTTCTGCCTGAACGGTTTCCTTGGCGAGCTTGCAGAGTTCTTTCACAAACTCAATGGAAGTGATCAGCCCCCTTTCTGCTTTATCCCTCAATTCTTCCAGGCGTTCACTGAGCTTTTTGAATGTTGGACTGCCTTCATGTTTTTGAAAGCGCTTTATCAGGATCTTCTCTAGTTTTCTGGTGTTCTTTGTATCAGGATTATTGAAAATCTCCTCAATCACATCGGCATCCAACACAAACTCTTCCAGTTGATGTAAATCGCCAACATGGATGTTCTCGTGAATCAATTTGGTGGTTTGTGCACCTAAGGAAAACCACAACAGCTTGCCAATGTTGGGGGAAGCCGGTCTAACCGACTCAAATACCTGTGAGAGCCACTTATAATCCTGGTTATAACCATCCAAAATACTATCAGGAGACAAGGATTCCCAGAGTTTGGCCAAATATTTGTAATCCCGGGCAAAAGCATCTTTTTTCTCATTATTATTTATGGCGTTCTGGGCAACCTCTAAACCTTCAAAACCTCCGATGGTTCTATCTACTCCATCGAAGTGCGCCAGGCATTCCCTCATTGCATCTGGCAATTTGGATCGCAATTCCGACAGATTGGAAATCACCTTCTTCACGCTTTCTTCGTCAAACTGTAATGCTTTAGCCGCATCATCAAATACCCCAAAATAATCGACAATACGGCCAAAAGATTTTTGCGGAAAAAGGCGGTTTGTACGGCAAATCGCTTGTAAAAGTGTATGGTCTTTTAAAGATTTATCAAGGTACATCGTTTGCAATATGGGTGCATCAAAGCCCGTCAAAAGTTTAGCAGTAACGATGATAAATTTTAAATCGGATTGGGCATCATTAAAATCATCAACAATCTTCTCCTGTTTGCTTTTGTCAATGCCCCATTGTTGCTTGAATTCCAGGTCGTCATTCGCTGAGGTGGAGATGACCACCGCACTTGCCTCCGGAGGAAAGTACTTATCCAGCTCTTCTTTGTATTGTACACATCCGAAACGATCGGGGGTGACAATCATGGCCTTGAGACCATGGGGAGCAACTTTATCATTGAAATGCTTCGCAATGTCTTCCACTATTTTGGCTACCCGCTCCGGGGATTTCAGAAATGCAGCCATCTTGGCCGATTTCTGATTTAATGCATCTGCTTCTTCATCAGTAAGTGCCGCCTCGTATTTAAAGAGAGCAAAGGCTTTATCTATGGTTTCTTTATCTACATGCACATCCACCAAGCGGGGCTCAAAATGGAGGGGTAGTGTGGCATTATCACGAATGGAATCCTGAAAGGTGTATCGCGACATATAACCGCCTGCATCTTCTTCCGAGCCAAAGGCCCAAAAGGTATTTTTATCGGCTTTATTAACAGGGGTGCCGGTTAATCCGAACAGAAATGCATTGGGCAAAGCAGCCCGCATCTGTCGACCAAGATCGCCCTCCTGTGTTCTGTGGGCTTCATCTACCAGCACAATAATGTTGTCCCTTGTGTTCATATTAGCCTTAGCATCCCGGAACTTATGGATCATGGAGATAATGATCTTGCGGGTGTCCCGCTCTAACATGGTCTGTAACTCGCTAATGCTCTCGGTGGTTTCTACATTTGCAATGTCTGCTGCATTGAAGGTTCCGCTGATCTGGGTGTCTAGATCTGTTCTATCAACCAAAACAATCACGGTTGGACTCTTCAGGTCAGCCGCCTTACGCATTTTTTGGGCAGCAAATACCATGAGTAAGTCATCCTCTAAAGCAGTGCATAGCTCAAAGAGATAGTGTCAAGTATGAGCAATCAAGCAAATCCCTCTGGCCAAGTTATCTCCCTCCCCAAAGGCGGCGGCGCCCTATCCGGTATCGGCGAGAAATTCTCGCCCGACCTCCACACTGGCACCGGCAACTTTACGGTACCCATCGCCCTGCCGCCAGGCCGCAAAGGCTTCCAGCCAGAACTCAATCTCGTCTACAGTACCGGTAACGGCAATGGCACCTTCGGGTTGGGGTGGAGCTTGAGCATTCCCGGCGTGAGCCGCAAAACTTCGGCTGGCG
>PXBT01000192.1 GCA_003566815.1 Caldisericota bacterium
CTTGATGCAAAATCCAGTATATGCATTACAAAGTCGCGGAATAATGCTTCCTGAGGAAGCTGTTGCCCAGATAATGGAATGGCTAAAAAACCCTGCTTCATCAAAATATTTTTCCATGAATGATCCATCACAGTCCATTAATTAATTTTTTAGGAGGTTTTTTATGATTCAGTGTCAAGTTTCAGCTTATCCTTTGGGAGCAGAAAACTTTAAATCCATCATTAACGAATGCATTACATCATTAAATCAGCTACCTGTCTCATATACCGTAACTACTATGAGTACTCTTGTCAAAGGCGAAAAAGATGATGTTTTCGGCGCTGTCAGAGCAATTTTTGATAAAGCTTTGGAGCTTCATCCCGATTTGATCCTGATAGCAACTTATACTTCAGTTTGTCCTGGCTAACTATCATTGAACTGTAATTATTTTTTATGAAAAATAACGCCAAAGAATGGTTTGAGCAATTTTATAACGATCAATACAAAGCCTGGGTATTGGACCAAATTCCAGCATCCATGACCCAGGCTCAGCTCGATATGATCCAGGATGCTCTTAATCTTGCCCAAAACGCTCATATTCTTGATGTATTTTGTGGAGAAGGCAGACATGCCATCCCCCTGGCAAAAAAAGGCTTTGAGGTAACTGCTATAGATCTGTATGAACCTTTCATCCAAACTATAGTCAAATCATCTGCAGGTTTGAATATTCATCCTATATGCATGGACGCAAGATCCATCAATTATGAAAAAAAGTTTGACGCTATTATCCTTCTTTTCACTTCCTTTGGTTATTTTTCTGATGAAGAGAATGAATTACTGATGAATAATCTATCAAATGCGCTCAAAGATGATGGCAAGATCCTTATCGATATTGAAAATAGAGATTATATTCTAAAAAACTATCTGCATGAAAAGTGGAGAAACAAAGAAAATGGTTTACTGCTGGAAAGACATGCCTTTAATCCCTTCACTTCCAGGCAAAAAACTCGTCGCATATGGATAGATCCAAAGGGCAATCAAGAAATATATAGCAGAAACTTGAGGCTATACAGTGCACATGAATTAATTGCATTGGCAGGAAAATATCATTTAGAAATTATTCATAAATGGGGCAATTATGATAAGAAGCCCTTTTCAATCAATACTCCGCGAATGATTTTTACTTTTCAGAAGCAATAGGGAGGCATTCAATGGTTTATCGAAGAATGTTAAAATTTTTCAAAAAGAGATTTCGGTTAATGTTTCTTCTCTTATTTCTTTTCCACTTTTTTTGGCTATCCTGCAATCCTTCATCAAGTATGTTAACAACAACAAAGGAAGATAGCATGACTAATCATCAAGTTCACTCTCAAGACTCTCTTCGTTCCAGACCTGGCCCTCCAATTCCTATTTCAACACGATC
Organism: Caldisericota bacterium; assembly: GCA_003566815.1. Taxonomy (GTDB): domain Bacteria; phylum Caldisericota; class Caldisericia; order UBA6126; family UBA6126; genus T3SED10-260. The sequence continues at coordinate 1,403 of PXBT01000192.1, forward strand.
CGAAGAGGGCATGATAGGTCATTACTATAACATCACCAGTGTAGATTTTCATCAAGCCCAACATAGTGTTCAATGGAAGATCCTGGATATACGCACAAAACCTGAATTTCAAAGAGGGCACCTTCCAGGTGCCATCCTCTTTCCTGCTGAAGAATTTTCTCCTCAAGCTTTTAGAAACCACAGGCTTGAAAAAAATGACTATATATTGATCTACTGTAACACTGGCGTACGGTCTCTACCTCCCAGTGAAATATTGGTTAGGCAAGGGTATAAAAATGTTTTTAATTTGCTTGATGGTATAGCTGGGTGGCCCTTCTATATCCAACAATAACTATAAGCTTATTCAACCAACTGACGGTCAGTGCCATCGGTACGAATGCGGAAGAAACACAAAGGAAACAAGGGAGAAAAAAAATCGAAATCATCATCAAAGTCATCGTTACAGTCATCAAAGCCGTAGATCCATTGTCCAATAATATTTATCGATTTTGATCTTTCATCTGTAATTTTTGTTCTATCATTTCCAGTGGGTCGGATTTTAAATATCTTACCTGAGTCTCCATAATCAATGTTTTCACTATAATCCAAGTAATAAATCCATTCATTTTGAACATTTAGAAAATCAATATACCTTCCTTCGCCTCTTGAGTCAGGCTCTTGGCTGTAAATAATCGTTTTTTCTGTTCCATCAGTACGCATTTTATAGATAGATAGCCAATCCTTAATGTAATAAATCCACCCATCCACCACATTGATGAAATCAGCAAGATCATCAGTAAGAGTAGTGCGTTGTGTTCCATCGATGAGCATCTTATGGACACTTCTTGTATCGAAGCTGCTAAAATATATCCAATTGTCCACTACATTGATGGATCTTGTTTTATCATTAGCAAGTTGTGTGCGCTGGGTTCCATCAGTGCGTATTTTAAAGATACCATTTTTTGAGAAAATGCGATAATAGATCCAATCATCAATAATATGAAGAAAGAAACCTTTTTCATCTACTATTTTTTTTCGCCCTCTTTCATTATGGATATTTTTTTTTCCAAAGAGAAAAATCTTCACCATTATGTGTATTGTAATAAAGCCAGTCTCCCTGTTGAGCTACAAATCCAAGGTTCACTATATTTCCTGCTGTATTTCCCTGGTTGGTGATTTGTTGCTCATTAGAAACAACGCCTGTGCAACCACTGAGCATGATAGCAATTGCCAAGACTAAAGCCAGATGTTTCATGTTTCTTTTCATTTTATCCTCCCTCAAGGATCTTGAAGCTCTATTATACCTTCCATTAGTTTGAAACGGAAAATATATTTACTTTTGGCTTGATTATATGGCAAAAAAAAAATATTCTCTTTTTGCCTCACCAGGACGAATCACACCTTTCCTTTATTATGTTTAAAAGGATCTATTCAAGCTCGAAATTTTTTAATAATAAGTATTTAGCTGATGATATCTATCATTGATTTGTGTGAGCTCCCGTTAAGTCAAAATGAAATTTCTATATAGGCAAATGTAAGCCCGATTATATTATTTCAGTCAACCAAGGCTCGTGTCTCAAAGAGCGTTTTTGCCAAATATCTGGATTGCTCCGCCATCATGCCTGCCTGGTAATACATATGGTAGGGAGGTGTTGCAAAACCATCCACAGAAAATTCAATGGATGAGCCAGGCACAAAGGTTCCTCCGGCCATGATAATAGGAGCAGAATAGCCTTTATGCTCAAAGGCAACGGGGGTTACGAAAGAGTCTATGGGAGAAACAGCTTGCACGGTATCTGCCATCCACTGCCATTGGGTTTTATTTTTCATTGCTATTTTCAGCACAATATCATACAAAGGGTCGCAATATCGTGGGCAAACTTCATAGCCCATCAATTCCATGAAGCAAGATAAATAGAGCATCCCATGCAGAGCTTCTTTTACAATTAAAGGGGATATAAAAAGCCCCTGGAGGATGTTGTCCGTATAACCAAGATTGGGAGTGGTCTCAAAACCCATTCCGGGTGCAATTAATTCATCAGCGCATGCGTGAACAAGCTCTTTTTTTCCTGCCAGATAAGCTCCAGTTTTTGCCAGGCCCCCTCCAGGATTTTTTAGCAATGATCCAGCGCAAATGTCAGCGCCAGCTTCTATGGGCTCGATCTCTTCGACCCATTCGCCATAGCAATTGTCCACTGCTACAATGGCATTGGGGTACATTGCTCTCAAGGTTGGCATCCACTTTGAGATTTCCTGGTTGGAAATGGTTCTTCTTTGGCTGTATCCGCAAGATTTTTGAATCCAGATGACTTTGACTTGCGGGTCTTGTTTTTGTTGTTTTAAATCATTTTCATTGTCGATAATATTCATCATTTCATAAATTATTCCTTTATGAATGAGATGATTCGTTATATCTTGTGGTTGGATCCCTATGCAAGCCTGAAGTGTTTCGTAGGGGTGATCGCAAAGACTTAATAGTTTGTCGCCTTTGTTTAGCAAAGTTTTAAGGATCAGAAAGAGCGCCTGGGTGCCTGTGGAAAGCTGTGGTCTGACCAGGGCAGATTCAGCTTTGAAGATGAAAGCAAATACCCTTTCGATAGCTTGAATACCACTATCCGACAGGCCGTATCCATACGAAGGGCTAAGTTGGTGGCTGGCAACTCCTGCATATTTGAAAGCATTTAATATCTTTAAAAAATTTTGCTGATAAATTGTAGATATGTTGGCTTGATAGGGTTCAATCAGCTTGGCAACAGCATGATCGATAGCATCAAAATCCTTAAATTGCTTCACACTAAAACGCTCCCATGCAAAACACCTTTTTTGATGCTTTCAATCGATACCTTTGCAAGATCTCCTGCTTTCAGCTCATGCGTTGAGCTAACAATGATGCTCTTCTCTTCAAGAGTCTTGCCTTCATAGGTATGCGCACCTTTGGATGACAAAATAAAAACTTCGTTGGTGCTATTCAAAAACCTTTTCAATTGTATGCGCGCGATGTTTTTTTGCATATCCAGCAATTCTTGAAGTTGTTTTTTTGAATATTCCGGATTTAGGATATCGGGAAAGGTAGATGAAAGCGTTCCAGGTCGATGGGAATAAACTGCTGCATAAACGGTGTCAAATTTTATTTTTTCAATAAATTGCATGGTGTTGTCAAAGCTTTTTGCTGTCTCTCCGGGAAAGCCTACAATAATATCCGTAGTCAATGAAGCATTGGGAAAATAATGTCTGATTTTTTCTATTACAGACTCATATCTGGCAACAGTATAGCCTCTTTTCATTCGAAGGAGTATTTCATCGTCGCCGCTTTGCAAGGGTAGATGAAAGTGCCTGTATATGGTGGGATGATCTTGCATTACTTTTAGCAAGTCCTCCTCAAACTCTTTGGGATGAGAAGTGATGAAGTCAAGTCTGAGTACTCCATCTATGGATGCAATCTTGTTCATCAGGGAAGAAAATGTAATTTTTTGCTTAAAGTCCATCCCATAATGATTTACATTTTGTCCCAATAAAAGCCATTCTTTTATGCCTTCCGACACCCCTTGCCGGATTGTTTTGTGAAGAATATCAAAGGGTATGCTGATTTCTCTTCCTCTGACCAGAGGTACAATGCAATAACTGCAAAAAGAATTACAGCCATGAATGATGGGAAGGTAGGCAGAGATGGAGCTTTTCTTTTGATAAGTTGCGGTTATCTTGTTTGAGCAGGAGTAGAGGTTGCCTGTAAATTCTTTAAATGATTCCGGAACTTCCATTGCATTGAGAGGGCCATGGTAAAAATCAACAGAGCCTTTTTTTATAAGTTTTTCAAAATCATCCAGACTGGAAGCACATCCGGTAAGGCCCACATAAAAAGATCGTTCTTTTTTTAAATGCTGGAGCCTTAATATAAAGTTTTTTGCCTTATCTACTGATTTTTGCCTCACTGCGCAAGTGTTGACCATCACCAGCAAGGCATCATTGATTTGATCTGTTTCCAACCACCCGGAAGCTAGTAAAAAATTTCGATATACTTCCGCATCATATGAATTCATTTGACATCCAATCGTTTGGATGAAAAATAATGGCTGATTACTCATCTATTAGCTCATGACATCCTTTTATGCTAATGGCTTTGCCTGTTTGTCTGTTTAAGATAATTTCTACATAATCCACTCTTTGTATGGATTCTTTGGAAACATCGAAATGTTCAGGTATTTGGGTAACAAATTTTTGCACAATGATTTCTTTTTTTACGCCAATAACAGAGTGGTGTGGGCCTGTCATTCCAGCATCTGTAATATAGGCAGTCCCCTTTGGGAGCAATTGAAAATCATTGGTTTGCACATGGGTGTGAGTGCCTAAAACGGCACTCACTTTACCATCTAAAAAAAAACCCATGGCTCTCTTTTCGGAAGAGGCTTCAGCATGAAAATCAACCAATAGGATAGGAGTAACAGCGTTCAATTTTTCAAGCGGTTCTTCCAGACATCGAAAGGGGCAATCCACTGTTTCCATATAGATTCTTCCCAGCAAATTTATTAACCCCACTTTGATGTTGTTTTGCAGGTTTAATACCGTATATCCTTCACCAGGAGTGCCCGGGGGATAATTCAATGGGCGAATAATCTGGTGAGAGGAAGAAAGAAGTGTGGCTATATCTTTTTTGTGCCATATGTGGTTGCCCGAGGTCATACCATCGATGCCGGCATCCATCAATTCCTGAGCATTTGCTATTGTGATGCCCTTTCCTCCAGATGCATTTTCACAGTTTGCGATAATGCAATCTACCTGTTTGCGATGAGCCTGGACAAACTTGATAGCAGCCTTTCTTCCAGGATTACCTACAATGTCACCTAAAAAAAGGATTCTCAGCTCATCATTTTGCATAAGCTACTGCTCGCGTCTCTCTTATCACCAACACTTTGATTTGCCCGGGATATTCAACTTCGCCTTCAATCTTTCTTACGATATCATAAGATAACTTGGAAAGCATGATGTCATCAATTTCTCCTGGCTTTACAATGATTCTGAGCTCTCTCCCTGCTTGCACAGCATAGGATTTTTCCACTCCGGTAAATTCGTTGCTGATCTTTTCGAGTGATTGAATCCTCTTGATATAAGCCTGGACATCTTCTTTTCTTGCTCCTGGACGAGATGCAGATATAGCATCCGAGGCTTGTATGATGCAGGATATGACGGAGTTATAGGGTACATCGCCATGATGTGATTCTGCAGAATTTACTACTTCGGGAGATTCATTGTATTTTTGAAGCAGTTCAGCTCCCAGTTTTGCATGTGAACCTTCAACTTCTCTGTCAATGGCTTTGCCAATATCATGAAGCAATCCTGCGCGTTTAGCTTTTTCAACATCTTCATTTATTTCAGCTGCTATGGTGCCAGCAATAAGTGCAACTTCCCTTGAATGAGCCAAAACATTTTGCGAGTAGCTTGAACGGTATTTTAGTTTTCCTATGAGTTTCAATAGTTCGGGATGCATGGAGCGTATGCCAAGTTCTAAAATGGTATTCTCGCCTTCTGCTATGATCACCTGATCGACTTCTTCAATAGCGGTTTGCACCAACTCTTCAATTCGAGCAGGATGAATTCGTCCATCAAGAATTAACTTTTCCAAAGCTATGCGCCCTATTTCTCTTTTTACAGGATCATAAGAAGAAATGGTTACAACTTCGGGGGTATCATCAATAAGCAGATCAACACCCGTAAGGCTTTCAAATATTCTTATATTTCTTCCTTCTCTGCCAATAATTTTTCCCTTAATCTCATCATTGGGCAAAGGCACAACCGATATGGTGGAATCATTAGTCTGATCTACAGCAACACGCTGTATTGCATATGAAATGATTTCTCTTGCCTTTTTTTCAGCATCGTATTTCATTTGTTCTTCAATATTTTTAAACCTTGATGCCAGATCATACTCAATTTCACCCTCTGCTTTTTTAAGCAATATCTCTCTGGCTTGTTCTTCGCTCATGTTTGCAACTCGTTGAAGTTCCATTTTTGCAGCTTCCAGTTCATTGGAAACTTTTTGTCGGAGATTATTTATTTCTTGCTCTCTTTGGTTTAATTGTTTTATTTTCTTTTCATTTTGTTCATTTTTTTTGTCCAACTCATATTCTCGCTGTTTAATCCTGTTTTCGCTTTTCTTGTGATGCTGCTCTCTTTCTTTATTGTCTCGCGCAATTTCTTCTTTCATCTTCAGGGCTTCGTCTTTACCCTGTATAATGATTTCTTTTTTTCTGGTTTCTGCCTCTTTTTGGGCTTTTTGTACAATTTCTTTTGCCAGCTCTTCTGCTTGTTTTGTTTTGCCTTCTGCAACAAATTTTCTATAAAAATAGCCGGCAATTATGCCTATGGGTAATCCGATTAATATCCACAAGTAGGTCATAAAATTTCCTCCATTTCTTTTCTATAAGCTTGATATGAAAAACCTTTTTGCTGAAGAAATCGATGGATTTTTGCATGATCTTCAGCTTTTTCTTTAAGTTGATTTTTTTTATAGTGTATCCAGTGCTTTATGTTCTCTTCCTCTTTTTCTCGGTCATATTGCATCTCCATATTTTGATCGACCCATTCCCTGGGTGCACCTTTTTCTAATAATTTTTGACGCAATTTAAATTCACCGTATCGTTTTGTATCCTGAGCATATTTGATAAATGATGTTATGGTTTGTTCATCATTAATCAGCAAATTTTCTTTGCATAGCTCAATAGCTTTTAATGCTTCCTCTGAAGAAAACGATTTTTCCATTAACTTTTTTTCCAACTCAAATGAAAAGTAATTTCTTCTTGAAAGCATCTTCAAGCATGCTTGATAAGCACTATTTTTGCTTTCCATTTTTTTCTTGTGTTTTTTTATTGCTTAGCCCAAAAGCATCTCGAATTTGAAATTCAATCTTCTCAAGAATATCTGGATTTTCCAATAAATATTTTTTTGAATTTTCCTGCCCCTGGCCAATTTTGGCGTCATTGTAAGCATACCATGAGCCACTTTTGCTGATAATATTTTTTTCCAATGCAAGATTAACCACCGAGCTTACATGCGATACGCCTTTTCCGTACATCAGATCAAAAACACAAGTGGCATATGGTGGAGCAACTTTATTTTTTACAATTTTTAATTTTACTTCCTGTCCTATATTTGTGGTTCCATCTTTTATCATATCGCCTCTTCTAACTTCGATACGAATAGTGGAATAAAACTTCAAGGCTCTGCCCCCGGTAGTTGTTTCAGGGTTGCCAAAAACGATCCCAATTTTTTCTCTTAGCTGGTTTATAAAGATTGCAGAACAACCTGACTTGTTCAAGACACCTGTAAGCTTTCTCATGGCTTGAGACATTAATCGTGCCTGTAATCCCATTTGCTGGTCTCCCATATTGCCATCGAGCTCAGCTTTTGGCACTAAGGCTGCAACAGAATCAATTACCACCAGGTCCACTGCGCCACTGCGTATAAGAATTTCAGCTATTTCAAGAGCTTGCTCGCCATAGTCAGGTTGTGAAATAACCAATTCATCCATGTTGATACCCAATGTTTTTGCATAATTGGGATCTAAAGCGTGTTCTGCATCAATATACACTGCTTTGCCTTTTTTCTTTTGCACTTCAGCAATTGCTTGAAGAGCGATGGTGCTTTTTCCTGAACCTTCTGCTCCATAAATTTCAATGATTCTACCTCTTGGGAAGCCCCCGACCCCCAAAGCGACATCAAGCGCAAATATTCCTGTTGGCACAGCATCTTCCATAACTTTATGCATCGAGTCACCCAATTTCATTATGGATCCTTTTCCATAAGAGCGGGTCACTTGCAACATTGCTGATTCTAATGCTTTATCTTTTTCTTCCATTTTTCTATTCCTCCTTATTAAGGTAAAATTTTGCTACGGTCCTATAGGCCGGACCTCTGGCACTTAATTTAGATTCTATCAATTCAAAACGATCCACTTCAAAATGATGATCTATTTGATGCATATTCCAATTAAAACGGGGGTTAACTTTGACGGGGACTCTAAATCTTGAAAGGGTGATATGAGGATGAAAGCCTTTGTTATCATTGATGCCAAATGCAAACATATTTTTTCTTAAATCATACCCTAAGTTTTCCAACCATTCCTGATGATTAAGCGCATAAAATAGAGTCTTGACTACTTTTTTTGACGGAAATGCGCCCAATTCATTAACGACTAAAGAATCAGCCTTAAATTGTTTTGCCAGGAAGATTGCAGATTCTCGAAGCTCAGGAACAAGGCTTTTTTCAACTTCTCCTAAAAATAATAATGTAATATGCATATTTTCAGGTTTTACCCATGTTCCTCTTGGAAAATTTCTATCAAGCAGGGGCATTTTATCTTGAATATGTTGCTTTAGTTGATCTTGCAGAGGAATGGCAAAAAATAACCTCATCTATGAGCTCCCCTGTCATTTAAGTTTTGAACAATCAAATTGATACATTGTTGAGCAAAATAATCTTGAGCAAGCAAGCGATTGTCTTTGCATTCAACCTGCTTGACATCTAAATGATTGCGCATGCTGAACCCTATGTATGCAATTCCTGTTGTTGAATTTTTTTCTGCTGTTGGTCCTGCATTTCCTGTTATTGAAATGCCTATATCTGTTGAAAGATGATGTCTTGTTTTTTCTGCCATTTGTTTGCAAATAGCATGAGAAACAGCTCCGTGTTGAAGAATGTCGTCTTGACTGATGCCCAGCAATTTCATTTTACTTTCAATGCTGTATACGATTACTCCTCCAGCAAACCAAACTGAAGCACCGGGCATCGCTACAATCATGGATGAAATCAATCCTCCAGTGCAGGATTCTGCAATACTGAGTTTTAAATTATTTTTAGCCATAGTATTATGAAGATCCAATAATAAGCTCATGAAAAAATTCCTTCAATATGAAATGGATGTGCCTTGGTAACAGTAGCAGTGATGATAGATCCCAACTTTCGAGCATATGATGGGCTTGGCGCTGAAATTAAGATGTGTTGATCTATTTCGGGTGCATCTTTTGGAGTTCTTCCGCAAAAGATTCGATTGATTGGATTCCAGCTTTCAAGCAATACAGGTAATTGTTTATGCAATAAGTGATTGTTTTGCGTCAAAGAAATTGACTCCTGTAAAGCATAGGCATGTTGAAGTCTTCTATTTTTTTCATGATCGTCCACTTTATCTTTCAGCTTGCTTGAAGGGGCATCTTTTTCATCTGAATAAGCAAAAAATCCTGCACGATCAAATTTAAATGCTTCCAATGTCTGGCACAAACTTTCAAAATCATTTAATTTTTCGCCGGGATACCCAACAATAAATGTTGATCTTATGGTTAAGTCTTGATATTTTTTTCTGAGTTGATGGAGGGTGTATAACATTTTATCAATATCATCAGGTCGGTTCATGGATGATAAAATGCGGGGCACAGTATGTTGAAGAGGAATGTCAATATAAGGAACCACAGAAGGAACAGATAACAATTCATCAAGATATTCATATTGTGCGGTTGGGAAAAGATACATTACTCTTATCCATTTAAAAAGATTTAAAGCATCTAACTTTTTGACCAATGATAATAAATTTATATTTTTTGATGCTTGATCTGAACCGTAAGCCTGGGTATCCTGGGCTATAAGTATGATCTCTTGAATCGGATAGCTCTGCTTGATTAGCGTAGCTTCGTGGAGGATTTTTTCTTCAGAATAACTCACAAATGGACCTTTGATCGATGGTATGATGCAAAACTTGCAAGAACGGTTGCAACCCTCAGCAATTTTTAAATAAGCGCTATAAGGATTGGACAAGATTCTTGAAGTGGAATGATCTTCCATTAAAAAATCTTTGTTTGTGATTAATGTAGCTTTTGGAAAACTTTGCTTAAGCAATTCTCCATACTTTGTTGCAAAGCAGCCAAAAATGATGACTTCAATATTTTCATTATCATAATACTGAGCTATGGTTTCAAATGTTTCCTGCCTTGCTGAATCAACAAAGCAACAAGTATTGATCCATACAGCATTATACTCTTGATTGTTTTCCTGGATAACATTAATGCCATTTTGCCTTAAAACATAGCAAAGCTTTTCAGCTTCCACTTGATTTTTAGGACAACCCAGGTTGACAACCAGAGAATGCTTTAATCTGCTATTATTATCTTGTAAAAATTTTTGTGTCGATGATATTTCCATCCTTAATCACATTCACCTGTATAGATTCTGTTGGTGAAAGAATTACCTCAAGATCCATCACCTCACCCGATGCTCCTATAACACCCAATTCAAATTGATTGATGGTTATATGCAAGCCACCCGCATTGCCAAAGTTGAACATAATCCTACGTTCAGCATTAATAGTGCGAGTTTCGTTTGGAGACATGATAAAGGATTCACTCGTTTCATCATCAATGGCATGACTTACCCATGCTCTGTTGGTACATGTTAGCACAACACTCAAAGTGTCGAGCAAAATTTCAGGCTCTTGATCCGGTACTTCAATTTGATCAAGGGGAATTGTCGGATCGGGAACATAAGTAGCATCTTCACTCGTTTCTTCTTCCCTATCCTTCAAATCATCCTGAATGGGCGGCTCCTGTGTCTCGTCTATTAATGATTCTTGCTCCCGAGCAGGAGGAGATGGCATTTCAGATGATGAATTGTCGGCATTGAAAACAAAAGCAATTGAAATCCACGCCAACAAACCAATGATTAACAAAAATGAGGCATAGGTTGCCCATCGGGAAAAACTGCCCCTTTTTGATGCATTGAGATAATTTCTTTCTCTTGTAACCACTGAAGATTTCTGATTAATAGAAACGGATTCTTCCTGGGAAGTTTCATCCATGAAGCGTTTTAATGCTAATACTCTATCTAATCCTAAATATTCAGCATAAATTTTCAAAAAACTTTTAGTGTAAACAATATCAGGTATTTCGCTATAATTGCCACTTTCTATAGCTTCGAGATATTTCCGACGAATTTTTATAGCATCGGAAACATCCTCTATAGTTAATCCTTTCTCTATTCTTTTATCGCGTAGCGTTTTACCTATCGATTCCATAATGTCTATTTTATCACAGTAATTAAAAAATTAAATTATTATTTATTTTTAAATAGTATTTTAATTATATCATCCAAATGACTCACGTATATTAATGTTAAGTCCTCCAAAACTTCTTTGGGAATATACAGTACATCTTTTTCGTTATCTTTTGGAATAATTACCTTTTTTATGCCTGCTCTTCTTGCTGCAAGTAATTTTGCCTTCAAGCCTCCTATGGGCAAAACCCTACCCTTAAGTGTTATTTCGCCTGTCATGGCAAAATCTGCTGGCACTTTTTTCTCTAAAAACAGTGAAGTGATGGCGGAAAATAGAGCAATTCCCGCAGAAGGACCATCCTTTGGTATAGAGCCCTCAGGAACATGGATGTGAATATCATATTTTTCATTAAATGCCCTTGAGATGGTAGATACAGCAAGATTCAATTCTTTGGCGATATCCTTGATTGTTATATGCTTCATTTCTTAATGACTTATATTACATACTTGTTTTAAAATAATGATTTCCAAACCACTAACCTGCAACATATTGCAATAAAACCACAACTTGTAAGAAACACCCTTCCA
>PXBT01000131.1 GCA_003566815.1 Caldisericota bacterium
CTACAAGGAATAACTTTATAGCCCATGAATAAGATTATGCATTCATTCTTTATCCAGCACATAAAATATCAATGTTTTGGCGCTTGCAGTTAGATACAATCCTCTGAAGGGATCCAAGAGAGGGGGATGTGCTAGCCCCATAAACCGGTCTACCAAGAGGTTCCATTGTTCATTTCCTTGATTATCAAATGCGCAAAGGTATGAAGATTTATTGTTTATGACTCCTATGTATATATGATCTTGATCATCCACCCCAGGACTACTGGTCACTCTGCCTTCCAAAGTTGTCCCCCATAGCTCATCTCCATTGGAAGAATAGCATCTGAGATGTGCTTTTGATTCCGCTTGATCATTGAAAGCTATGTAGAATTGATTACTTTGGTTTACTGCATAGGAAAGCACTGACTGATCAATGATTGTTTCCCAAGCTTCATTACCTTGCGTATCATAAGCTATTATCTTTATTGGGCCTTCATCCTGATGTAAATACGTGTTTTGATAATATGCTAACAAAAAAGTATCCTTGATAAGATGGTTGCTTGGAACAAATCGGCTAATCAAATTTCGGTCTTGTGTCAACAAATTTTTCCATCGTAGTTGACCTTCTGGAGAGATTGAAATCAAATAATCATCAAAATCATAACAACCTTCCTCTGGAATATAGGTCTCTTTATCTATAATCGAAAAGAAAAAATATCCATTGCCTTCTGTGTCAAAAAAATATTGATCGTAAAAAAATAAATCTTCACTTAGGCCCAGTGTCCATTTTGTATTTCCTTTAGCATCAAGGGCTATTGCTTGATCATAAGAAAAAACAATTAGAGAGCCTTTGGGTGATAAAAATAAACCATCTATCCAGCCTACTTCCACTTCCCATAACAAAGATCCCTGATGATCCATTAACACTACTTTGTTGCGTGATCTGGCTATGATTCCTTCTTTGGCGATAAGGAAGCTGTTTTCTCCACTGAAAAACCCTTCCTTTTCAAAACGGAGCTGACCTTCTGCATCAAGAGATTTAATTGTGCCTCTGTCAATAAAATATAGATACCCATGCTGATCGATTAAAGGTGAATTAGTCATGCTTGATATACGGATATCATCTTCTGATTGATGATAGGTCCATGCAATTACGGGGTGATTAATACTAGGGCGTTCATGGTGAATAATTGTAAAATTATTTTGCGTTGCATTCAACGGTGTTGTTTGACAGGATGTGTTTATGAAGATAATTAAAAAAAATGGTACTAATATGCAAGTTAAATGATTTTTTAAAATATTGTATTTCATAAAATTTATTTCTCCTTCCAAGTTATGCAAAACCTCCACCTGACCCGCCTCCTGGTCGTCGGCTTGGAGGTCTCTTTGGTCTGAGATGATCACAAGCCTTCCTGCAATGTACTTCGGTATTCATCCAATATGCTATGTCATCCCATAATTCAACTCCTTCATTTCTCATAAGTGCTCTATTTAACCTACGATCCAAAGTATTTTTTATTTTTCGTTCTTCTCTTTCGCTTTTTAACTTTCTACGAATAATAGCAAGGGCTGCTCCTATTAAATCCTTACTAGAAAGACCATGTGCAATATCAATTAATAAATCAGCAAAATCCATTTCTTGATCTATGTAATAATTACTAAGCAGTTCTTTTATTTCATCCCATCTTTCCCATCTCTCCCATGCATCTTTATTATATTCTGTTGAGCTAGGATCATCAGCATCAAAGCTATAAGGATCTTGTGAGTAAAAACAATTTCTTACGCAATTATTATAATCATCCCAACATCTTTTTCCGCCAGCTTTGCTTGCTCCACAATCTTTCTCAGTTTCTCTTACTCTAAGATCCATATATGCTCCAATGCCAATGGCTGCTCCTATGCCTCCCCACTCGCCACCATTGCCATTTCCATTGGTAGGAAGCGGATTAATTTCAATGGGAGGCCAGGGTTGGATATAAAGGTCTCGATTAAAGCCTGTAACCGCTGTTGTGATTCGAATACTTCCCTGTCTTCCACCTTTCAGATTCATAATTTCCAGGTTGTTGGGATTCCAGGATGCTGCAATTCTACCATTGTGCAGATCATACCTGAAACTGGCGACAGGAGATCCATTGCTGTCGGTCAGGAGTGAAGTATTGCCCTGCACATCATAGTGGAAGTAGAGCTCTCCACCGTAGGTGGGGCCCTGGTAAGTCATGGAGAGGATTCTACCCATGGGGTCGGTGCTGAAGTTCTGGGTAATGACGGGACTCATGCCAATTCTCTTAATGGCTAACTCCAGTCCTTGCGGTCCCCATTGAAACTCCCAGGTATGGCCTTGTAAGCCCCCGCTGGCATAGGAAGCACTCTTGAGGTTGCCTCGGTTATCATAGGTGAGAGCATATTGATGGATTTCCATCTGATCATCTTCATAGGTAATCATGCCTACTTTATCCCGATCATTCCAGGCTAAACTTAGTTCTGTGGTGTCCGGATACAGAATGCTTTGCAGTTGTCCTTCGCCGCCATAGGTATAGCTTTCCGCTCCCTGTTGCCCAGGGTAGGTGACCGTCTCCAATAAGCCTTCGGTAGTATAATCCAGGGTATAGGTGCCCAGATCGGAGAAAGCCAGACTGTTCAATCGTCCCAGGTTCTGGTCATAGCCATAGGTGATTTCTCGGTTATCACTGTCCCGGCTTAAGGTGCTCAGGCGTCCCTGTCCATCATGGTCCAGTTCATAGCGCTCACTCAGGGTAGTGCCTCCTGCTGCCACCCAGAAGGCCAGCTCCTCCATCTGCTGGTTGCTTGAGTAGCTTTGGGTGGAGCTGAGCAGGGAGGTCTGCCCCTGCATGACACTCAGTTCAGTTAGTTGTTTTTGGGTCCAGGTCTGGCTTAAGGTGTTGTTGTTGGCATACTGGATGCCTTCCAGCTCTCCTGCAGAGCTC
>PXBT01000086.1 GCA_003566815.1 Caldisericota bacterium
AGTCTTTTGTTGAGCAAGACGCCGACAACCATTTCGAGGATTTTGTTCAGTTTGTGCAATTATATAATGTGAAGCCCGCGAAAGATGAGCTTTCTTTTCTTGCTGCCATTGACGGGATAAGGCTTTATTCAGGATGGGTTTTTTCAGAAGTTCCCAATAATGACGAGGTTGAAAATGAGCCTCTGGTATGAGCTTTTTAATTTGCCTCAGCGGATTCGAGGGTAAACAAAATGGACCTCATAAAAAACACCCTGATGGATTTGTTTTCAAGCTGGGATTGTTCAAAACTAGGAGCAATCAAAGAGGATATTTCTTCAAGAACCGTTGATGGTGAAATTTTCCCTCCGTACATTCCGTTTATTGGTAAAGATTATGCTGAATCACGGACGCTTTTTTATGGCACGGCAAACAATTTTTCGCCGGAAAGGCACTCCGATATTCGTGATAAATGGTCGGCATTAATCGAAAACCAAAGAGAAAAATTGACTGCAAGGCTCTTTTATACCCCAAGCTTTGACCGACAATATCCAGATGAGGCATTTGAAGTTCCTGACTTTATCGGTTCTTATGGGGTCGCTTGGGGGGTTTTGGGGATTTTTTTATACGCCCGATTTGGAGAAAAAATTTATGACAAGCGAAGGATTCTGGACAAATTTGCGTTATCGAATTTTTTCAAATTTTCTTTGCGGCGGAATGGAAAAGATCTGAATCCAAATAAACTGAGAAAAACCATACCTCAGGAAATGAAATACCTGGAATGCAATTTTGACTTAGTTGCAAAAGAAATTGAAACCTTAAGGCCACAGACCATTATTGTATATAAAGGGGATAAACAAGCCAGGTATCTACAATCAAGGTTTGGCAATAAAGTCGAGATTATCGCTATTAATGACCCGGCGTGGATCTGGCTTGGCGCAAACGGGTATCTTGAGAAAAATGGCAAGTGGGCAAAAGAGGTGTCAAACGTAAATGATCCAGAAGCGATAGCCTTGGTGGACAATTATTCCGAATGGTGTGAAAAGAATTCAGAAGGCATCAAAAATAAGCTTAAAATCTATTTGCTGCATTATTTCAAACAATTTTATCCGGCCGAAGGAAAATGAAAGATAGCCCTGAACAATGGGAACAAAAATTTCGAGAAGATGCCGAGGCGGATGACTTTAATTTATTTCGAAATCTTCTTCAGAAACTTGAGATGCCCGACAGTCCTGAATTGCTGCTTAAGGGAACATTGATGGTAATACCGGCTTGCTGTGCTTATAAGAATATTGACAACCACCCCATTAGAGAGTTTTTGAGGCACCAGTCATATCATCCCATCTGGTCAAAAGACACAGAGTATACGTTGATTTTTAATTTGTTTGGCATGGCTTATGCCCGCATTTTGACATCTGCTGAGTTGACCAGCGTTGACCTGGCAGATTTGTTCGACCACCCATGGCATGAATTCAAAAAAAGTGGATACAGCTATTTTTGGTTGACACGCACGGACGGACATCCCCTTACCGTTGAAGAAATCGACCAAATTGACAAGACAGTGACCGAAGATTTGTATCACGATTATTCAGAAGAAGAGATTGCTTTTGATTTTGATGAAAGTGCAATAAAGGGTTGCCTCAAGGTTCAAGTGCAGAACTTATAATCTGTAAATAGCGTTTTACCTCAGCCTCTTTGGCTTCAAGATCCCAATAAGGACAATTTACATGAAAACAAAATCCGAACTGATAATTGAGGCCCTCAAAACTGGCAATGACCTTTCCCTGTCGGAGATTGTGAACCATATATCCGAATCCACAGGCAAGGAGATCAAGCTCACCGACATTTCATCGGTATTGTCCAAGTTGAGCAAGCCCGAGAAAGCGGATACCGGGTTTTTCATACAACGGCGAAAGAAGCCCAAAAGTCCATACAGGTATAAGCTTGTGGATGAAGCCTTGGGAATGACAACCGAAGAGCTGATCGATTTATCCCATAAAACCGGAAAAAACCGATTTACACTGGAGCAGGCGGGTGAGAAGTATCCCGATGTAAAAAAATACGTGAAAAGCAATATGGTCAAAAAATCGGAAGAAACCCGAAAATCTGGCCCTACTGCTACACCCGAAACAACTTTGAACGTCAATTTGAAGGTGACTTGGGACATCAACCTCAATTTCAAGGGATTGGTTTAAATAGCTTACCAGTTCTTCCAAATGTTAATGACAAAGCTGGAAACGATATATGGCGCTTACGAAAAACGACACACAACGACAAGTCCAGGAATTCGGCTATTCACAAAAAGACTCAGCGGAAATCGTCGAGACCCTGCTGGAAATAATAAAATCCAGCCTTGAAAACGGGGAAGACGTGCTTTTTTCCAGGTTCGGGAAATTTGCCGTAAAAGACAAGTCTTCCAGAAGGGGCAGAAATCCGTCAACCGGTGAGGACATGCACCTTGATGCGCGCCGGGTGGTGGCTTTTAAATGTTCGGGGAGGTTGCGGGAGAAGATTAATAGGGATGGATAGCCAACCCTTGCTGAAATAAAGGATCATCTTGCATGTCAAAACTGTCAATTTACGAGAAATACACCATTGACGAGTTATCAAAAGAGACAGGCCTGTCAAAAAAGGTCGCCAATGGTATCCGGAAACATTTTGGGGAGCCGTTGTCATTGATTGAATTGTCGCAAATAACACGAGATGAATTTTTCAGTTGCAGGGGGATGGGGTTAAAAAGCTGGCACGAACTCAAAAAAGCAATGTCAAAAACAGAACTGCCTGAAAAGGATATAAAAATTAAGGATTGCGTGGCGTGTTGGTTTAATAGTCAACAAAATAAGGGGGTTTGTTGTGACGACTATAATGTCCCTGCGATTGGGCCTCTTGGCAGCCATTTTTACGCTGATCTTAACCTGCATGCCAGCCCTTG
>PXBT01000056.1 GCA_003566815.1 Caldisericota bacterium
GCTGCAGGCAAGATATTATCTGGAACAACAAATGTGGGAAGATGCCGCGAAGCTTGAACCGGGAAAACCAGCCTTCCTTGACTGGGAAGAGTTCCCGGCAGCCGAAGCGATCTTTTATTATGCACGCGGCCTGGGAGCGGCCAGATCGGGAGATATCGAACAGGCCGAAACCGAGCGCCATGAAATCCGGAAGCGTGTGGAAACGTTGCGCGCGGCCGATGATGCCTACTGGACCTACATGACCGAAGCACTCGAAAAAGCGGTTGAAGCCTGGATCCTTTACGAACAGGGCGAGACCGAAGAAGCCCTCTCGCTCATGAGCGACGCGGCCGATCTCGAGGATTCCATGGACAAACATCCGACCACGCCGGGCGAAGTGCTGCCTGTCCGGGAACTGTACGCAGACCTACTGCTTAAGGAGGAGCGCTTCGCCGAAGCCCGCAAGGCCTTCGAAGCCTCCCTCGAACGAACTCCCAATAGACGCAATGCACTCGCGGGGCTGAAGTTGGCAGAGGATTCTTGAAGAATCGGGGCATACACAGCAGGCGAAGCAAGAAATAACCCGAAGGCTGTATCGATCATAAAAAGAATCGTGATACCGAATTGACATACTCCAAAGGCGCAGTGTTCATTGCTTCATGCGCTTGACCGTGAAGCGCTTCGATCCGGACATCTGGAAAGACGGCCGCAAGCGCGTCGGTTGCATAAAGTTCGCGGGGACTCTCCGTGCCAATCTGAAGCATTATTGGCATCCCAATGTTGCGGAAGCTTTCAGGTTCGAACTGATACCTGCTCAATGCGCGAAGATCACCTAATGAGGCTTCTGCATCAGCGACTATTGCGTTCCAGGGTTCCGTCGCATGCAGTTTCTCGATTTCTTCGGCATGTACCGCGAGCGTGTCACGGAAAAATGCTGTCACAAAACCCTCCCAGTCAGAGGCCTGAGCAAGCTTTTCAAGCCTTACCATTTGCTCCTGGGTAATGGTTTGTGGCCAAGGGGGTTCATAAAGAACCAACTTACGGATCTTATCAGGAAGTAAGGCAGCAGCGGCAAGCGCTACCTGAGCGCCATAGGAGTGCCCAAGCAGGAAAACCTGCTCACCAACTGAATCGATTAGCGCAGCTACATCCTCGGCTTCATCCATAACACCATGAGTTTTCGTTGCATCCGTTTCACCCCTTCCACGGCGGGCAATTGCGCAGACTGTGAAATTCTTCTCGAGGGATGACCTTACAAACTCCCAGTTCGTTTTATAGTCGCTGAAGCTTCCATGAACGAGCACCAAGGGCGGTCCTTTTCCGTTCTTTTCGTAGGAAACGGTGGTACCGGACAATGATGTTAGCTTGCGCATTTAAGCCCTCCTCTCAGTACATAACTCAACAACAAAAACGTCCTTCTGCAGCCCTGTATGAGTGAATTGGAGCCGAAGGATTACTTTAATTAAGGATTTGAAAGATCAGCAATCTTAAATTCTGATCATTAAAATCCGTTTAACCATGAAACATACGTTTCCAATGCGGGAGAATCGCTAAGAAGAAGATCAAAATGGTTGCCAGGAACTATAACCACTTCACCTTGGGAAGCATGCTCAGCAACGACCGGAGCATACTCATCGGCAATGAAGATATCATCATTTTTCCCGACCACTACCAGCAATGGCATATCGATCGCCGCCAGATCTTCTGGGTAAAGGGGAAAGTATCCCTGCGCCATTCTCCATGAATAACTCGTCGTGCTTCGATCTGTTCGATATTTTTCAGGCAGGTTAAAATGCATCACATGGAGACTGTCCAGAAAACGGATGCCCACGGTATTCATCAAGTTCAAGGCAATAAGACGCGGGGCATGAACATGCACCCATCCTCCGAAATCCTCCTTTACCGTTGGTGCATTCACTCCCAAAAAAGGCGCCAAAAGCATGTATCCTTCTACATCTTCTGCTTGTTCACCGCCGGCATAGCGAATTGCCAGACCGCCGCCGCCTGAATGTCCGCCAACAATAATCCTTGCTTGTGGCATTTGCTTTCTTACGTGTGCAACAAGATCCGCCAGATCATCTTCTAACTGTTCAACATAGTCAATGTCGCCGCGCCGCTCCGGAGAATCGCCATGCCCTCGCAAATCAGGGACAAAAACAACAGCCGCAGATCGATTAGATAGGTTCAAAGCAAGGTCATGCAAATAATCCCCGTGACCGCTTACTCCGTGCAACAAGATGAGCGCGATATCGCTGTTCTCTGCCGGGTAAAGACGCAATGGCAGCAGACGATCATCTCGTGATTTATAGCCGGTATGTGCCCTTGCTTCAGCGGGTCCTTCAATAGTCATCAATTCGATGGTTTGGTCCGGATCCAGCGTGTACATCGGCCATGCCAGCAAAACGCCGAGCACAATTATAGCCAGTAACCCCACTCCTAAAGCTGAATAAAAAATCTTTTTCAACATTGCAGAATCCCCCCTCAACAATTTATTGTTATACCAAAAAGGTAAGTCATTAAATCAATTTAGCAATTGGAAGAAATCTCCTCTTTTCCATAGAAACTCTGGGTTTACAAGTCGAATGAGTGTTCATTTTGCTAAGTTATCGATGGGTTGTATAAAGATTGGCATGTTGGAAAATCACCTGAGCCGGAATGAAGTGCCTAATGCCTGCAACATCAGATAGGCCAAGAACGAGCGTAAATTGAATGGTATGATTACGTATCTGTTTGTAGCCTAAGGTAAATATCTTTCGTGGGTGGCGTATTGCTTGCAGCATGCGGTTCGGCGGCGCACAACAGTCGATATATCTGTAAGAATTTTACGCCGCATACCGCTACTGCCCGGTCATACCGTGGGAGTGATATTCTGATTAAGCCGGAACAGATTCGTGGGATCATACTTGTTCTTCAATTCGACCAGC
>PXBT01000189.1 GCA_003566815.1 Caldisericota bacterium
CTGCAATCATTTTCATTTTCATCCTCTTCCGTGCCTCCATTCTCATTTTTGCTTTGGGAGGCGGTGGTCTGCTTCACACTGTCAAAAGTGCTCACCTGCTGGCCCAGGAAGTAATAGTTCACGGTAACATTGCTCACCATGCGTCCCTGCATTGGGGAGCCTTCATAGGCGGTAATGGTTTCCGTGAGTCCAAGGGCATTGTAGCCGAATTCAGTGACATGGCCTCCAAAGTCGGGGGTGCTCAGGAGGGCTCCCGTGTAAGGGCTGTAGCTTAAGCTCATGCTTTTGGGACCATTTACAGAGGGAGTGGTGATGGTTTGGGGAAAACCATCCGGAGTGTAGCTGATTTGGGTGGTTTGGCCCAGTGCATCGGTAATATCGGAAGGCTGGCAGGGGTTGTTGGGATCCTGGTAGTCAAAGGTGGTGGTGGCCCATACAGTGGGAGTGACCCGTTCCCTGTGCTGGACGAGCAAGCCGTCCACGTTGTTGGGGGGCTGGTAGGTCCATTCCTGACGGGAAGGGGTGATGCCCTGTTCAGGGGGAGGGCCTTCCCGACTGATCAGGTGACCCACCTGGTTGTAGTCCATGGTGGTGGTGTGCCCCAAAGGGTTCGTCACACTGCTTCGCCAGCCTTCGGGAGTGTAAGTGATGTTCCAGGTGCTGGTGTCCTGCCCGGTTCCCTGTTCCATGTGGATAAGGAAGCCCTCATTATTAAAGCCGTAGTGATATTCCCGTTCTTCTCCATCGATAAAGGTGGTCTTGAGTTCCATGCCCTGCACCTGATCCTCATACTCCACCTGGCTGAAAGCTTCGGAAGGGTCCGTCCAGCCTTTGAACCATGTGTCAAAGGTGCCGCTGGTATAGTAATCAATCGCATAGGTATAGCCCATGCGATCGGTATGTTCATTCATGAAGCCTGTTAAGGCGTCATAGCCAAACTCAAGGGCGGGAGGGTCTGGATCCGCAGAAGGAGGCGTGAGGCTGATCAGGTAGTCATCTCCTCCGTCATAGCCCAGTTCCCAGGAGCGACCTGCGGGGTCTTCCATTTCCAGCAGTTTACCCTGCGGGCTCCAGTGAAGCTCAATGCTGCGCCCACTGAGGCCATCGGTGATTTCCGAGGGGCGTCCCTGCTCATAGCTGATTTCCTGATAGCCTGCTGTGCAGGAGTCTTCTATCTTTTCCAAGTGGCCGTCCTGCCCAAAGATCAGGGCATTTCCCTGCAGGGGAGTGATGCTGATGTTGCCGTTCCCGAGGATTTCAGCTTTTCCGGCAAAACCATAGGGGTTAAGGTAGGAAGCTGTTGAAGCATCCCAGGTAAAGTTCAGGTGTTGCCCCGTGGAGGTGACATAAAGGATGTCCATGCTTAAGGGGTCCAGGGTGGCGGACGTATGAATATGCATCATCCAGCCCTTGCCCAGACCGATATCCAGATCAGCATTGAAGTGATTGTACACAAGGGTGAGCCGTAAGGGTAAAGGCGTGCCGGGCAAGTCGATGGGGGTGACCACTGCCATGGCATTGCCGGTGGCTATATTGGCAGCCAAGGTGCTCCATTTCGTGGTGGCCAGGTACATCATGTTCTCTGAAGTCCCGCTCATGCCGGCCTCGGGATCGCCCTGGGTGGCCAGACTCATGGGGTACATGCGGGAGCTGTAAAATGAAAAAGTGCCCAGCATCTGGGCTAAAGGTTGAGGCATCGCTATCATAAAGAACATCACAAAGGCTACGAAAACAGCCAGGCATCGAGTTACACAGGAAACAGCACCTTTCTCACCTGTGCTCACCCGGGTGCTTACGCTCTCTCTCTCTCTCTCTCTCTCTGAAAAACCCTGTCATCCTTCAAGTTTCTAAAAAACATGCTTCACTCCTTTCTAAAGGTAAATTAAATAAATAGAATTAAAAACCTCCACAACGAAAATACCTTGCCACTGAAAAATCCAAAAAAAGCATAGCTCGCCTGTAGGAAAAGGAAATCATTTGCTGTTGCGCTTCTGCACATTGCTCTGCTTGCATCATCCTGCACATCATGTTCCACTCCTATGGGAAAGAGCTTGTATATTTTCATTTAAGCTATAATTTTATGTTTGTCAATAGTTTTGAAGAGGTATTTTTATCCAACGTTGAAGGATGTGAAAAAAAAGAGACAACCCCCCGTCCCCTCGTCTTTCTAATTTGGTATAAGTTAGGTTTCTGTTATAATATATATTAATTATTGACAATTTGAAAAGTGCGGAGGAGCGATTTATGCGTATTTTGTATGTGCCTGAGGAGGTAAGTGTACAGAAAAGGGGTAAATCGCCGAAGGCTTTGTTTTCCTCAAAACAATGACCTGGGGATGCAAGAGAGACTTGCATCACTGTCATGAAGCTTATTTTGCTTCCTGAAGAGCCGTTAAACTTAGCTTAAAACCTTTTTTTGGGCTTGTTTTGAACGGCGTTTCTTCAGGAAACGCTTTTTTTATTGTCTAAAAGGAGGTTATATGCGCATAGGAATAGTGGGTGCTACAGGACTCACCGGAAGAACATTGCTTGATATTTTGGAAAAGGCACCTGAACCCGTTGAAATTGCCTATCTTTCTGCATCATCTTCATCAGCAGGAAGAGAAATATCCTTTAAAGACCAATCCATAGAAATTGTTACCACAGATCAGTATGCTTTGTCGCAATCGGTGGATATAGTTTTTATGGCTTGCTCGACAGAGCTATCGATGGAGTGGGTACCCAGAGCTCTCGAACATTGCTCCTGGGTGATCGATTTTTCCAGTGCATTCCGTATGAAAAAAGAGGTACCTTTGGTGGTGCCGGAGATTAATGGAGATGTGCTGGAAAATTATAAGGGGCTGATTGCCAATCCCAACTGCAGTACGATTCAGTTGGCAAAAACCTGTCATCCTCTCGCCAAAAAGTATGGTTTGCAGAAAGTTGTGGTTTCTACCTATCAGTCGGTTTCTGGAATGGGTCAGAAAGGGATAGATCAGCTTCAAAAAGAAGAAGAGGGCATGCTGTTTGCTGAAAACTTGCCACTGCATCATAATGTAGTGCCCTGGATAGGCCCTTTTACCCGTGATGATTATTGTGATGAAGAACAAAAAATTATTGAAGAAATGCGAAAGATATTGAGAATTCCCGGGCTTCCTGTTTATCCCACAACGGTCAGAGTCCCAGTGCCTATATGTCATGGCGAGTCGGTGTATCTGGAAACTGAACGATCCCTTGGCGTGCAGGAAGCTATTGATCTTTGGAAGCAGACGGAAGGTTTGCAATATACTCATGAAATTGCTTGTCCGGTGCATATGGCGCATCAAAATGAAGTTTTGATTGGTCATGCCCGTTCACCTGAAGGAAATATTCTGCAATTCTGGTCGGTAGCTGATAACCTGAGAGTGGGTTCCGCATGGAATGCATACCAAATTCTCAAGCTATTGGACAATTGGGTGTAAAAATGATAAAAGCGGATGCAACGGGTAATACTTTTATTATGATGTCTGAGGATGTACCTGGCGATGACAGGTCATCATGGGTAAAAGAACAGTCTTTTAAAGAGGACGGAGTCATTTGGGTGGAGCAAACCTCCAAAGGTTTTGCCATGGATTATTACAATCGTGATGGATCAAATGCAGCACTTTGCGGCAATGGCACCCGAAGCGTGATAGCCTATTTATTCAAACAAGGCTTGATATCATTGGATCAATGGGTAACCCTTACTACTGCTTCCGGCGAATTAATGGGCAAGGCTGTTTCGCCAACGGAAATCATGGTATCGATGCCTCGACCTGAGGGGCTGGCAACGGTGCAGTGGAGAGGACAGTCTGGCATGGCAGTACGGGTGGGAGTGCCTCATCTGGTGTTTACTGTAGATTCCTGGAAGCAATGCAAAGAATGGGATCTGGAAGCTTGTTTTCGCACATTTTCAGCTCATTCTGCGCTTCCCGATGGAGCCAATGTCAATTGTTACGCTATCGAAAATCACCAGGTTTTTAATCGTACTTTTGAGCGGGGAGTGGAAAGAGAAACGCTGTCTTGCGGAACGGGATGCGTAGCAACAGCCTGGGCTATTCGGCAATGCATTCAACCCAAACAACCTTCCATTCCTGTGCATACAAAGGGTGGTTTGTTGACCATAGAAGTTAAGGAAAAAACATACTTTTTAAAAGGAAAGGTGGAGTTATATGAATTGGTTTAAAGGAACGGGTACCGCTTTGGCTACCCCATTTAATGAAGATTATTCTATAGATCAGGAACATTTTACGGTGATGTTGGAAAAACAAAAGCAAGCAAAAATGGATGCTTGCATTCTGTTGGGTACGACGGGAGAATCTCCTTGTATTTCGTTTAAGGAAAAAGAATGGATGATTCGTCGCGCCAAAGAAGTGTTGGGAGGCAGTATGCCCTTGATTGTGGGCACAGGAAACAACAATCCCGAGGTTGTGCTTGAAAACAACAAGCAGGCCAGGGAGCTTGGGGCGGATGCTTTGCTGATCGTCAATCCTTACTACAACAAGAGCACCCAGGATGGATTGGTGGATTATTATTCTTTTATAGCTCGTCAGACGGATTTGCATATTATGCTTTACAATGTGCCTTCTCGTACGGGCATGAATATCCTGCCTGATACGATGGTTCGCATTCATGAACAAGCACCCAATGTTTCTTCGATTAAAGAAGCATGCGCAGACATTTCGCAGATTGGACGATTGATGGCAATCAAGCAGGATAGCTTGGAGGTTTATTCGGGCAACGATGATCAAACCCTGCCCATCATGGCGCTTGGAGGAATTGGCGTGGTTTCGGTGGCTTCCAATGTGATACCGGATGAAATGAAAGCGGTTACAGATGATTTGTTGAAAGGGGATTGGGTTTCGGGAAGAGCTAAATTTCTACGACTTTTTCCCTTTATGAAAGATCTCTTCATTGAGGCAAGCCCTTCACCGCTGAAATATGCGCTTTCGCTTCGAGGCTGGAGCAAAAATATTGTGCGAAGACCTATGATCCCTGCCAGCAAGGTTCTTGAAAAAATTATTCAGGAAGATTTGAAAGGCCTGGGAATCTTATGAACATAGGAATTATAGGTTCGCAAGGTCGCATGGGTCAGGAGCTTCAAGCCTGGTTTGAAGCTGAGGGGCATGTTGTTTCGTATCGCAAAGATGTGGAAGAGGAAATTCTTAAAGAGGTTCCCCAGTGTTTGGTGGATTTTTCCAAGGCTTCTGCTATTGAGAGTTCCATTGATCTTGCAAAGAAATTTTCCTGTCCTTTGGTCATAGGTACGACTGCTCTGGATAAAGACCATTGGGATTTGATTTATAAGGCTGCTCATTCTTTGCCTGTTTTTTATAGCGCCAACTATTCGATGGGAATTTATTTATTTCATAAGATGCTTCGCTCTATAAAAGATCAACTTTCTGGCTGGAGCGCAGGGATGGTGGAAATTCATCATCAGCAAAAAAAAGATAAACCTTCTGGTACTGCTCTGGCTTTGAAAGATAGTATTGAAGTTCCCATTGATGTTCAGGCCCTTCGGTTGAAAGGAGTTCCTGGCGAGCATACGGTGATATTGACGCAGGCAGGTGAAACCTTGCGCATTGAGCATCGAGCCTTGTCAAGAGTGGTGTTTGCCCAGGGTGCCCTGCAGTGTGCGCTTTGGGTGGTCGGTCAACCTCCAGGACTATATTCGATGGATGATATGATGAAATGATAAGAAAACGAAAGGAAGAGAAAAGTGGATACTGAAACTATAATACGAACGATCGCGGAGTCTCCTCGGAGAACCCCTGTTGAAGTATATGTGAAAGGTGATCTTGGCGAAAAAGAGCTGGGAGACATGGAATACTATCAAGGAGTTAATTATTTTCATATTTTTGGAGATTGGAAAGACATCGAGCCCTGGTTGGAAAAAAATAAAGACAAAATCACTTCAAAGCGAATATTGTCGGATCGCAAAAACTCTGCTATTCCTTTAAAAAATCTGCTTCACTGTCATGCTCGCATTGAACCTGGCGCATTTATTCGGGATATGGTTGAAATTGGAGATCGGGTTGTGATCATGATGGGAGCTGTGATCAATATTGGAGTAGTGATTGGCGCGGAAACCATGATTGATATGAATGTGGTGATTGGGGGCCGTGCGCAAATAGGCAGGCAATGTCACATTGGGGCTGGATCTGTGATTGCTGGAGTGATTGAGCCTGCCAGTGCCCAGCCTGTCATTATTGAAGATGAGGTTATGATTGGGGCGAATGCAGTGATTCTTGAGGGCGTGAGAGTAGGCAAGGGAGCTGTAGTGGCTGCTGGAGCTATTGTGGTTCGCGATGTGCCACCAGGTGTAGTGGTGGCTGGAACTCCTGCAAAAGAAATCAAAAAAGTGGATGCGAATACCCAGTCTAAAACAGCCATACAATCAGCACTGAGGAGCCTTGAGTAGCATGCAGATTGTAGTGCAAAAATTTGGGGGCAGTTCACTGCAGGACAAAGAGCGACTCGAGAAAGTGACTGAAAAAATAATCCAAGCCACACAAAAGGGCCGCAAGGTGCTTACAGTAGTTTCTGCTATGGGTAGCACCACCCAACAGTTGATTGATTTGTCTCGGTCGATTACTTCCCATCCTCCCCCAAGAGAGTTGGATATGTTGCTTACCACGGGTGAACAGGTATCTGCATCTCTATTATGTATGGTGCTGACAGAGAAAGGCATCAAGAGTCGCTCGCTTAATGCTTTTCAAGCAGGAATTGCCACAGATAATGCGCACAATCGTGCAAGAATTCGTTCCATTGATGGCCAACGACTTCAAAAATGGATAAATGAGTACGATGTCCTGGTTGTTACAGGTTTTCAAGGGATTACTTCTCGCGGAGATCTGACCACCCTCGGCAGAGGAGGGTCGGATACTACTGCGGTGGCTCTTGCTGCTGCGCTTAAGGTGCCTTGTGAAATTTATAGTGATGTTCCAGGAATTTTCACCGTGGATCCCAAAATTTTTCCATCTGCAAGAAAGCTCGATAAAATAGGCTACGATGAAATGTTGGAAATGGCAAGGCAGGGATGTCGAGCTTTGCATGATCGTTCGGTTGAAATTGCAAAAAAATTTAATGTTCCGCTGACTTGTGCTTCTACATTCAGCAATGAGGAGGGAACCCGAGTGATTGAAGACATTGATTTGCACCATTCCATGCCTGTAACTGGCATGAGTTTGCTGGATAATCAGTGGCTGGTTAAAGTTATAATGAAAAACTCATCAGCTCCAGCTATTGAAGATTTCCGCAAGCTCTTTGAAGAAATGGATTTAAATATTGATATGATTGCGCTTTTCCACCAGGATGATGAAATTTTTGTATCATTTACTGTATGGGAAGAAAACTGGGAAGAAGCAGGCAAAAAGCTTCATGAGATTCAAACTGGTTTTAAAGAAGGTGCCATGGAAGTGGAAAACAATTTTACCAAAATCACGCTGGTGGGATCTCACATGAGAACAACAATGGGAGTAGCTTCTTTGATATTTCAGGTGATACCTCCAGATAGAATTTTTCTCACCACTACCTCGGAAATAAGCATATCGCTTTTGGTTCGATCTGATGAAAGCGAGGAAATGGTAAAAGAGCTTGCAGGGAAATTTTCATTATGATGCATTCTTGTGATTGGTACCCCTATTTTCCTGTGCGGATACTTCGCGGGTCCGGGTTGTATCTTTTTGCTGATGATGGCAAAAGATATATGGATACTTTTTCAGGAATTGGCGTGCAAGTGCTGGGGCATAGCTATGTGCCTGTCCTGAGGCAGATGTTGCGCAAAATGAGACGCTATACTCACTTGTCCAATTTTTTTAAGGATGATGATTTGGATACCTGCATCTATTATTTGATGGAGGCCTCAGGACTTGGAGGAGGTGTGTTTTTTACCAAT
Organism: Caldisericota bacterium; assembly: GCA_003566815.1. Taxonomy (GTDB): domain Bacteria; phylum Caldisericota; class Caldisericia; order UBA6126; family UBA6126; genus T3SED10-260. The sequence continues at coordinate 7,894 of PXBT01000189.1, forward strand.
TCTGGCACTGAAGCGACTGAATGTGCTTTGAAGGTGATCAAAAAGCATGCTGATGATGAGAAAAATCAGATACTGTATTTTGATCACGCTTTTCATGGAAGGACGCTGGGAGCTCTTTCAGTGAATGGCTTTGAAGGTTTGTCTCGACCTTTCAAACCTTTATTGCCTTATACTTCCATGCTTCCGAGGAATGATCCCCAGTCTTTTAATAATTTTATGAAAGCGAATGGGCACCATGTAAAAGCTATTTTTTGTGAGTTTATTCAAGGAGCAGGAGGTGTCCATCCAATGGATGATGCCATGGCTCATTGCTTGAAGGAGTGGCACTCTAAACTGGATTTTTGGTGGGTGGCGGATGAGATTCAATCAGGGCTGGGAAGGACTGGAAAGATGTTTTCTTATCAGCATTATGATGTTGAGCCCGATATGGTACTGGTAGGCAAGGGGCTGGGCGGAGGATTGCCATTGAGTGGCGTCATTTTGCATGAAAAGCTAAAGGATATGCTCAAGCCTGGCGACCATGGATCTACTTTTGCTCCCAATCCAGTGGCTTTGGCGGGGTGCAGAAAAATTTTAAAGAAAATCCCCAAATTTTTACCTGCAGTGCAAGCTATAGCTCCTGCAATTCGAGAAATTATTGTTGAAGAAATGGGGGACTATGTTCAAGAGATCAGGGGGGAAGGTTTTATGATGGCCATTGAGCTAAAACAAACCATGCCCGATTTAAGGCTATATGCTATGGAGAAACATCAACTCCTGCTCAATGTATTGCAAGATAAAGTTGTTCGTCTGCTTCCTCCGTTGAATACCTCACTGGCGCAGTGGAAAAAAATGATTCATCGCCTGGCTCGAAGTGTAAAGGAGGTGAAAAAATGATATCAGCATTGGAAAAAATTGCCCAAAAGGAAGGAACTCCTTTTTATTGCTACGATGAAAAAAAAATGATTCATCAGGCACAGGAAATGTTTGGTTTTTTTCAGGGTATTAAAGCTTACCCGACTTTTGCAGTGAAAGCCAATGCCAACCCGCATTTGCTTGGTGTTTTTGTTCGGGAGGGATTGGGTATGGATGTGATCTCCATCGGAGAGTGGATAGCAGCCAGAAGAGCAGGAGCTGATCCTAAAAAAATAGTCTGGAATGGAAATGTCAAGCAATTGGATGAAATGCAATTTATGATAAAGGAAGGTTTGGGTTGGGCCAATGTGGATTCTTTTCGTGAGCTGGAAAATTGGAATCGGGCCAAAGGCTTGGACCCATCGCATTTACCCGGGCTTTTTATACGCATCAATCCCTCAGTGGGTGCGGATACTCATCCTTCTATTGCTACAGGAAAAGGGGAGCATAAATTTGGTATTAGTTGCAAGGAATTGCCTGATGTGATGGCTTATGCGGCCCAGTTTCATCTGCCTGTAGTGGGGATGCATGTGCATATTGGCTCACAGATTAGCGATGTTGAGCCTTTGATTGAAGCTATCAATGTGGTCAGCAAGGAAGCTAAAACCTATGGTCTGGACAGGATTAACATAGGAGGTGGATGGGGCATTGTCTATGCAGAAGGTTCATCTTTGGATTTGAAAAGTTTTCGAAAACAGGCTTTTCCATTGCTCTCTTCATTCAAGGTTTGGTGTGAACTTGGTAGATTTTTGCTGGGAGAAGCCGGATGGTATGTTGTGCGAGTGGGCGAAGTGCGAAACAGAGATGAAGGTGTCCTGGTGATTACGGATGGGGGCATGCATCATTTGTTGAGACCCTCTCTATACCAGGCTCGTCATACATTTTCTCTTCCTGGAGCCGATGGCCAGGAACAGGGGAAGTTGAAAATCATGGGACGCCTTTGTGAAACTGGCGATGTATTGGTACCTGAAAGTGATGGGTTGATACCCAAAGAGGGTGATCTGATAGCCATTCATCAGGCAGGAGCCTATGGTTTTTCTATGGCAAGTCACTATAATGCTTTTCCTTTGCCCTCAGAGTGGCTGATCAAAAAGGATGGAAGGGCAGTGTGCATACGACATCGAGAAGCTTCTGACGCTTTTTTGCATGCGGTACCTTTACCTGAGGAGCTTGAGTGTTAAGTCCCATAGAACTACGACATTGGATGCATGAACATCCGGAGCTTTCTTTCCAGGAGGAGCAAGTTACCCGTCTTCTACTGGAAGAGCTGTTGGGCTGGAAAGACTTAAAGCTGTTGCGACCCTTGAATACTGGATTGGTTGCAGTGCATCAGCCCAGACCTGAGGAGCCTTTTGTCTTGTTTAGGGCGGACATGGATGCTTTACCCATGAGGGATGATGCAAATGGGAAAATGAAGCCCATGCATTCGTGCGGACATGATGTGCATACTGCTATTTTGTTTGGTCTGATCCAGCGATGCCTGGAAGAGCAAGTCCAGACTAATGCGGTCTTTGTTTTTCAACCTGCAGAAGAGACTGGCGGAGGGGCAAAACATTTGCTGGACAGTGGAGTGCTGGAGCCTTATAAAATACAGTCTGCCTATGCTTTACATGTTTCCGATGCTTTTCCTTTGGGGACAATAGCCAGCGCCATGCCTACCCTATTTTCTTCTTCGCAGGAGCTGGATTTGCATTGGAAAGGCATGCAGAGCCATATTACTCAGCCTGAAAAAGGTCGCGACACCTGGAAGGCTTGCGTAGCTTTGGAACAATGGAAAGCAAACTCACAGGATCTATTGTCAGAGGGCTTTTTTTTGGGAATAGGTCAGGTGGAGGCAGGGACTGTGCGCAATAGTGTATCTGATAGTGCAGTGATGCGTATGACTGCGCGAGGGAAAACTACAGAGATTTTGCACAAGGGTCTTGAAAAAGTCCAGCAAGCTGTGCGTGAAGTTGAACTTAAATATGGCGTGGAGGCTTCGTTGACTTATGGCTCTTATTACCCCGCGGTGGAACAAAATCAGGAACTGTTTGACCGGTGGATGAAAGATTTTGGTGAACAGGGGAAAGTGGAAAACTGTGATCCTGTATGGGCTGCGGAAGACTTTGGCTTTTTTGCGCAACAATACCCTTCATGGATGTTTTGGCTGGGCACTCGTCTTGCAGGTGAGCCTGCTTATGGACTTCATCACCGAAAATTCTATCCCCCGGATGATGCTATTAATGAGGGGATTAATGTTTTTTTTAAGTTATTGAGCAAGTAAATATAAGTTAATTTTTTCATCGGGTTCATTTACCAGGATTACTATTTTATTTTGTTTCTGTTCAATTATTTCTATGGTTTCAGTCTTGTTGCTTTCAATCCTGATTTTGGTCAGATCGGTTTTTTCAGATTTCACGACAAGCGGAGCTCCTGAAAACATAAAACCTGACCATTTTCCATCATCTATATAAACCCCTGGTCCATCTTTGGACAATGGAATCGTATGCACTATGATATCATCAGCAGTATCCAGTCCGTGGATATTTAATTCAAAAGATCCTGAAATGTCTTCAAAGTAATCGATGAGTTGATTTCGAAACCTTTCAGGGCGATGATGAGCAAAATCTATCATGATATTGATTTCTTCGTTCCAGGTTTCAGGACAGGGTAGTTTCCATCTCTTGTAATGGGTTTTTATTTCCGGCTCAATAACAGATTTATGTTCAGTTATTGTTGAGGTCACTCGATCAGGATGAAAAGTTGTATTTAAGTGGATGGCAACTCTTTGAATGAATTCATTTAATACTTCTTCCCGGCCCAGGATGTCTTGGAAAAAAGTCATGGATTGTTGCAATGAAGGAAATTTTTTTTCATCCAACACAAAATGAAACATGTTGAATTCCTGATCTTCTTTCTGCAAAAAGTAGCGACCGAGAGAAAAATCCAAATCAAAGAGAAACCATCGCCATCGTCCATCAAAGGGCCCTCTCTCGCTACTGGTTTTGGGACCAAAATATCGCCAGAATTTGATATTATTGGTGGGCCAGTCACTGTTGACTGCATAAAAGTGGGTGACGACATAATCTAATAACTCATGCAATGCTATATATTGATCAATGCAATTTAAGCTTTCATATTGACCAGTGTTTAATTGGTGGGCAAAAGTTAAAAAATCATGTACATGCGCAGGCTCTCCGCAATATGTTGTTACTCTCCCCAAAAAGCTTTCAAGTATGGAAATATTGTTTAAAGGCAGTTTGTGATGAGTGTGCACATAGTAATGATCAAATCGGTCGCGCAAGTTGTGAATGCCCCAATATTCTCCATTAATAAACACAATAGTGGGCTGATAGTGTTGTGTGTCTATAGACAAATGGCGCACCAGGGATTGCATGATGGCATCTCTCATCAACCCATGAGAGGCATCCTGACCTGCATTTCTTAAAATAAAATTGTAATAAACATCATTTTTTTTGCTGTTAAAAAACGGATAGTTTAATGGATATGAAGCATAGTTTTTCTGAGGATAAATTCTTAATGACTTCTGAGGGTAGGATCGGCTTCCTTTTCCATGAATTCTTAATCCTGTTTTTTGATGCAATGCGCGAAGACCCTGTTGGTCAAAATATTCAAAATATCCTATTCGCTCCCATTGCTTGCCTCTCTGCGCAAAGTTTCCTGTTCTGATCAGGGTATGCTCATAATGAGCTCCAGGAACATAGATTCCATAATCATGATCAAATAAATGGGACCGATCTGTTGAAATACTTATGACAGGCAAATTTTTATATTCGACTGAGGATTGAAAAAAATAAGTATTTGTTTTAGTTCTTGATGGATAGTTATTTTTAATGGATATTGCTTTGACCACCAGGGCTTTGGGGGTATCATCATCAGGTTTTTTCCAGGGTAGATGCCAAAAGGACAAACCTTGTTCGTGGCCCTCAATAAGGTCAAGAAAATTGGTGGGCAGGGTTGAAATATCAAGTTCTCTTTCTATGTGGCGCTGAAGGTCGATAGGATTACTGTATAGGTAGGTTCTTGATCTGGTTTCTCTGGGCAGGGAAGCCCAGGTTTCATTGTCCATTACATGCTGGGGATCTGGAACTGATCCATCCAGGGTGTAGTAAATGTCATAGCCTTCTTTGCTTTCGAGACTCAAAAGAAAATGATTGGAGTAGAAGCCAGCAGGATGTGAAAATCTTGGAGGCAGAATGTTAAAATCCGGGAGATGTTGGGGATACCTAAAGGTAATATTTCCCCAAAAAGGCCTTATGGGAGCAAAAAAGTCATTTGCTATGCTTTGTTCGTGGCTATGATTGAGTCGAAGGTCTATTTCTTCAATCATGCCCAGCTTTAATATATCTCCAAGAATAGAAAAATCGGTAATTCCCGTGTTTCTCAGGTTGAGCCTTTTAAGGTTTTCCATGTTTGAAATTATTTCTATTTCATTTCCTATGTGAATATTTGGAGCAATAAATGTTTCCAGCTGAGAAAGATTTTGCAGAGGTCGAATAGAATGAATAGAAGAGTTGGAGTGAATATTTAAATACTTCAATTTGGAAAGGTTTGACAGAGGGGTTAAATCTTGTATTAAGTTTTCTCTCAAGTTGAGAGATCTTAAATTGCTTAACTTTTCCAGGGGGGCGATGTTTTGGATATGATTTCCCATTAAATTGAGTTCTTCCAATGTTGTCAGGTTTTGCAATAGTTGAATATCTTTCATTTTCTCGATTTCTCCGCTGGAGCTTATTTTTCCATTATGGCTCAGATCCAGGGATAGCAAAGGGGTATTTAACAAATGGTCAAAGCCTGCTTTTTCCAGATCAGTGATACCATTTTTGCTCAGGTTGATTTCTCTTAAATATGCCAGATCTTTCAATGACTCAAGGTTTTTTATCCTATTATAGGAAAGATCTATGCTGACTAGTTTTGGAACTAGTTCTATCCCATCCAGGTGTTGGATATTTCTCCTTGAAAGGTTCAAATAATGTATTTTAAGCAAATCACTTCTTTTTATTGGGTGCGAAGGATCAGATGGCATGCTTAATGCGCATCGAATTGCTTGTTCCAGATGAATGTCCTTGAAGGATACTCCCCACTGATTAATCTTTGGAATCAGTTGATTGAGGAAAATAAAAAAAACAATGATAGCAACAAAAATACCTGCTTTACGAATAGCAATCTACCTCACAATCACAATGCCATCCAGGTAATATTGATCTTGTCTGGATGCTTCGATGGATTGAGTATATTTGCTGTTGGCGATATAGCTTAGCCCATGATCAAGAATGATTTTTTTTAGCCAGAAGGGGTAGGTATGTTTGCACTTAATTTCAAGAACAATTTCAAAAGGGTGATGGGTTCTAAAAAAAGGATTGCAGGGGAATAATGTTTTTTCGTGAACGCTTCTAACATTATGGTCAAAGGTCATTCGAACCTCGCTGTCGGAGCGTGACTCATATCCTTCTCTATGGTATTCCACCAGCACTTTTGGCCTCAATGCTTTTGCAAGAAGGTAGCGATTAAATTCTATTAGCACTGGGTCCGATTCATCCATCTTCCACATGCAGTTATCAATAAAATATTGATAAGAAGCTATAGAAGTAAAGGTGGAATATTTTGCCAATGATTCTCCTTGTCGAACTTTAATTTCTGCTCGAATTTTTTGGGCTTGTTCCATTTTTGAAGAATAGGTGCGAAGACGAAATTTTGCTCTTTCAGCGTCGCCGCTCATTTTCTGTGAGTATATTTCGTAGTCTGAGGTTTCATAGTATAAGCTTCGGACAAGATATTTTTTTGATTTATTATTTTGAGTGTAGTCGTCAAGTTTCATGTATGGAAGGATGGAGTGTTTTATATTTAGATACTGATAGTAGCTGATGCGGTACTTAAATTCAAAACGAAATGCTGACTCATCGCTTTTGATCTTGTTAGTTTTTATCATCAAATTACACTGGCAAATTAAGTTGGGGAGAAAGCAAAGATGTTTTTTTCACTCCTTTTATGGTGTTTACTTTGTCCACAAGTTTTGTAACTGAAGCTGATGATTTTTCCAAAAGGTTGATTTCAAAAACAATTTCCCTAATTTCTTCCTGTATTTCATGGGAGCGCACTTTAGCATGCAATGCATATTGCTTGATAATTTTCTCAGCTTCATCTACTGAAAAGGCAATATTTCCACTGATGATAAAAATATAATTTATATGAGTGGACCTGCCATAACGAAGAAAATAGAGCAAAAAAACAAGGGGAGCCATAATTAAGCTTGAAATGCTTACAATTTCCCAGTTATAAGTTCCTGCGCCCAAGCCTACTGCAATAGCCCAAAACAAAAAAACCATATCCCTGGAATCTTTAATGGGAGTTCTGAATCTTATAATTGAAAGTGAGCCAATCAAGCCAAGTGAAAGCACAAGATCGCCTCTTATAAAAAGCATAACCAGGGTGACTATAGGAGCCAGGAGCACCAGCGTACTCATGAAAGATAGCTCATAGTTCATTCCACGATGAGTATGTTTGTAGATTTGAGATATGATAAAGGAAATGCAGGCAGATAAAAGCAAAGAGAAAACGACTTGAAACATTTCGTATGACATTAAGCCAGACACCTGTAAATATTAATCATAATAAAGTTTTACCCCCATATCCATTTAAAGCTTTTTTAACATTATAATAAGACTTCTATTTTATTCTATGTATTCAGAGCGGTGTTTATTTTCTGAACCGTGAATATTTGTTTTTAGGCAAGCTTTGGGTATGCTTTTAGCTTGTTATGATTAATTTGTTGATGGCAGTGCTTTGCAGTGCTTCGATTGCTCTTGCTTTTCGCTTGAGTGAATTACGGAAACAGGAACGATTGACGCTGACTATAGGCAATTATATGATTGCAACAGTGGTAGCTGGGGGGATGCTTATTTACCGGAATAGCCAGGTGCCCTTGTTAGCAACTTATCGATCGGAGCTTTTACCTGTTTTATTGTTAGGCGTGCTTACTGGAGCTTTGTTTTTTGCCACTTTCATGGTTTATCAGCGGTCGGTAGGGAGCAAGGGTGCGCCACTCGCAGGAGCTTTTGCTAAAATGGGAACTCTGGTACCCATGAGCTTGTCCCTGATTATCTGGCAGGAAACATTGAGCGGTTTTCAGTATATAGGCCTTGGAGTAGCTTTGATGGCTATGCTTCTAATGAGCGTACCCCTAAAGAAATTGGACTGGAAAAATATCCACTTATTACTATGGGCTCTTTTATTGATGGGTGGATTGGCGGATTTTAGCAATAAAATTTTTCAGGAACTATATCCGTTGATGCTCAAGGAATGGTTTTTGTGGTGGGTTTTCTTTTCAGCTCTGGTGATGAGCTCTATCACTCAGATGATAGTAAAAAAGTCCTGGCGATGGGCAGACCTGCGATGGGGTTTTTTGATCGGCGTGCCGAATATTTTTTCTTCTTTCTTTCTTATATTGGCGCTGACTACCCTGCCTGCTTCCATTACATACCCGCTTTTTAGCACAGGGACCTTACTGGTGATTCAATCTGTAACACGCTGGGTTTATAAAGAGCGACTTTCAACGCAGGACCAATGGGGTTTTGGGCTGGCTATTTTAGCTTTGTTGCTTTTGTATCGTTAAAAATCCGTAATCTGCGCAAAAGTGTAACCCTGGTCACGCAAGGTAGCTGCAATATGGGGGAGAGCCTCAAGATTGTCGGGGGTTATTAGATGCATCAAGACAATTGCTCCTGGGTGGATATGTTGCGTCACAATACGATGCGCATCCTTCCAGCCATTGGGCAAAGGCTCCCAGTCAGGGTATGCAATACTCCAGAAGATGGATTTGTATCCCATTTGATGAATAATGCTCATGGAATATTCGCAAAAATGACCCATGGGAGGCCGATAATAGTACATGATTTCCCCTGTGAGTTCATGGAAAAATTCTTGCGCTCTATGGGTGTCACGGATGATTTCTTTCTTGCTCATTCCTGGTAAAGACTCGTGAATAGTGGAATGGTTGCCTATGGCATGACCTTCATCCACGATCCGCTGTACCAGATCAGGTCGGGATTGAATATAGTGGGTCACCAAAAAGAAAGAAGCTGGGATACTTAGCTCTTTCAGCTTGTCCAGCAATGCTTCGGTGTAACCTGCTTCATAGCCCAGGTCAAAGGTGAGATAAACTTTTTTTTCTTCTGGGGATCCTGCGAAAAATCCTTCGAAACGCCCGAAAATACCAAGCCATTCCTGAGGTACGGTGGGTTGCAAACCATCATTGGTCATGCGAATGCCAAATTCATGAAGTTTTCGTGATCCTTCTGGAGAGATCTTGCTGTGGTCGATATTCATGGGGTGGATAGCTGGTACAATTTTGTTGGGACTAACCACTTCTTCCGAGGCCTCAACCTCTTCCTCTACTTGCTCTATGATTAAAGGCTCAGGCGGATCAGGGGTGCTTTGCAAGCAGGATACTTGCAAAAAGACAAGAAAAAGAGCAATTATAGCTATCATGAACCTTTTTTTGAACCTTTTTTGTTTCATATTTTAACTATAACATTACTAATCAAACCTTGCAAAAAGACAAGGGGACGGGGGTGTTGTCTTTTTTTATGGAAGAAATGCCAAAGGTAGCCCTGTGGAAGGAAATCGTTGCCTTAAAAGAGGAAGTTCACAGACTGTGCGGTGAATGGAGCATTTAATTTCTTTCATTTCCATTTCGATCAAGGCCCAGGTAAATCCAGGGATGCCATCTTTAGGCCGACCCGCACTGCCATCATTGAGCAATACCATAGAGTCTATGTTTCTAATATAGGGCTTGTGAGTATGTCCGCAAGCCAAAAGCTTGGGTATTTTTTCTGAAAACATTCTGCGGATGCTACTTTCAGGACGATCTTCAAAGAGGTATTCATTGATTTTTCGGGGGCTTCCGTGTACGAAAATGATCTGTTGACCGTCGATTTCCAAGAGATACTGTGGCAATAAGTTCTGAAGGAAACTTTTATTTTCCAAAGAAACTTCTTTTTGCGTCCATCGAAGAGATATATCGCCCAGCTTTCGCTCTTCCTCAGTGGGGTAAGCGCAACCACAGTCGTCCAGGTCAAAGCCCACTCCCTGGTCATAGTTGCCCATAATAACAGGAATACCCAAATCTCGCACAGCTTCAATGACTTCATTAGGAAAGGGAAGATAGCCTACCAGATCCCCCAGACAGATCATTTGGTCAACCTTGTGGTTTTCAATATCTTTGAGCACAGCATCCAGTGCTTCAATATTGCCATGAATATCCGAAAAAACTGCTATTTTTTTCATAAACTCCTCCCTTATTTATAAAGTTTAGCCATGTTTTTGCTCTATCAAAGAAAATTTTTATTAAGTTTGAGTTAAAAAAAGACAACCCCCCGTCCCCTTGACTCATTTTGGTTGTGGTATAATTTTATAATTATGAAGCAAATGAAACGATGGGATCGCTGGATGTTGCGTCGACTGGAAGCTTTTGTGCAATGGGAAGGTCGCAAGTTTTTGCATTTACAGCCAGGATATGAGGAATCTTTTCTGGAGATAGATCAGCAAAAAAAACCTGTACACTCGATGTATCTTCATATTCCTTTTTGTCGCCAGCTTTGCCCTTATTGCTCTTTTAATCGGGTGGCATATGAGCCAGTGCTCGTCAAAGCTTATTTTGAAGCCTTGAAAAAAGAAATTTCCCACTATGCTCAAGCTGGATATGCTTTTACCCATGTCTATCTGGGAGGTGGTACTCCTACGGTGGATGTGGAGCTTCTTCTTGATTTGCTGACATTTACTCGGAGCCAGTTTCCCATTGAGCAGATCTCGCTTGAGACCAACCCTGCTGATCTGAATGGCGCTACTATCGAAGGATTGCAAAAGGCAGATATCCAGCGTTTATCCCTTGGAGTCCAGAGCTTCAATGATACTATGCTCAAATCGCTGGGCAGACTCTCGCATGATGGAAAAACTGCAATGCAAAATATCGCAAAAGTGAAGGGATTGTTTGATACGGTCAATATTGACTTGATGTACAATTTTCCCTCCCAGACGATGGAGCATTTCCTGGAAGATATTCGCATCTTCAAATCGCTGGACATAGAGCAGGTAACCTTTTATCCTCTCATGCCTTCGCCTCATAAAAAAACTGCTTTGGAACGAAGGTTCAGTCGGGTGGATCCGTCTCGAGAAATGGAGTTTTATCAAGTTTTGCTGGATGAGATGCTTGAAGTTTACCACCCTTCCACGGTGTGGTGTTTTTCCAGGGGTGAGCGTATTATTGATGAGTATATCATTGAGTATGATGATTACGCAGGTCTGGGAGCAGGATCTGTAGGGTTTATAGACGGAGTATTTCTGGTGAATGCTTTCAAGCCCGAGCGATATATTGAGCAAATTAACCAGGACAGGAATGCTGTGGTGTATCATACTCGCAGTAGCAGAAAAGACCATGCTCGCTATCAGATGCTTACTCGCCTTTTTGGTATGAAGTGGAACTGGAAGGAACACCAGCAACTATTTGGGAAAGTGCTTTGGCCCGAGGTGGCAATGCTCAAGACTGCAGGAATTGTTGAGGAAAAAGATGGGACACTGATACCCACACGCAAGGGCATGTATTATGTGAGCATTATGATGAAAAACTTTTTTGCCACCTTGAATGGTTTGCGAGAAGAGTGTATTAGCTCCGGGGTTTAAACCTGGCTAAAAAATAAAAAAAGCCTGCCCCGGGGGTTAAAGTCGGGACAGGCATGTGCAAAAACCAGAGTTTAGGCCTGGTTTAATATTTGCGCAAGATCTTTTTGAGGATCATCAATGGCTTTCATACCCCATTGATTTTGCAGGACTTCCCATACTGGAGCTTTGATAAAAGCTGGCAAACTGGGGCCAATCCGGATATTTTTCACACCCAGAGCCAACAGGCTCAGGAGAATAGCTACGGCTTTTTGTTCATACCAGCTCAATACCAGAGTCAAAGGAAGCTGGTTGATGTCAGTGCCCAAAGCATCAGCAAGGGCTTTGGCAATCATGACTGCAGAATAGGCGTCGTTGCATTGACCTACATCCAAAAGGCGAGGAATGCCATCAATGTCACCGTAAGTTTCGCTGTTAATCCTGAATTTTCCACATGCCAGCGTGAGCATCAAAGTGTCAGGCGGAGTAGCTTTTGCAAAGTCTGCATAATAACTGCGACCTGGCTTGGCACCATCACAACCTCCAATGAGGAAAACATGCTTGATTTTGCCTTCGCCAATTTTTTGAAGCAATACTTCTGCCACTCCTAATACTGTATTGCGAGCATATCCTACATCGGTAAACTTTTCAGGAGCATCTTCCTGAAACCCTTCCATGGAAAGAGCATCTTGAATAAGGGGAGCAAAATTTCGATCAGTAATATGGGTTACCCCTGGCCAGGCTACCAGACCGCTGGTGTATATTCTTCCCATGTATTCAGTTTTGGGCTGTTGGATGCAATTGGTGGTCATTAGAATAGGACCAGGGAAATCGTTGAATTCTTTGGTTTGATTTTGCCAGGCTGAACCATAGTTGCCAATAAAATGGTCGTATTGTTTGAATTTGGGGTAAGCAAGCGTAGGAAGCATTTCTCCATGAGTATAGACATGGATACCCTTTCCTTTGGTCTGCTCCAACAATGCTTCCAGATCTTTGAGATCATGACCTGATATGAGGATGGCTTTTCCTTTTTTGGGAGTCATTCGAGCTTTGATAGGCTCAGGATGGCCATAGGTTTCGGTGTTGGCTTTGTCGAGAAGCTCCATAACAGCAACATTAAGGTTTCCTGTTTCCATTGCTTTTTCCAATAATTGATCGAGCGGGTGGGATCCTTCTGCGATAAAGCTCATCAGTTCATGAAATTTACCAGCGAGCTCGGGATGATCATAGCCCAGAACATGGGCATGATCTGCATAAGCTGCAGCTCCCTTGAGACCGTAAAGAATCAGATGAAGGATACCAGCTCGCACTTCGTCCATTTTTTCAATATGTCGCTCCAGCCCAGCTTCATGAAATTGACCCAAAAGTTCTTCCCTGGTAGCTCCGGGCTGAAAAGCTGCCGGGCCTTCAAGCTGTCCATTGATATTTGCTTTAAGCTCGTCTCTTTTTTTTGTAACTTCATGGATGAGCTGCACGATTCGATCAGCATCAAAATTGACATTGGTCACGGTAGTAAAAAGACCTTCAAGCATCAATTGGTCAGCTCTTTGGTCCACCACCCCTTTTTTACGAGCAAGATGAGCTACCTGCCCCAAACCTTGCAAGGTGTAAATCAAAATGTCCTGAAGATTTGACACCGCATCTTCTTTTCCACAAACACCTTTGAGGGTGCAACCAGTTCCTTTTGCAGTCTGTTCACATTGATAACAAAACATAAAATAGCCTCCTTATGATTTAATATAGTTAAATTGCTGATGAATAGCTTGCTCCAGGCTGGTATTCTCAAGAAAATCTTTCATTTGCTGAGGGATGCCCTGGGTAAGATTTTTTAGAATACAGGCATCAAAAAGACATTTTTTTCGACCCAGAAGACAGGGACAAGCTTTGACAGGGCCCTGCATGGCTTCAATAATCTCAAGCAGATTGATGGAGGAAGCAGGACGATGAAGCCTGAACCCACCACTGGGACCTTTTACCGAGCTTAAAAAATCCTGCCTGACCATTTGTTGAAGGATCTTGGAGAGGGTGTTGGAAGGTTTTTGCAACCACTCTGCTAACTCAGGAAGCTTCCAGTTTTTTTCTGGCTGGGAACCCACCAATATTGCTAAATGGACTGCGATGAGTGATGAACTGGTAATATTTAGCATTTTTTAACCTCCATATAAATATTTTAGTACTATAATACCAATATAGAAAAGAATTGCAAGTGAAAAACTTAAAAAATTCTTTCTAAAATCTAATAGGTCTTCAGTTCTTAAAAAATCTTTTAAATATAAAAATGAAATCGCAAAAAAATACCCGTTGACTTTGATTTGTCAACAGGTGTGGAAAAAAAGTGGATAACCTTGTATGATATGTAGAAAAAACCTCATAAATAGTTAGAAAAACGAGCTTAACAGAATCTTAATATAATCTCAATATCTATTCGCATTTCCTTGCGTTAGAAAAAGAAGTATTTAAAAATAAACAAAAAAAAATACTTAGCAATCCTGAATGAATGAGCTTTCTGCATTCATAGACTTAAAATGAATATTCAGTTTGGCGAATATGCATTCTGTCTTAAGAAATCTCACAGGAGCATCTTCAGTTAAACCTTTGGCAATATAGGTTTGTTCACCAAAAACAAGCGTGGTTTTGTCGGGAAAACGAGTATGCCCAAAGACGGTATTGGCTTTGATTTTCCAGGTAAAATGGGGATCCAGATAACAGATTGCTTCCCCGAAAATGATATTAATGGCATAAGAGGAGGATGAAGAGGTCTCTGCCCAGGAAGATAAATCTATGTGGTCAGTGCCAAAGATTATATTTTTTTGCTGGGGTGTGGTGGATGAAAACAGGGTTTCATCTTTTTCGATCCATTTGCCTGGCGTGATTTTTGGTTTAAGCAACAAGTGAAGCCCAAGAGCAACAAAGAAGGATGATAAAGCCAGACTCCACAAAGACCAATGGAAATCAAAAAGCACATTAATCAACCAGAGAAAACCACACAAGAAAAGAAAATAACCCAGAATAGAGTTTCTCAGCACTTCAAAACCTCCCTAACATATCCTGAAACCTTGATTTATTATAGCATGTTTCAGAAAATGCGAGGAGTATTACTTAGTATTCCAGATGCGCATTGGCTTGGTACAAAGGTTTCCCTGTTTTTAGCCAATGTTCAATGTTTTGAAAGGTTTCCTGGATCATTTGCTGGTGACCTTCTTCACAAAAACATGCCACATGGGGAGACATAACAACATTGTCAAGCTCATGAAATGGAAAACGAGAAGGCATATGCACTTCATTTCTTTTTTTGGGGTATTGGAACCATACATCCAGTCCTGCCCCTGCCAGCAAGCCTTCCTTGAGACTATGATAAAGAGATTCTTCTTCGATTAACTCTCCCCGAGAAACATTGATGAGGTATTTATCTTTCATCTGCTGAATCCTCTCGGTATTGATGATGTTTTTGGTATCCGGGGTTAGCGGCATGGTCAAAAAAAGTACACTGCTTTTTTCTATGACCTCGTCAATATCGACACTGCAGGAGGAGAGCCCTTCAGGCAAGGATGAGAGAGAGTGTTTTTTTAAAGCATGAAAAGGTCCTTTAAAAGGTTTCAACATGCTTAGCAGATGCTTGCCTATACTACCAAAACCTAATATACCGCAAGGTCTGTTTTTTAAAGTTTGCCAGCGATCATCAAATTGACCTGCGGCAAAACCATGCCATCTGCCTTGCGTCAAATCATTGTGGTAGGGTACAATATGCCCCAAAAGAGAAAGGCACAACTGGAAAGCTTTTTCGGCTACCACTTCTGCATTGCCATGGGTGTGCGCCACTTGAATATTTCGTTTTCGCAAAGTTTCCCATGGGAGATGATTAACTCCTGTCCAGGGCACAAAAATGGTTTTTAAGTTTTCTGCATGGTCCAAATCTCCTGGATGCAACCTGCCCAGCACTATACCATCAGCATCCTTTATTAAAGAGGGTCGTTCCTGATAGGATTCCTCCCGATGAAAAGAAAAATCAGGGTACTGTTCTTTTAAATGGTGAAGCTGAAGAATAAAATTATCTGAAAAAGGATGTTGTAATAGGACCAACTTCATTTTAAACCTCCATGGAAAGTTTTGTAGTATTGTTTTTGAATCATATGGATATAGATGCTCCTTTGAGTTTTTATAATGATTTTAACAGATTTTCTCTTGTAACTCCATATGGAGAAAGGTAAACTTTAATGCATAAAGTAATGCAATGCTTGAAAACAAATAAAGCAACAAGGAGCAAGCAATGAAAAATTTTATTTTTCACAATCCTGTTCGAATAGTTTTTGGCAAAGAAATTATACCTACGCTGAGCTCTTATATGGCTCGTAATGAAAAAGTACTATTACTGTATGGCAAAGGTAGTATTCTCAACAATGGAATTTACGACCAGGTGACCCAAAGCCTTAAGCAAGCAGGGATTACCTGGAAAGACTTTGCCGGCATAAAACCCAATCCGACTTTAAGTCAGGTTCGTTCGGCTATAGCAATATGCAGACAGGAAAATATCAAAGCTGTTGTGGCTGTGGGAGGAGGCTCAGTTATTGATGCAGGCAAGGCTATTGCTGCTGGTGCTTGTTTTGATGGCGATGTATGGGATGGTTTTTTAAAGAAAATCAGTTGGCCACAAGCTCTTCCTTTGTATGTCGTATTGACGATATCCGCTACAGGCTCTGAAATGAATAGTGCTGCAGTGGTTACCAATGAGGAAACCCAGGCAAAAATGTCTTTTTATTCTCCAGGTACATTTCCCAAAGTTTCTTTTTTGGATCCCACACTTCAATATACTTTACCGGAAAAACAAACCATATATGGCGCAATGGATATGATGGCGCATGTGTTGGAGTTTTATTTCAATGGAACACCTGATACTGATGTGCAGGATTATTTTTCGGAAGGACTGATGAAGACTATTATGAAGCATCTGGATATAGTGCTGAATCATCCGAAAAATTATGAGTCAAGGGCTCAATTGGTCTGGGCAGGCACCCTGGCCCTCAATGGCCTCAATGCAGCAGGAAGAGACAAGGGAGATTTCAGCAGTCATCGCATAGGTCATGCGTTGTCGGCTTGTTATGATTTGCCTCACGCAGAAACACTTTCTATCGTTATGCCCGCTTGGATGAGGTATGTTTACAAACAGGATATTCCTCAGTTTGCTCGCTTTGCAAGAGAAGTTTTTGGTTTGCAGGGAAGTGAAAATGATTTGGCTTCAAAAGGAGTACAAGCTTTTCAGGATTGGGTGCGAAAGTTGGGGTTACCTTTGTCATGCGTGGATGTCGGCATTCGTATGGACGCTATTCCTTCGCTTGCCAACAACCCAAGCATTCCTTTTCCTTTGGGTACTTTAAAGCCAATGCAATCAGAGGATGTTGAAAGTATTCTTCGATTGAGCAATTACTAAAATGTTTTTGCTTGTTCAGTATATCTTTTATTACTATATAGTTGAAGCAAGGCAGAAAATAGCATGAAAAAAAACTTAAAATGTTGGATGTTGAATTTTTTATTAATTTTATTGCTCCCTTTTGCCCCTGCATTTCTGATGCAAGCTGAACATGGCTCAGCTTTTCAGGAGCATGCAATGCAATCGGGCAATGGAGTATGGATGCATGTTGATACCTTTATGAATGAGCCGGATATTGTTTTGCAGCAATATGCTGATGCATTGGTGCGTTCAGAAATAAAAACTGTTTTCATTCTGGCCAAAAAAATTGATGGATCGGTAAATTTTCCTTCCCCCCATGCTTTGAAGCGATCATTTTCAGGCGATCCCATGAAGCGTTTGATAGAGATTTTAAAGTCGCGACATATCAAAGTATTTTTTTATTTTCCTATTAATACAGATCCAGCATGGAACAGTGCTCATCCGCAGGATATTGCCTGGCAAATGGGAAATCCTGCAGAAAAGAGACCTTTGCAGGATCCCTCCAAAAGACTTGTCAATCTTACAAGCACAGCATATCGGGACTATATCTTAAAATTAGCACTGGATGCTCTCAACAGGTATCCCCTCGATGGGATTCAGTTGGACTATATTCGGTATCGCAATGGGCATTGGGGTTTTTCGCAGACTGAAAACACTATGGCCAGACAACGGGGTATTAATATTGAACGAGTAAAGGAATTATCTTATCAAACCTTTGTGCAACCGGGAGATTGGCGCACCTTGCTTCAACAATATGATGCAAATGACAAGGATGTTGTTTCCTGGGTCAGAATGAGAGAAGATATTGTTTTTAACTTTGCCAGTCATATAGGTCATCAAATTCGCAACAAGGGGAAAGAGTTTTCTATAACTTTGGTGCATGCTGGTGCTTTGGGAAATGCATATGGGGCCGTTCATTTCAGTCAATCCTATGAGCGTCTTTCTTCGGTTGCGGATATTGCTGTTCCCATGGCGTATCATGGTAGTATAGAAAATGTAGAGGAATTTGTGCATTCTATCATAAAAGGAGCAAAAAAGCGTATTGCGCCTGGTTGCACTCTCATGATAGGCCTTCAAGCTTATGAAACTTCGACTCATCGAATGAATCAGGCAATCTCTACGGCAAAAAAGCATAACATTAATTTTGTGTTGTTCAGAGTGGGAACTTTTTCTTTTGTTCATCTTGACTATGAAATGCTTCATCCAGAACAAATCCAAATCAATGCTGATGTATTTCACGGGATACCTTACCAGCAAGTTTATGGAATGGAAATCAGAGGGCTGGGGGGATGGTTGAAAGCAAATACTGATGAGTGGAGATTTCAACAGGCTCATTATGTGGATGGATTTAAAATTTGGGGTGAAACTTTTTTTACCCGAATGGGGCAACAATCTTTTCTCTTTCCAATGGACTTGAAAGTACCCGATCTTCAAGGTTTTTTCATGCCTTTTGTTGTTCTGGCTGATCAAAAAAAAGATTTACCCACTTTTACCACCAGTTCACTTCAAATTTATCATTATCAAATTTGTCCGAGCTCGGGAAGACTTCATGATACAATCAATCCATCGCAGAAAATGCGCCTCCAGCTTCATCGGGGAATAACTTTTATTCATGTTGATGAATTGAGCTTATGGGGAATAGCAGCTCATTATGATGAGTTAAATAACGAGTTAACTTTGAGCAAAGGTTTTCGCCAACTCACTTTCAATTATTCCAAAGAAACTTTGAACGTTTTATTCCTTCCTGATACAAAGCCCATGGAATATCCAAAAGAATTGAAGTTGGGGGTTTTTTCGTGGGTACCTTTAAGGCTGACTTTTGAAATGATGGGTTATTTTGTCCATTATGCTGTTGATCAAAAAATGATCCATCTCTTGAAGGCTGAAAGAACTTCAAATGAAATACTTCCTGCAACCATTCATAACTGGAGCGATGAAGCATGGTTTTGGAAATCATCGGACCTCTGTGTTTTTTTAATGGAAGATTTTTTGAAGACTGATTTTTACCAACTAACTTCATGGGTTCATCAAAAAGGTAGAAAGGTTGTGCTCAGCATCCACCCTTCCTGGAGCCATTCTTCCCATGGAGAAACTCTCTATTGGATGATGCAGATGGATGTGCCTCGATGGTATCAGCCAGATCAATTGGAGTGGCGGACTAAATGAGGATTTGATTCAGGGGTTGATATCAAATTCCTGGTCTGCAATTAAAAAGCGGACTGCATTTTCTTCTTTGGGAATTATAAAGATAAAGTACCCTTTTGTTCTTGATTGAGCGTCAAGATAGCCAAAAGGATCTCTGGATAAGGTCAAATCCGGTGAATAGGATTCCTGATCAGTGTATAATTTGGGTTGATCGACCAGGGAAACATAAAACTGCTCTTTTTTGCTTTGATTGATGACAGAAATTTCAACTTTCGCAAAGATAAACCCATCTTCTGCTTCAAAGGTATCATTGAAACTATTGAGAGCAGTGGGAGAATAATGAAAGCCAAGAAACTGGTAAGTAAAAATATCCAATGGAGGTGTTTCACCGCTTTGAGTTCGTGGAGCAATTTGAAAATGAAGCAGGAGAATTATTAACATGGATCCAAGCAAAAAACCTGTGCAAACTTTTGTGCCCAGCTTGATCTTTGGGTGATTGCCTATCAGAACCAAACCAAGAGGAGGCAAAATCAATAGCAGGATCAATATGATTACAGGATGGCAAAGAATTTTTCCCCAATTTTTTTTCATGGGCTTATTTTATTCACAATTCAGTTATCGTAAAGGTTGAATTTTTTTATTACTTTGTCGATTCATTGACTTTATCAACAAATCTCGTATATCATTGATTAATATATGATGAAAAGATCAAGGGCTTTAATGACGATTTGCATGTTTTTTTTGGGAGGGGTTTTTTTTGCTTATGCATCACCCTCAGTAAGTATTTATAATGATGATGTGGTGGTTTCAACCCATTATGCAAATCAGGTGACTTTTGAAAAACCTTCCCAGGAGGGCCAATGGATTGAAACACATATTGATCATGATTTAAATATAATCAAGTATAGCATTGGAAAAGTAGTTACCATTCAAGCAGACGGTGAAAAAAAATCATTTACAACAAATGCTCTTGCTGTCAAAGATTTGCTAAATGAGCAAAAAATAAAACTAAAGGAACATGACGAAATTAATTTGCCTCTTGATGAGCTGTTAAATGATCACGACAAAGTGATCATCAAGAGAGTCAAATATAGAGATACCACTAAAGTGGTCCAAATACCCTACAAGATACAGCATGAAGAAAATGATTGGATTTATAATGGCTTGAAAGTAGTGTGGCGACCAGGCGAAACAGGAAAAAAAAGACAACATTGGCAAGAGCGGTTTGAAGATGGAAAAAGTATTTCCAAAACCTTGATAAAAGAAGAAATATTGGTGCCTCCTGTGGACGAAATTATTGCTCACGGAACTTTGATCTTTGAAGGCCCCTATGTAAAAAGATTGCCCATGTTGGCCAGCTCATATAACCCTACGGTGGAACAATGCGGTCCAAATCCCTTTGTAACATTTTCCGGACTACGGGTTCGATATGGAATTGTGGCTACAGATCCTGAATTTATCCCTCTGGGCACCTGGCTTTATGTTTCAGGATACGGCTATGCGCTGGCTGCTGATATTGGCGGACTAATCAAAGGGAATCGTATTGATTGTTTTTTCTGGACCAGTCATGTGGGAAGTGGATGGCGGGGTGGTCATATTTATGTATATGTATTGGAAGGCAAGCCTGAAGGAGGAAAAGGATTTTGAAGTTTTCAACATTGTATATCAAAACATTAAGAGATGATCCGCAAGAAGCAGAAACCGTAAGTCACAAATTAATGATTAGAGCGGGATTGGTAAAAAAGATTTCTACAGGTATTTATGCCTACCTGCCTTTGGGCTTGAAGGTATTGCAACATATTATGAAAGCGGTTAGAGAAGAGTTAAATATGATTGGGTGCAGCGAGTTGCTGCTTCCTGCATTGATACCTTCAGATCCATGGAAAAAGACAGGAAGATGGGATCTTTATGGAAAAGAAATGTTTAGACTGTCGGATAGAACTGACCGTTTGTTTTGCCTTGGACCAACCCATGAAGAGGTTGTAACTGAGGTAGTAAAAAATGATATTCGATCATACAGAGATTTGCCTTTGTATGTATATCAAATACAAGCAAAATATCGCGATGAATTGAGGCCTCGCTTTGGAATCGTGAGAGCAAAAGAGTTTATCATGAAGGATTTATATAGTTTTCATGCTGACAATGACTGCCTTGAGAAGGGGTACAAGAAAGTTTTCCATGCTTATGAGAAAATTTTTGAACGATGTTCAATAAAAAGCATTCCTGTGGAAGCTGACAATGGAGCTATTGGAGGAGCCTACTCGCATGAATTTGTGGCCCAAACTCCTATTGGAGAAACTGCTTATGTGATTTGTTCCTCCTGCGGATATGCTGCTAATCTTGAAGCTGCGCGAAGCAAAGTGGCCATTTGTTCTTCTCATGAAGAAAGCAAGAAAGAAATGAGTGAAATGGCAACCCCAGGAAAGAAAACGATAGAAGAAGTGTCCACCTTTTTAAATCAGGATCCTTCAAAATTTTTAAAAACATTATGCTACCGCAATCAAAAAGGAAAAAAAATATTGGCCATTGTAAGAGGCGATGATGAGGTCAATGAAGCCAAATTGAAAAAAATTGCAGGAGCCGATATTGAATGGAGCCATGAAGACCAGGAATTAATGGGTTTTGTGGGTCCTGCTGGAATGAGTGGTGTTTTAATCGTTGCGGATGAGCGAACTAAAAAAATAATTAATGCTATTTGTGGCGCTAATAAAGTGGACGCTCATTTTATGAATGTAAACTACGAGCGAGACTGGAAAGCCCAGTTGTCGGGTGATATTCGAGAAGTAAAAGATAAAGATCTCTGTCCGGAATGTGGCAAAGAGCTTTCTTTGTCCCTTGGCATGGAGCTGGGACACACTTTTGTACTGAATGATCGATACACCAAGCCTCTTGAGGTCAAATTTGCCTCAGTAGACGGCAGGATGAAAACTGTTTTGATGGGTTGTTATGGAATTGGGATTTCCAGAATGATTGCCGCTCTAATTGAACAGCATCATGACGAAAAAGGGTTGACCTGGCCTGTTCAAATGGCACCTTATAAAGTAATTGTTATTCCAGTAAATGCTGAATCTGAAGAGCAAACCATCCTGGCTGAAAAATTATCGAATGAACTAAACAGCAATGGAATATCAAATATATGGGATGACCGAAATTTGTCCCCAGGAGTGAAATTTAAAGATGCTGAGCTGATTGGTTTTCCTTATGCCGTTATATTGGGAAAATGTCTGGAAGAAGGATTAGCGGAAATTAAAGTCAGGAAAACAGGAGAAACTTTTAAAATTCCTTTAAACGATGTTATCGAAAAACTAAAACAGTGGATGGAATAAAAAAAATGGGAGAATTAACCCTGGTTTCTGTTTTGATACCAGCTTTTAACGAAGAGCTAACCATAGAGAGCGTAGTGTCAGAATGCAAAAAGTGTTCTCTGGTGGCAGAAGTTATTGTAATTGATGATGGTTCAGAAGACGAAACTTTCAATTTAGCGAAAAAAGCAGGAGCCAGGGTATTAAATTATGGTGAAAACAGGGGAAAAGCATTTGCTGTAATGCATGGAGCAAAACAGGCCAGGGAAGAAATCCTGCTTCTTCTGGATGCAGATTTGATAGGTTTTACTTCTGATCATGCCACACAGCTTATACTTCCTGTATTGGAAGGCATCACCGAAGTAACTTTGGGTTTATTTGAGAAAGGTAGAATGAAAACAGACCTGGCTCATACAGTTACCCCGTGGCTTTCTGGACAACGATGTTTGAAAAAAAGTTTACTGCTAAGCATGGATAATTGTGATCAGGGAAGATTTGCATTTGAAGTTCAACTAAATGAATGGATGAAAAAAAATAATATTATTCCTGTGAAAGTTCCTTTGGAGTATGTTTCTCATTTGACCAAGGAAGAAAAAAGAGGACGAAAAAAAGGTTTTAGCACAAGGATGAAAATGTATAAAAACATTGCTTCTCAGTTTTTTAAAAAAGATAAATATTCGATATATTAATTCACAAAAGGGGGGTAACATGGAAAAAATGTTAAAAATTGTTACGGATACAAGTTGCAACTTTACAGAAGAAGAGATAGAAAAATATGGAATTTTGGTTATACCCATGGCTGTTCAGTTGGGAAAAGAATTAATCAGAGAAAACTCTGCTTATGATTTTTTTAGTCTTGCTTATCGCATTAGCACTGAACGGTTGCTTCCTCATGTGATTTATCCAAGCATTGATGAATTTTTTAAAACTTATTCTTTAGCTTTTCCAAAATTCAGCTATATTCTTTCGATGCATATTTCATCAAGAATAGCGAGGATTATTGACCAGGCTAAAAATGCTCAGGCTTTGCTGTACGATGCTAAAATTGATGTATTGGATACTCCTTTGACTGAAGTGGGGCTAAAGCCACTTATTATAAAAGCTGCTCATTTGGCTCAAAAAGGTGATGTTCCCAGACATATCATTTTAAATACTTTGAATGCTCAAGCTTCAAAATTTCATCACTATATCATTTCGGATGACCAGCGTTTTATCAGAACCAATACTACTTATTCGGGGACTTTTGGGTTTCCTTTAAGCTTTAAAGGATCCAGGCGAAGATATATTTTCTCTACTACTGGAGGCGATTTGTTTTTTATTGATAGATTTCCTCGTCATGTAGTGATTGACAAGCTGTCTCGAATAATTGAAGCAGTTTCAAAAGGAAATCCAGTATACGCAAGGATTTTATATTCACTGGATGATGATTTTGCAAAAAATTTGGCAGAAGTTCTCAAGAGTCGGTTTGATTTTGATTTAAAAGGAATGGAACCCATGTCGTTGTCTTCTATGTGTAGATATGGACCCAATTCTACAGCTATAGGTTTTTCTTTTGATAAAAATTATTTTTCAGAATATTGCCCTTCGGATGCTTCAGAAAATGAAACAGACAATAATGTAGAAAATGAAGAAGAGAAGGTCTCTCTCGAAGAAGACTGATGATTGATGGGTGTAGTTAAACGCAAATCATATTTTATTTTTTTGCTATTTGTTGTCCTGTTAACCATCGGGGGCTTTTTTTTTCAAAAATGGATTAGCCAGGCATATTGGTTTAATCGTTCTGCATTGGCTTTCATAAATAATAACATTGACGGAGCAGTAGCATTTGCTAAAAGAGGCGAACAAGTTCAAATCAAAACACAAGCTGTGCAGGATTATCATTCTTATAAACTAAATCAGGATTATTCCAAACTTCAAGATGCTTTTCACAAGCATCCAACCTCATTTCATTACCTTATGCAGTACACAGAACAATCTATAGCAGGTAGAGAATGGTACAAGGTTAAACCTTATTTTTATTCGCTTCGGTGGGCAAGGTATCTTTCCGCTCAAGGGAGATCCATAGCTCAGGAAAGTGATGATGCAATAGCATACAGAGGCTTGTTTTATATGCTTTTTGCAAAAAAGATTTCAGAAGATCCTCGAATATCTCATGATTTGGGATCCGTACTTGCTTTTAGGCACCAATCCATGGAAAAGGCGGAAGTTTTATTGATGGATGCATTGCTGAAAGAGAACAGAAATCCACTCTATTACAGAACTTTGGGAAGGTTACATGCACAAAGGAACCCTTTTTTGGCTATTTCTTTTTATGAATGCGCCAGAAGAATGGATCCAGGCTTTTATACTACTTATATTAATATAGGTCGAATCTATTTTAACGAAAAAAAATATACTCAGGCTCATGATTGGTTTGACCGAGCAAAGAAAATCGATCCCAAGCGTGAAAATGCTTACTTTGAAAAAGCAAGAATTTTCATTGCAAATGAAGAAATTGAAAAAGCACATATGGAATATAGAAGTATTGTTAAGTTGATTCCCGGAGCATGGAGACCAAGGTATCAGTGGGGTGTTTTTTTGTTTCGTCAAAAGGAGTTTGAGCAAGCTGTAACTCAGCTTACCTTAACCCTTACTTTTAACCCTGATTATTTTTGGGCTTATTTTTATAGATCCAGTGCTTATTTCCAGTTACAAGATTACTCAAATGCCATGTTGGATGTTGAAAAAGCTTTGAGCATAAATCCTGATAATGTCAGCGCAGATAGGCTTTATCAACGAATTAAAAATGAAATTATTAACTCTTAAAAAAAGTTTTTTTTATGTCTTGATTCACATAAAAAAATAGCTATTATAGAAACATAATTATGTGTGAACTATGTGTTGCTTTGTTTAGGCAAGATATGTTTTTTAAGGTGGTAATATTATTTTGAATGCGATTGTTCTTGCAATGTTGAAAAAAAAAGGTATATATTGCCGCATAGGACATTTAGTTTGCTTTATTAATTACAGGAAAAAATTTAGTTTAGTAATGAGTAGGAGGGTATCTTAATGAGAAAATTGTTATCCTACGTAGTTGTCTTTTCGCTTCTTTTCTCATCGTTTCAGGTTATTCCCGCATCCTTTACCTCTGTTACTGCAGCCAGCAGAAACAAGGGAGCCACGTTTATCGCCAACCGGTTCATCCCGGTAGGGTATGGACGCGATGGCCTCCCCCTGACCGGTGGCCGCCAGTTTCCCTGGCAGGCTACTGCCAACATTAATGTATGGGGCAACGATGAGTACCCCATGCCGCATGCTGCTCGAGCTCGCGAGGGCAACATCAACATCCCTGCCGTAGCAGGCGTTTCCGATGTTCACCCCGTGCTCTGGACAGAATTCTTCCTTTCCGTGCACCCCGAAGGCCCCAGGTCCCAATTGGACGATCGCTGGTACGCCATTTTGGACAGTGCCGGACAGTTATGGATGGATCCTGACGGTACCTTCCATGATCCCCGCTACAATGCCTTTGCGGATCCCCGCAGCGTCCATTATGTAGCCGGCTCCTGCCGTGATGCCTCCAATCGGCAACATGGCATTGACCGCTACAGCGTGGATCCTGTAGCTGACAATAATACCCAGGGCCCCTACATCCTCAGCCCCACCCACCCCCTCTTCACCGACAAGCCCCTGGTGTTTGAAGCTCGCGGTACCCTCCACGGCAACCGCAGGTGGCAGATTGGTTATGTGGATATGGTGGATTATCCGCCCTTCCGTTTTGTAGCCAACAACACCCCCAACGACGAACATGGCGTGATCTTTGATCCCACCGAAGTGCATACCACTCATTGGGATGCAGGCTACCGTGAAGGAGCCTCCAATGTCGAAGGGCTCGAACTCGTCCCGTTTCGTCGCCGCCATTCCCAGCAACTTAACCCAGGGGATGAAATGTTCCACAAGTACCACCTGTATTCAGGCTGGCAGAGTGATGTCAACCAGAACGTGGTCTACAATGGACACCTCCACACCCGCGTAGGGGTGTATCGCCCTTATGAATACATCTACCGCAAAAACCCCATCATCGACCCCACCGTTCCCTTTCATGCCACCATTCAGGACTATGTCCAGGTGGGCGACATCCGTCTGACCGACATGTCCTTCAGGACCTGGGACGGCTCCACCGTCATCAACTACCCGGCCAACTCCGTGGTACGCTTTGGCGATGCTGATGCTCCCGTGGATCATGACGGCAACTGGTGGTTGGAAGCAGATGAGCGAAAAACCCTCTGGCACTTCCATCCTGCCCTCAAACACAGCGAAAATGTGCGTGCTTATGACCGCACCCGCTATAACCTGGGCCACCCCAATCCCAATGCATATCACTTGGATGATGCCATCTGGGACCTGGCCCCCACCTTTGACACTGAATTTCGTCACGGGTATCAGTACAGCGAATTCATCTACTGGGACAGCAACAACAGCAACCGCGTGGATCAAGGCGACTGGCGCTTCTCCCCCGTCAACACCCGCATCAACCTGGACACCTACCAGCCGATCAACGGTCTGGGCCTGGTGGGCTTCAATGCCACCAACCGCACCCAGGGCGATGTCCTCATTCTTTCCGAGCTCCTTGAAGGCGGCTGCGAAGCTCCCACCTATGATATCTCAGTGCAGACCGACCTGTGGATGGGCACCGATGCCCACATCGGAGGCGACAAGCCCCTGGTGCCCTCCGTCACCGCAGCACGGTTGCATTCCCCCAACGACGACATCCCTGCCAATGCCCAACGCATCCAGAAAAGCACCGTTCTCGATCCCACCGGGCTCGAGTTCTTTGTCCCCGCCACCACCTTCCACAACATTAAACTCCAGTACCGCCAATACATCGGCGTGCAAATTTTTAAAGACAACGGGATTGACAATCACCTCGGCATTAACTTATCCTCCGATAATTTATATGAACAAAACCTCACCGATGACTACATGCCCGAACGCAGAGGCGAAGAGTTCATCGGCGCGGTCAATGGCGTGAACGCCAAGGACTACGGGCAACCCCTCACGCCGTTCCCCGACAATGTGCGCTTTTATGACACCCGGCGTCCCGAGACCTCTGCCGCTGCCCGCTATGGCTGTGGCGAGCCCATCTACCGCATCAGCTGGGACAACATGGAAGCCTTCTACAATGAACGCGAAGATGACCCTCTATATATCTATGGAATTCAGGTGGGCGATGAACGTATCACAGGCGTGACCGTGCTGCGCGGCAGCAACGAGATCACCTACGCCCCCGGCACCAAAGTCACCACAGGGGACGCAGATGTAGGCTTCCCTGTTCATCCCTTTGACAGCAACAAATACTTCTTTGTGGACAAAGTCTTCCCTGAGCGCGACATTGTCCTCAACCGTACCTATGACCTGGGCGAACCCATCTACCTCAACACCCAGTTGGGTGTGGACTGGACCAGTCCCAATACTGGCACCTGGACCCCCTTCCCCTATGCTCAGAGCTTCCCTGCCCTTGACCCTGACACAGGCACCCCCACCAACTACATCACCTATGTGCCTCTTGGCGATGCGCAGTGCCCGCAACAAAACTACAGCCATGCCACTTCCACCATCCCCGTTTACATTGATGTGGATCAAAGTGGCCGCGTCACCCCGGGCGACATCCGCCTGACCCGGGTGCGCAATACCCGCAGCGCTCATGTTTATTACCCTGCTTACTCCACCGTCCATGAGCACGACACCGACGCCCAGGCTTTCGGTGAAACCGGACTGCCTTTAACCCCCGTTCCCAACATGGGCATCAACTACTGGTACGCCAAAGCTGATTTCTTTGGGGGCATCCTTGACCTGTGGAACCGGTTCAACGATGTCTACATTGATGTGACCAACACTGGCTACGTCTCAGGCACCGGTACCCGTTCTCCCGCCGATAATGCCGACATCCGCCTGACCAATACCTTTGGCTATGGCGTGGGCTCCACCGTCTTTGATCAAGGCGCGGACGGCTTGTGGAATGCCATCAATGAAGAACACGATGACCGGGATGTAGGCGAACGCAATCATCCTACGGATAATGTACGTTATTATGATATAAATGCCCAGAGTTGGGGACTCAATGCGTTCACCGTTCACATGACGCAGGACGGCCTCTTCTTTATGGATCCCGATGATCCCATGGGAGAAAACAATTACACGCCTTATGCCGTTCAGCTCAACCCCATGACCGTGGACTCCCGCTTCATTCGCTTAACCGAAGTAAGCATCAGCAACGAAACCTATGCCTGTGGCTCCACCGTTTCCAGCGGCGACTTCTGGTACCTCCAGAACCCCGTCCATGGCGTGAGCATGGGCCTCAACTGTGACTTCCGTTTCTTTGATGCCGTGGTCCAACCCGGACCTGTGCGCGTCAACATCAACCTGTCCGCTCCCTTTAAAGTCGAGCAGACCACCCAGGTGGACATCAGCCTGGTCACCCCCCTCAAAGAAGGCGAAGAAGCCTGGATCCTCGTGCAGGATGTTCTGGCTCCGGGAGCCCAGGGAGACATCAATCCTTTTGTCAATGTCTATCAACTGGATCATGAAAAACAGGAAGTCAGCTTCCAATTTACTCCTTATCGTGGTTCTGCAGGGGAATTTCGCACCAACTACCCCTTGCGCATCTATACCTTCAAGGAAGTCGGCGGTATTCGTGAACCCGTACCTCCCAATGCCGGCTCCAACCTCTACGTTGACCCCTTCTATGCCAATTTCCTTGACCAGGATGAATTGGGCCGCATCGTAACCACCAATGCGCCTCATCCCCCCACCCCTCCCATCCCTGAACGCATTGCCTATACTTATGACTGCTGGAATAGAAGAAGTTTCATCGTTCAACCTGAAGATTTGGATATCACTTCAGCATCTCTTTGCATAGAAACATTAGATCAGCGATTTCCCAACCTTACCGTAAGACTTTATGATGCAGACAATCCTGATGATGTTAATGATCCTGCCAATATTCGTTTGACCCTATCACATGGCGAAAGGCTTATTGCCAATTATAATGCCACTGGTGGTGGAGTTGACTATATGTTTACCGGATGGGATGTCAGAGGACATGAACCTCAAAAAGTTATTGTTCAAATGAATCTCGATGGATCTTATAATTATTGGTACTGGCAGGATGAATATCCTTATGGTGTGCTAACGAGAGAATGTGTATTAAGTGAAAAGCATACTGGTTGGGATCGACTCTTGCTTTACAATGCTGATTGCTCCTTAAGAAACACTGCATATCGTGGCGACAGAGATTTTAGATACAATAATGAAATTACCAGAGGCGATCGATATTACATTGGCAATGAAGATTACTTTACCGTTGAGACTTTTGGTGTTAATGCATTGGCAACCAGCTATAATGAAATCCCTGGAAACCCAGGTGGAGAACTTAGAATTGCAGTAGCACCCAATGATCCCTCATCAGATCTTAGAATAAGAATTTATACCACCAATGCTTTATTTGATTACAATAGCACTATCGAGCATCCCCCCCATTTTATTTATGACACCTCACCTGGAATTGATTATAGTGGTATCCTTGAACTTAGTGTATTACCACCTGACCCTTATGTTAATTTTGCTGAATTTAGAATTGTGGACCATGCTTTGCAAAATTCTCGAGTCAACTATACCGCAGGAAGCGATGCTCTTTATGAAATGTCACCACCTGCGCCTCAGATTCAGTCACCATATGACCCAATCATTAAAGATGTAGGAAGAGATTTCCGTGCTTATCCTGGAGGACAAACTCATACAGGTCGCGTTAGAGGAATGATAAATAGTGGATCCTTCGTAAGAACTGAAGGCTATCACAATGGTTGGAATGCATATCCTGCCATTTGGTGGTGGTATTGGTATCAAAATGTCAGTATGCATAATTTTACTGACTTTAACAGACTTGGTACTGAATTTTTCCCCTTAACTGATTACACCATGTACTTTATCATGAAAGATGGAGATGGTAATCATCTTACCTTGGATCCCGATCCAAGCATACCTCTAGAAAGAAGAGTCAGGCAATTAAGAATCACAGGACCTTTTATGACACCTGAAATGTTCAATCCTCAAAGAGGCGACCTTGTTTCGGATTGGAGATACAATGGAGTGGATCATGTACCCATTAAATATGATTATTCAGGTGAAATCATAATTGATGAAACCAATTTCATGGATTATCAAGGCTATTATGGTCAACATGGCTCTGATTGGACAAGAATGCAGTGGAATGGTGGCAATGATGTTCCTTATCCATTTATCAACGAGTATCTACGATTTGGTGGAGATTTGGATTATTCCACTGTGCAGGATGTAGTCCGAATTCCTGAAATAATTCCGATTGGAAGCGGAATTATTCGTATCGAAGCAATCCTTTGGGATGGAACAGTAAAGATTTATCAAGATTGCTGTGCTGAACCTCCCACGGATGGAGTGGATGTTCATGGACTGGAAATAGAAACCAATTCAACTGTTGTGGTTGATATGGACAATAAAGTTGAAGTAGTGGTAAAAGATTTTGACTCCATGCAGGAAGTACAACCCGCCAACAATGCTGTTGTTGTAATTTGGCAGGATAGAGGAATATTGAACCCTGATACGGGTCTTTATGACGGAGCGGGTGATGGTTGGATCACCAATCCTCCATCTTCTTCCGAAGCAACTGAAGTACAATATCAATATGATCGTTCTGCTGATATCAATGGTGATGGAAAAGTTTCATTTGCCGATTTTGAAACTGAAATTGTCGGCACCTATGACCTAGCAACCAACACATGGATGTCGGGTATTATCGATGCCCGCACCTTCCAGCGCGATAATGGCCGATATGTATTTGACTTGACAGCTTCCAATGGAGCATTAATAACACAGACCGGACATGATTTTGGCGGACTGGATCGAGGCGGATTAGGAAAAGAACCTGACCATATAATTTCAGAATTCGAAACCCTTCCTGTAAATGTTACTGCTTATAAATATGCAGATGACAACAATGATAGAGCATTTACGCCTCTTTATAATCTGGGCGACAATCTTCCTCAATTTTCACACGAAGTATATCTTGCTGGACAAATTGCACTTGATGTTATGCCAAGGCAAGACATGTCTGTCACAATATCACCTTCAGTACTTACTGCGGGATGTATCCCTGAATTAGTCGATCCTGCAAGCCCTCTGACAGTTATTGTTACGGATGCAGATGGCAACCCTGTGGATCTTACTTATGGAATTCCCAACCATCTCGGTGAAGATAGAATTGATACCGATGATCTATGGAACTATTTGTTCCATGATCCTCATCCCGATCCATTGCCACAATATTATTGGCTAAGAACTGATCTTCATAACAATGATTTTACAAGAATTAACAATAACCGTTTGTATGGAAGGTTTTTTAACCCCATAACCGTTGATTTCTCCTTGGCAAGTGATGGAAGATATACTTTCCGTGGATTCTGTGCCAACGATCAGGGCGAATTTGACATTATTGTTTACACTCCATGTCGTAAACACATGGGAGTCGGAACTGTTCGCGTTGAATTGCCACAAGTTGAGTATTTCATCACCAATGTTGAAGACGAACAGGGAACAGAATATAACCTGCCAGGAGATCCTGACTTTATCATGACTGCGGCTGATAACAGAATTTATCACGTAAGAGCTTCAGTTACAGATGCAAGAGGAATTCCTATTCGTGGTGTAACTCGAGGGGTGTCCACTTGCGGAGGCGGCACCAGAAATACTGCTCGCTTTGCCCCCTATACCACACGTCCTCTTTCCTGGAACTTTACCGAACGCGACAAGTTTCTCTTTGCAGATCATTTCATGCAGGAGCTTTATCCTTACAATCTCCATATTGGGTTTGACTTTAATGACAACCAAA
>PXBT01000207.1 GCA_003566815.1 Caldisericota bacterium
AGACTCATGGGGTACATGCGGGAGCTGTAAAATGAAAAAGTGCCCAGCATCTGGGCTAAAGGTTGAGGCATCGCTATCATAAAGAACATCACAAAGGCTACAAAAGCAGCCAGACATCGAGCTACATACGAAACAGCTCCTGGCTCACCTGTTTTCACCTTTGCTCTTACGCTCTCTCTCTCTCTCTCTCTGAAAAACCTTGTCCTCCTTCAAGTTTCTAAAACGCATACTGTACTCCTTTCCAAACATAAATTAAATAAATGAAAATGCATTAACAACCTTACCCCTTAATCCAAATCTAAAAATGAAACCATAAAAAAAGCATAGCTCCCTTGAACGATAAGCAGTCATTTCCTTGCTGTAACGATATACTCTTCCTGTTTTGCAGTGTCATGTTCTACTCCCAAAACGATAGAGCTTGTTTAAGTTTATTTAAGCACCATCTTAAAGATTGTCAATAGTTTTGGATGATAAATTGATATATAATACTCACCAGGAGGATTGAGATGAAAACACTGATACTGTACAAGACAAAATATGGAAGCACCAAAGAATATGCTCAATGGTTCAACGAAGATTTTGGCGCTCAGGAATTGTTGAATTTGAAAGATTTTCATAAAGCAAAGCTTGATGATTTTGATCCTATCGTTATCTTTAGCTCAGTCTATGTGGGACAGATAGGCGCTGGTGGTTTTTTGAAAAAGCACTGGGAGCAATTGAAAGACAAAAAAATAGTATTGCTATCTGTAGGTGCAATGCCTGCGGATACAACGGAGTCACAAAAATCGTATGAGCTTTTACCGCAGTCTATTCGCGAGAAGCTGTTTCATTATGAAAAATTGCCAGGAAAGCTTGATTTGAACAAGATGAATTTTCTTGATCGGTTTATTATCAAGAAAATGGGTGGAGAAAATTTGAACCTAATGGATAGAAAGCTATTGAAACCTATTGTTGAAAAGCTTCAACAGTCATAAAAAATTATTTCTATTTCTGCAATTAATAATTTATGGACATAGAAAAAATACATACAACATCAAAAGTCAACTTTTTAACATCAAAAAATTTAGCTTAAAGTTGAGTTAAGATGAATTATTTTTTTTTCTTAGGTTCTTCCTTCTTTTTTTGGTTCATCGTTGAAGGAGTTTCAGGCATTACATTGCTTTGGTTGGTTTTTTCTACTACTTTTTTCTTCTTTAAAGGTTTCTTTGGGTTTTTTTCTCCCATTGCTCAAGCCTTCTTTCTATTTCAATATTTAATCTACTTTTTTAACCCTACTACAATTTTATTATACGCTTAAGCTGTGAGAAAGCTATTATTTAAAGGACTTATTTTCTTTTAAAAACATTTGCATGCTATATCATCCATCTCTGACTCGATGTCACTCTATTATTTGATATAATTAAAGCTAACGTATAATTTGTTTTACTCTTTGAAAGGAGACTCGGATGAACGATTTACAAAAAACGATCGAACAGGGAAGCCAGTGGATTAGCAATACTCAAGCATGGTTCATTACTTATGGCATCAATATTCTTATCAACATTTTAACTGTAATTTTTATCCTTCTGATAAGCAAATATGTTATTAAATTTATTCGCAATAAGATCATGATTTTACTACAAAAATCCCCTCGTGTGGATGACATGCTCAAAGAGCTGATCATTAGCGTAGTAGAGAAAGTATTGTGGGTAATTGTCTTGATCATGGTGCTGGGTCGACTGGGCTTGGATATTGGTCCAATGATTGCAGGGCTTGGTGTAAGCGGATTTATCCTGGGTTTTGCATTTCAGGAGTCTTTGTCCAATTTGGCCGCTGGGGTGATGATAGCCCTTAA
This sequence comes from Caldisericota bacterium, assembly GCA_003566815.1. Lineage (GTDB taxonomy): Bacteria > Caldisericota > Caldisericia > UBA6126 > UBA6126 > T3SED10-260. The sequence goes on from PXBT01000207.1 coordinate 1,835, forward strand.
TCGTCCTTTTACGGTAGGTGATTATATCGATGCAGGAGGCATTGCTGGATCGGTAAAATCCATGGATATGATGGCTGTCACTTTAACTTCACCTGATAATAGAAAAATAATTGTACCCAACAGGACAGTCTGGGGATCTGCTATCACTAATTTCACAGCTTTGGATACACGCAGAGTGGATATGGCAGTGGGCATAGCTTATGGTTCCAATATTGCTAAAGCTAAAAAAGTAATCCTTGATGCAATCTTCAGCTTTGAAGAAGTGCTTCAAGAGCCTGCTCCTACTATTGCAGTAATGAGCCTGGGAGATTCGTCTGTTAATTTAGTAGTGCGACCCTGGGTCAAAACAGAAGATTATTGGAAGTTTTTCTTTGCAGCTTACCCTAAATTAAAAGAAGCCCTTGATGCTAATGGTATATCAATCCCCTTTCCTCAAATGGATGTGCATCATTATGGACTGGATAAGCACCCTGAAAGCAAATAGCTAAAATTTTTACTTTTTACCAGGTGCTGCTTTTTAGTTTTGACTTGAAAGTAGCACCTGATCCAATGTTTGATGGAACTATATTTTGATAGCTCTGGTTTTTAAGAGTAAAATAAAGTCCATCTGCATGAATTTGTGGATAGAAAAGAGATTTTAAATGAAATATTTTGCTCTATTTCTTATCTTATCCTTCTCCATGTTTTTTACCAATATCGAATCATATAGTTTCCCATTGGTTAATGGAAATCAGAATTCATCGCAAAAAGGACACTGGAAACAAATCGAAATAATTACTCACGAAGAAGTTTTTCCTGCTTCATCCATCGAGCTAAGCATAACCGGGCGCAATGGAATGGCGCGCATCATCTTAAACGACAAAGGAAAAACAGGCACTATTGATTGGCTTTGGTCGCCCCCTCCTGAAATATTAGTTCCCAATACGCAGTGGCGAAGCAAAATAACTGGAAGGGTTCAGGAGTGGGATTTGTCTGATGAAATTGCTTCAACACTTATGATGAAGTTTCAAGCTTATCGTGCCGGTTGTTGTGATTTTGATGGCGTTGATTTTGGCATGGTCGACATTAATCCCGGCACAGCAAAAGATATAAAGGAAAAAAAGGAACTGACTTATGCTAATAGTATTCCAGCATTAGGTGATTTGGAGTCAGGCTCAAGCTCCAGAATTCAGTTTTTTGTGAATATCATACAACACGGGGGTAGCTACCAGTGGATTTATGTGTATGAGTGGGTTAATGCTCCTGCAATGATCAATATAAAGCTAACCATAGGCAATCAAAGAGCAGAAGTGAACGCAAACCAAAGGTTTTTGGACAGTCCTCCTTACATTTCCAATCATCGCACCTTTGTTCCCTTTCGTCTGGTGGGGGAAGCTTTTGGGGCTTTTATAGACTATACTGTGGATGATAATAGTGGCAAGACACATAAAGTTATCTATGAGCTTGACCGAGATGAAATCATTTTTGATATTTTTGAACAAAGCATGAAAAAGAATGGGCAGCGAATTAACAACGCTCCTCCCGTTGAAATAAGAAATCATAGAACTATGGTACCAGTGCGAGTACTCTCAGAAAATCTTGGAGCAAGGGTAAGCTGGGATGGAACAACTTCAACCGTTACCATAACGTTGGTTCGTTAGAGGCAGAGCTAAACTCACGAAGATAAGCAAAAAGTTTGTCATTGCCCGTAGCAATTTTCTGAGCTTGGCAAAAATCATGAAAGATTTTCCAAAGGCTTTTATGATTTTGACTTAAAACTCCATAATTGAGGCTATAAGTCTTTTTATATTTTTCTTTGAAACCTGGAAAGCTATGATCCAGTTGCTGATAAAAGTATTCTCGGTTGCCCTCTCTGAGGGTCATTCCAGCCCCAAAAAACATAATCCCATAAACTCCAGCTTCTTTACAGTAGTTCAGCAGTCCCAGGAGATTTTCAGCAGTATCATTAATGAAAGGTAAAAGAGGGCTTATCCAGACCACTATCGGAATCCCTCTATCTCGAAGCTTTAACATGACCTCAAGGCGTTCTTTTGTGCTGGCAACTTTTGGCTCAATGATTCGACATAAATCGTCATTAAAAGTAGTGATAGTCATTTGAACCACACATTTGGTCGATCGATGAATAGCTTCCAAAAGGTCCAGATCTCTTAGCATTAACGATGATTTGGTTTGCAGGGTTAGACCAAAACCATATTGATAAATATGTTCAAGACATTGACGAGTATATCCCAGATCCTTTTCCAGCGGGATATAGGGGTCAGACATGGCACCAGTAGCTATCATTCCTTTTTTTCTTTTTCTTTTTAAAGCATCCTGTAGCATCAGAGGAGCATCCCGTTTGACTTCGATATCTTCAAAATCATGCTCCATCTGGTAACAATTACTTCGACTGTCACAATAAATGCACCCATGAGAGCAACCACGATAGATATTCATTCCATTTTGAGGCGATAGAATGCTCTTATACTTTTTAAAATGCACTATCAGTTCCTTTTTTTTCATCATTATATCAAAGGATTAAGCAAGATTCCAAAGAGCTTTACTTCAAATCAATATTTATGCTTGCTTTATATACCCTATGGGGTATAATAAACTAGTGATAACCTAAATAATTAGCTGAGGTGGAAAATGGAAAAAGCGGGTAGTATAGCAATAAAAAATAAATCACTTACATTTTCGGAAAGATTTCAAAGATATGCCTGGATTCTTGCCTTGCTGATTGCCATAGGAGGTCAGTTTTTGCCACATTTAGGCTTACTGGTACCTGTAATTATGCTGATCCTGATGGTCATGAGCTTGCATAAAGGCAAATATTGGTGTGGAAACTATTGCCCCCATGGCAGCTTTTTTGACCACCTTATCAAACCATGGAGTAAAAAACTCACCATACCCAAAGTATTAAGATCTAAAGCCGTCATGCTTACAGTTTTAGCAATATTTATGACCATGATTGTTTATCGGTTCATCCATGTGATGAATGCTATGGATGGTATGAATCGCTTTGCAGGTCTAGGGTCCATATTTGTAAATATTTACCTGATGGTGCTCATTTTGGGGGGATTGCTTGCTTTGTTGGTGAGTCCAAGAACATGGTGTTTTGCCTGCCCCATGGGTACTATCCAGTCTTTTTTTCATACTGTGGGAAAACAAATAGGCATCACTCAAAAAAAGGAGCAAAAGATTGCTTTCCGTCACCCTGATGGTTGCCATAGCTGTGGAAAGTGCGAAAAAGTCTGCCCTGTTCAGCTGTCTCCTTATAAAGGAATTATTGATACTCAACTCTTTGACAATGCTTACTGTATTAAATGTAAAACCTGCATACAGCATTGCCCTTCCAGGACGCTTTGCCTGAGACTTCAAAATGAGTAAAATCGAAGCATGAGGGGTGAATAATGGAAAATGATGAAAAAATCAAAAAAAATATAGTGCATCGTTTGGCTCGCCTTGAAGGTCAAGTCCGAGCTATATGTCGGATGGTGGAAGAGGGCGATGAATGCGAAAAAATCGTAACCCAGCTTAGCGCAGTTCATGCTGCTCTCGAAAGTGCTACCAAGCATATTCTGGCAGGTTTTTTAAAGGAGTGCATGAAAGAAAGTTTAGCCAAGGGCAATGATCAAGACGAAGCTATCGACCGATTTGCTTCCCTGATGCTTCATACACGCTGGTGAAAACTATAATCTTCTTTTAACTATCAATATTTCATCAAAAGCAGAAAAATAATCAACAAATTGCTTTCTTAAGCTATAATTATTTTAATAATTAGCTTATTAAATGTATACAAAGCATTAAAAAAGGGGGAAAAAATGAGGACTCAACAATGGGTAGTCATTGGTTTGCTCGTTATGGTGATGTTTTTTGCAGGGTGCAAAAGCAAAGTGGTCACTCCAGAGGAAGAGCCACCTAAAAGTGAGATTGCACAAGCAATAGATCAAAGCGAACCTATCGCAACAATAGATTTGGATGCTAACGAAGAGGTCTCCGAAGATGAAAAGTTACCTTCAACAGATGATTTGGACAAGTACCAGGAAGATGCTGACAAGACCACCTTTGAGTATGAAAAAGATGATGTAAAGGTTACGATGGATACTGGCAAGATTATGGAATGGCCCGAGGATATCCCTGCTTATGTGCCTGGATTTAACGGCGATATTGTATCTTTAGCACAGGCTCAGGATGCAATGGTTAAGAGCTATACCCTTGCTTACGAAAATATTAAAGATATTGACCTCAATATGATGATAGTTCAGTTGGAAAAGAATGGGTGGACCATTCTAATGCAATCGACCCTTGAAGAAGGCTGGACGATCAATGCCATGCATAATGAGAAGGGTGCTTTTTTTATGGCAAATATCCATGATGGGAATTCAGGAGCTCTTCAGATTACCTTTAACAAGTAAGAAACAGGAAAACAGATTGATCTCGAAAAAGGGAGGGCAGTAGCATTGAATGTTGAATTGATTGATCAAATTAAACAAAACATGGAACAAAGAACCACAGAGGAATTGCTTGCCATTTGGATTCAAAACAATAGAAAAAAATGGTCTGATGAAGCATTTGAAGCTATCATCCGCGTCCTTACTGAAAGAGGAGTTTATTTGCCCAACCAGCAAGATCCCTCGGAAGCAGCTCAGCGAAGATATGTTGGCTATGCAGGGTTTTGGAGACGGTGGGTGGCATTTGTTATAGATAGTATAGCGCTTAACATGTTTTTTGGAGCTGTATTTTTTATAGTTATCAGGATGTTCAGTCATCCGGAAATATGGGTATGGTTGCAGTTATATGGCTCTTTGTTTGGGATTATAATGAGCTGGCTCTACTTTGCTTTAATGGAAAGCTCTACCCAGCAAGCTACGGTGGGCAAAAGAGCTATGAATATTGTGGTGACAGATTTGGAAGGAAATCAAATATCCTTTGGAAGAGCTACGGGCAGATATTTTGCTCGTTATATATCTTCAGCTATCTTGCTGATTGGATACATAATGGCAGCTTTTACAGCCAAAAAGCAAGCTTTGCATGACATCATTACTTCCTGTCTGGTGATTGAAGAATAGATATTTAACAATTAGCTTTCGTCATCCAGGTTGGGTTTTTTGCGTAAACTTTTAATTACGGAGCGATGTCGCTTTTGCAACAACCGTTGAACCTGAGACCCATAAGTGGGTTTTGTGGGGATGCGTTTCTTTTCTTCTTTCAAAGCTGACTCTATCATGTCATTGAGTTTTTTGATGGCTCTTCTTTTATTTTCCGACTGACTTCGAGTCTCTTGATTGCTTGTCTGCAAAATTTCGGTAGGGTGTTTTTCCATGATTCTTTCTTTTTGATCATCGGTAAAAGCAGAGGATTCTTTAATGTTCCATGATACCTGTGCCTTGGTGCTAGTCTTGTTGACATGCTGACCTCCAGGGCCTGAAGACCGCACAAAGCTTATTTCCAACTCATTTTCCGGTATTTGAGGTATCATCTGGTAACCTTCTCAAAGCATATCATCATTCTTAACCTTGGCTTAGTATACTGCTAGATTATCTATGAGACAAGATAAAGGAATCTTTAAAGATGGATATAAAAAATGGGGGTGCGGCTTATCACCAACCCCCCATTTTTTTTTAAAGTAATATTGAGCTTATGCTCTATTAAAAGTTTAATTCAATGGAATTTAAAATATTCGTAATGCTGCTATCATTGTCGTGATCTTTTCCCTGGAGAGTAATAGTCACTTTATTGTCATCAATTTTGGTGACCAGCATTGTTTGGGCTCCACCATGCTCAAAGGTAGTTTGGTAAAAGTCGTAACCACCATAGTTAATCAATTCAGCAGGACTACCACCATAATTATCTGCAAACGCGGATACTGCTTCTTCTGCTGTTCTCCAATTGTCCTTTTCTGCTTTGACAAGAATATAGAGGGTGCCTGCAGGAGTTCTTTTTTCCATATTGATCATTTTGTTTTGAGTATTTTCAGCAATTTTCCAGTCATTGGAATGCGTAAAGGTCATGTATTCTCCCTCAAATAAAGTGCCTGAAGCTATTTCCGTTGTTCCCGGGGTTGTTCCTACCTCTTTATCTCCTCCACCACAACCTATAATTGCAAAAGCCATCATGAGCGCAACCATGCTTGAGAAAAATCTTTTCATTTTTAAACAATACCTCCTTCATATTCTATGCAATAAACAAAAGATTTTGACTGCATAGGAAGGATTGTATAATAAATTGATTTATAATCAAGAAATAAGGTTGACATGATTTTGCATTTAGCCTTTATAAGGGAAAAAAAAGTAGCTCATTGTTGTTTGCATCAAACAGAGTAAGACCAGAGGAATCAAGCTGATATTTCCTCACTTGATTCAGCAATTCATGGTATGTTTGCTCCGCCATCATATCCTCTTCAGGGCCAGCCATCTTAGTCATGGCAACCATACCCACAGATAATCCCGAGTCCCCAGAGAGGGAATAAGGCCCATCAGTTCAGCGCATCGGTTTCTCTTTCCTTCGCTATAATATAAAGCAAAAAGATTTGCTCTTGATATAAAATAGCTTTGGGAGGAAGTTTTGGTTCAATGTGAAAAAAAGAACTCTTTGTTGCGAATTGCCAAGACAGCTTCTCTCATCATTTTTTTGTGCTGTTCGTCATTTTTCTTTCCTGGGGCTCTTCTCTCCTCTTCAGGCTCCATTCCACCTTCTGTTCATCGTTTTGGAGTCGATGGACTGACCCTTGATTTGATCCAAAAAATTCAGGAAATGGGAGTCTATCGTTCAGGCATGAATGGTTTGAGCTGGCAAATGCTCGAACCAAAAGAAAAAGATGAAATGGGTCATCACTATGATCCTCAGGTTTGGGAAAGAATCAGACATGGAAGCAGGCTTCTTGCCTCATTGGGACACAAAGTCCAGGCAAATCTCCTTACCCGGAATGAATGGGCGGTAGAAACCTTTGATCGAGACTATATTGATCCTGGCGATGGTAAGCCAATGCCTATGCTGAAAAGAATTAAACCAGAGCATCATGAAGATTACTGCAACCTTATCAAACGCCTCCTCCATGAAAGCAGGGATACGATAGCTGCTATACAAATTGGCAGTGAAGCTGAAAATGCCTGGTATAGTGCTGAAGGTTATGTGGAAGCTTTAAAAATCGCTTATCAGACCATTAAAGAAGTAGCTCCCGAAGTTGAAGTATGGGCAGGCGGTTTCAACATGGGACCCTTCTTTTCCCTGGACGAAGCATCGCAACAAAAATATCTTGAAAGTCCCCAAGGGCAAAAGATACAACGCAAAATAGACTTCGTTCAATCCTTTCTGACTTCAGCATCACCCTATTTCGATAAACTGACACTCCACTTGCCCCATGGCCCTGAAACTATTGCGCCTACAGTCGAGTGGTTTAAGAATGAAATGAAAAAAAATCATTACCAAAAGCCCATCTGGATTGACGATATGGCAAGTGGTGTTCGTCCTCTCCAATGTAGCCCCGGAGATTTGCCTGAATGGCTTCAACGGATGGAAAACGGAGATGAAGAGGCTATCAAGCAGTTTCGAAAAGAACAAGCCTCAAACCTGGTCAAAAAAATAGTCACTGCTTTTGCTTCCAGAGTAGAAGGTATCTACCTTTCATCGGATGCCGACTGGAAACATTATTTTATGCCTTGTTGGCGGTGGATGGGACTAATGGATCACCAGGGAAATCCATATCCAGCATTTTACAGTTATCAGCAAGCTATCCAGTTTTTATCCGATTTCACAGTTTCAGAGCCTATCAGCGAGTGGGCCTATGGATTTTGGAGCACGGACGAACATCCCAGCGTTGTAGTCGCATGGTCGGAAGAAGATTGCTACATCAACCTGGCAGACCTATTTCCTGGTCCATGGGTTAAAATAACTCGCCTTAATGACACATGGGGCAAAACCATTGCAGAAAGCGAAATAACAGAAGCAAGCTATATCCCTATAGGTCCAAAGCCCATCTATATTGAATACTACGATCCATGGCGAGACAAGGGGACGGGGGTGGTGACTCATTTCTTAAGGGTGCAACTTTTTATTTTTTTTAATAAAAGTTTTCCCGGATAGACCCCAGCCATATTCCTCTATAATGGTGACTGTCTGGGGGGTCTTTCTCGGTTCAAAGCAATATTTTATGGGAAAAGAAAGCACCTCAAACTCATGATTCCCCAGGGAAAGCAGAGTCATATGAGTCCACCATGAAGTCTCGCCGCATAGAACGCCATCCACTAGCTTAAATCGTAGAGTGTGCTTTTGACCCTGTTCTTCCAAGATGTATTCACCTGCATATTGCTCAGGGTTTTTTAATGAAGGAAATTTTCTTGGCATACAGCTTAAGCCCATAAATTCGGTTAGCTCTTGTAGATGCTTGTGCCAATTCCCATCAGAAGTGAACAGTTTTATTTTATAACCCTGATACTGATCAAAATGCTCCCTGCTCAAATGCTGATAATGCTCCCACATGGCATAGATGCTTTCTTCTCCAGCATAGGGATGATATTTGAAATATCCTTCATCTTCCCATTGAAGAATGATTTTTTTCCACTGCTCCCCTCGAACTGCAAATGCCTGCTGAAAAGACTCCCTGACCTGAGGTCGGTATAAAAAAACCAGAGTAGGTCTCAAAGGTTTTAAGATCTCCAAAACCTGGCTATAGTAGGCTTTGATTTGCTCTTCAGTATAGGGGCTGGCAAAGAAATATCGAATAATGCTCTGATAAAAACACCCTTCCATAAGATACACCTGCTTGGAATCTGCAATCTCATCTACCAGGGCTCTCCACCGGGAAAGCATTTCAACAACATTGTTAGCCATCCCATCTTCTGTGTCCAGTTGATCGATGGCAAACTCGCCTTCTTTGCGTATGGGGTGATTTTCCATCTCTTCGTGGATCCATCGACAAGGAATGTCATTGAGTTCATATTGTTTGGCCAGTTGCTGGGAGGTGGATGACTTGCCTGTTCCACTCATCCCTGTCACGATGATTAATTTTGAGTCCCGCATGAGTTTTTGCTCCCTCCCATTTAATCATTAAGCTATATCTTCATATTGCTATTTTACCTCATATCAAACATAATTTTAAGATACTATTCAGGATAGGAGGCATGAATGGCAAGAAAACGAAGCAGAAAATACGGTTTTTCCTTTTCTGCCAAAAGAGCTTTGGGTATTTCAAGTATGAAAGGAAAAATTGCGCGTGCAACAGGTATCCCCACTACCCGTCAGGGAAGACAGCGCAAAATAGGCAGAATAGTTACAGGCAATAGCTGTATGATAGCTCTGGTCTTTTATCTCTTGCTGTTTCTGGGGCTTTACCATGGCGTGGTGGCAGCCATCCAGTGGATGCGATAGCAGTAGGTTTTATTCAAGATGCAAAATGATGATGATAGTTTCCGTGCTGGCGTCCCATTCAATTTCCGCGCCAAAGATTTCGCTTATAGCTCGCAAGGGTATAAAAGTTCGATTTTCTATGAGCCATGGAGGTACATCTAGTCTCAATTGTCTCCCATTCACTATTACGGTATGATTCCCAATTTGCATTGAGATAGTCTTATCTTGAAATCTTATCGTGATCCCTCTAGTCCTGGTATCATACTCAACCTCAGCTCCAAAAGCATCGGAAAAAAATCGCAAAGGCACCAAGGTGCGACCATTATGAATTAGGGGAGGAGGATTGATTTCAACGCATTCCCCCGAAATCGTAGCCACATAGGATCCAATTTTCAAGGTAATGATGATGGGCTCCGCAGGATCTTCGGGCTCTGCTGGATCAGTTGGCTCATCCACTGTCTCAGGTTTTTCGATGATTTGAACAGAAATAATCGTGATATCTTCCAGAGGCTTATCAGCTTCAATTGTTGGTACTTTTTCTATTGCAAGTACGATATCCATACCTTCCACGACATGACCAAAAACGGTATGTACCCCATCGAGCCACCATGCTCCCTCTTTTGAACTGACAATAAAAAACTGAGAGGTGTTGGTGTTGGGACCTGCATGAGCCATAGAGATTACTCCTTGCAAATGTTTCATTGAGGGCAGATTAAAATCATACTTATAGTCTCTTTTTTCATTCATGAGGATATCATCTGCTTTCATACCCAAGGCTAAAGGATTGATCTCGTTCTCAAAGGTATAGCCCAGTTCTTTTTTTTCTGTGGCAGTGAACCCTCCTGACTGAATCATAAAATCCTCAATCACTCGATGAAAGATAATGCCATTATAAAATCCTGCTTTAACCAGATTGCGAAAATTCATACATGTTTTGGGCGCAGCATGAGGATTGAGCTCAAGAATAATGGTTCCCATGGTCGTTTCGATTTGTATCCACTCTTCCTGCATCTGCATAAATTCATTATATTGCGGGTAAGTTGGAGGCTGTATCCTGGATCTCGATCTACTATAATTATCATCATTGCTTGCAAAAATCTGCTTTGGACCACTAAAAACAAGACAACTCAACAAAAAAGATAGAAGCAAAAAAACAACAGTTTTCTTCATAATGCATCTCCTTTTGAAAAAGATGAAATAACGATTAAATTATAACAGAATTTTTAAATACTATTGCGATTTCCATACATAAAAAAACATACTCATTTAAATATCATCTGTTAAAATAGTGACAAAATAAAATAATGAATTTTCATAGGAGCTAAGATGGATTTAGTAAGCATAACGATTTTTTTTGGGTTGGTGTTTTTATTATTTTGCTTTGACTTATATTTTGATAAAAGGCGAATTCGAGCTAGCGCAGAAAGACTTGGCTACAAAGTTATTGAAATAAAATGGTCGCCTCTTGCTCCAGGCGCTATGTTTTCGCTTG
>PXBT01000134.1 GCA_003566815.1 Caldisericota bacterium
AACGAAGATAGGCCAGCATATTGGACCAGAACCTTTCTAATATGCGCGTATCGCCATAGGTTCTGAAGAGTGTATACGGAACGATTACTCCAGCTTCCGACCAGCCCGGAGAATAGGTGTCTGTAACTCTTACAGGAGGCGCAGGAGCATATATGGGGTACGTATCGTCCGGTCGTTGGGCGTCATTCAGGTCGACGGTCCATTTTGAGAAAAAAGCTGCAATATCGGTATTGTATGTAGCGGCCTGAACAAAGACCTGTGCATCGCCGGTCCACCCCAGGCGTTCATCGCGCTGGGGCCAGTCGGTGGGAACTTCCAGGAAATTCGAACGCTGTGTCCAGACTATATTGCTGTATAGCTGATTTACCAGCTCATTGTCGGTTTCAAGAAAACCAGCTTCAGGTGTCATGGTCGTTAAAACAATCCCGGTTATGGCATCCAGGTTGGGAGGTGTGCTAAGACCAGAAACTTCAACATACTGGAATCCCTGGAAGGTAAATCGCGGGGTCCAGGTTTCCCCGGAAGGGTCGCCTTTCATTATATAAGTATTTGTGGCACGTGCCATTCTCAGGTTCTCTGTCATCAGGCTGCCATCTGTATGCAGCATCTCTCCAAACCTCATCACGATAGTGTCGCCCTTGTTGCCCTTTACATTATTGAGTCGTACCAACCCGGCAAAATTCTGTCCCATATTGAAAATATATTTTCCATCCTCTGCTGGTTCTACCATTATTGGTTTAATATCTGAATGTACCTGAACCGGATCACCGGGATAACATTCGATTATCCGGTCACTCCTGGCTGGATAAACGGTGGCATGATTCCACGAAGCATCATTAAAACCCGCCTGGCTCCAATTGTCAAACTCCAGATTGGCATCGTAGGTTTCTCCATTGAGAAAGTCGGCTTCGATGATGGGACCATGATTTGTTTTCCAGCTTTGGTCGCTTACAATAACTTCCTTTTCCCCATTATTGTATTCTATCTCAATTTGTGCCTTCAGCATGGGAAAGTCTCCGTAGAAGCCCCTGACTACTGGATTTCCTACAAGCAGCGCATACCCCAGGTACCCGGCATACCAGCCATCGGCCAGTATTGCCCCGAAGGCATTGGTGCCCTGACTGACCAGATTGGTCACATCATAGGTCTGGTAATACACCCTTTTGTCGTAGTCGGTCCAGCCCGGTGCGAAATAATCATCGCCAACCCGATTTCCGTTGATCTCAAACTCATAGATTCCAAGGGCAGTTATGTACAACCTTGCTTTTTTCACACCCGAACTGATTTTTGCCTCCTTCCGGAAGAAGGGCGCAGGTGGCAAATGATATATTTCTCCCTGTCCGAAGGCAGTCAGGTCATTACCAATCCATTCAGCTTGCCAGTCGCTGCTTTCCAGCAAACCCATCTCCCATGCCGCAATTTTGCTCCAGGGGCCGGCTTCACCGTTTTTATCCCAGCTGCGTATTTTCCAATAACAAATATCTCTGGAGGAGAGTGGTGTTCCGGAGTATACAATCTGGTTAGTTTCATTGCTGTAAACCTTCCCGGAATTCCACATATCAGCCTTCTCTTCAGACAGCAAATCCGGTGAAGAAGCGGCCAACACCTGCCAGGCAGTCTGTACCTGTCCCCTGACATCAGATAATAACTCCCAGCTTAACCTGGGATGCCGGGTGTCAATAACCGGGTCATTCTTATACTCGGTTCTCAAATTTACAGACCCCAAATCGGCATGACTGCTGCAGGATGTCATGAAAAACAGGGATATGATAAGGATCGGTGCGATCAGGTGTATGAAAACAGACATGATCGATGCGAATACTTGTAAAAAAATTCTTAGATTGCTCATTGTTTTTTTTATCACCATAAAACTACAGATTTCTATCTTTATTGGCTGATAGATAGGGTGGATATATGATCTGAAATATAATCGATAAACTTATCAAATTAAATAATTAAAACAATGGATAGAATGCTCAAAGGATTATTATTGTTGCTTTTTCTGGTTTTACAAACAGGTTGTTCCAATGAACCGGAAGTTGAAAACTGGACTTATACCGGCAAACAAGACGGCAGATCTGAAATCATCAGAGACCCCTTAAGTCCTGTGAGAATCCTATGGTTGTCTGACGAAACCGGGCATTATATACAAAATCCCGAAGCATTGCTGGAGGAAGGTATCGGGCAGGCAGATCTTGTTGGAAGTAATCTATGCACGATGGTTGGTAACTCAAATAATAACCCGGCCATATTGCTTGATTTCGGGAAGAATATCCACGGAGGGTTAGAGATTGTTACCGGCATGTTCAAGAACAAAGATCCAATCAAAGTTCAGATAACTTATGGTGAATCGGTTACTGAGGCTATGAGCAGTGTTGAAACATCAACGGCGACCAATGATCATGCCATGCGTGATTTCGAATTATCTCTTCCCTGGCTTGGAAAAATTGAAACCGGCAATAGTGGTTTTCGCTTTGTAAGGATAGAGTTGCTCGATACAGACCGGGTTTTATTGCTTAAAGAAGTGCGGGCTCTCCAGGTGTACCGGGACATTCCCTACCTGGGCTCTTTCCAGTCCAATGATGAAAGGTTAAACCAGATTTGGATGACAGGCGCCTATACTGTGCACCTGAATATGCAGGAATATTTATGGGATGGGATTAAACGCGATCAATTGGTTTGGGTTGGAGATATGCATCCTGAAGTGATGACTATTCTGGCAGTGTTTGGATACAATGAAGTGGTCCCGAAAAGTCTTGATATGATCCAGGCAATAACAGCCTTGCCAGCCTGGATGAATGGAATCAGTTCCTATTCCATGTGGTGGATACTGGTTCTGCATGAGTGGTATATGAATACCGGTGACCTTGATTATCTGGAAAAACATAGGGATTATTTGTTTGAGCTACTGGAAGTCCTGGAGTCCAAAATTGATGAGAATGGAAAAGAGAACCTCGATGGTCACCGGTTTCTTGACTGGCCAACAAGTCCAAACAGACAGGCTGTGCACGCAGGATTGCAGGCGATGATGGTGATGACTTTTCAGGCAGGTGCCGATATTGCCGGGATATTTGGTGATAATGATAAAAGAGACCATTACCTTAATGTCGTCACCTTATTGAAACAACACGTACCTTCACCCAATGGAAATAAATCTGCAGGTGCATTGATGTCATTGGCCGGCATAGCAGACTTTAAAGCCATGAATGACACATTGTTATCTGTGAACAGTCATACCGGAATATCCACCTTTTATGGGTATTATGTGTTAAATGCCAGGGCAGAGGCAGGCGATTATTTGGGTGCAATGAACTTAATCAGGGATTACTGGGGTGGAATGCTGGATTTGGGTGCAACCACCTTCTGGGAGGACTTTGATCTGGCATGGATGGAAAATGCCGGACGCATTGATGAGTTTGTACCTGAAGAGAAAATTGATGTACATGCTACATATGGAGATTATTCTTATCTTGGCCTCAGGCATAGCCTGTGTCATGGCTGGGCATCAGGTCCGACCGCATGGATGACCAGATATGTTCTTGGGATACAGGTTATTGAACCCGGATGCAAAAAGGTATTGATCGACCCAAACCTGGGAGACCTTGAATGGGCAGAGGGAACATTTCCAACTCCCTATGGTTTAATATCTGTAAAACACGAGAAAGACAGCGAAGGAAAAGTGATCTCTCAGGTTGATGCACCTCCGGGTGTTGAGATTGTTTTAAAATAGGGCTATGACCAATCCCTGAAGCTCAAAATCATTGTTAAAATCGAATGTCGTGCCCGTCTCGTTGGGTACTCGTACCTCATTGTATCCCGGAAAAAAAATGCCAGTCTCAAGGTCGAGGCTTAATTGCGCGTAAGCTCCCGAAAAGGAGATGGCGAGGATAAGGAAGAGGATGGGTTTTCCTTCAATGGCGTATGATCAAGCATACACTTTTTACTTACATCTATTAATATCGGTTTGTTTCCTTAGGGGTACTGTAAAGTCTGAGTTACGAATAATTAGTTACAATTAATTGTATTTAAGGAACTTATTCGTGGTTGACGTTTGACAGAAATAGAAATATATATTTTATTTACTGCTTTGCTTCAGATTTTATTTGAAAGGGAGATTATGTAAGTTTTAATAACTTTAATGGATATAAACATAGTGTTTGTCAAATAAAGTTTGCATTATGTCACTATTGTTGTAATTTATTTTCCAATTAATTATTGGAGAAATTTATGCCAGAAAAATTACTCTCTTCTTTCATAGGTATCGATATTATTAAACACTTTTAAAAAGTGATGGGTTATCGATGCTAATCTGGAAAAATGTTTCTCTTATTAATTATACGATTGGTTGCATATGAATTAGTATCTACATGATCTCATTCATTACACTAATTTATTAATAATGTAATGATAAAGTGGTTTTTAATACTATTTTTTTTATTCAATTGTTTTATCAGCAATCTTAGTGTTCAGGCACTTAATTTTGGCAACGGCAACCTCAATTCCGAAATTCGAAACTTAACACTAAATTATCTTGAATGGTATACACTTTCAGGTTTTGATGGACGGTATAATACTTGCGTGGAAAAAAAATTCCAAACCCTATTTTCAGAAGATGCCGTACATTTTAACTTTTTGCCCGGAACCAGATATTACCTGAGTGAAACAAGTATTGATAATTATATTGAAGGTTTTAAAGAGATTTATCAAAGTTATATCATCTATCCTGGAGTCTCTGATTATAATGTAGAAGAAGTGATTAAACCTTTTCCATTGGATATTTACCAGGTTAAGGTCTCGTTAACAAACAATCTGCATATATATTCAAATGAGGATCTTGATACGGTCAACATTTCCTTGTTGTTAGAGATATACGCCGATTTAACAACAAACACTTTTGAGGTTATTAAAGTATCTGATAATTCAGGTGATTTTGAAAGTCTGAATTTTAAATTGATTGATTTTGAAAGGAAACCAGTAAAGGGTATCCCCGTATTTTTTTCCTACTCATCTCCTTCAGACAAAAAAGTAATCACTCGAAAAAGATATTCTGATATAGACGGCCGGATAAAGATCAGCACCATACCAGGTAATGTTTCATTGATCATCAATGCTCCTAAAGGATATTCATTCTCTTTCAGGGAAGAGAGAACTGTTGCTGAATGGAACAATATTCCGGAAAATGAAAGATTGCTGTTTATCCAAAAGGATAGGCTTTCAGGTTTTTATAATCGCTCATGGGTGCAGGCTGGCATAAATCATGGCATATTTGTTAATGATTTATTCTTTCGGGTCAATGGGGATTTTTCACAAAAAAAGCAGTTCAATTATACCAGTCTCAATCCCGGGTTTTCCTTTAATTATGCTTTTAAGTTTATCAATAAGGAATCATTTGGGATTGCAGTCGGTACTGGTATAAACTACTCATCTTTATCATTTGATTCTAATGTTGAATTTTATGAAAAATCTTTTTCACTTGAAGTTGAAGCAGAAGAAGGAGCCTATGGGCTGCCAGTATCTGGCAGCAATTTACAGGAGAGATATTTTTATGAATCATGGAATATTCCTGTTTTTTTGACTTTCAGATATAAAACAAATAAAAAATTGCTTGCAGCAATTGACTTTACTGCAAGGTTGTCCTATTATCTAACACAGTCATTGTCTTATGAATCTGTATTGTTAAAACCCGGCGTCAATCAAACTTATTTGCATAAACCCTCAATTGACATTAATGATAATAATCATCAGGTTAATAGCAATATAGCATATGATGGAAGTCATTTCATTGGAAATATTAAGCAAGAATATCCAGTGAGTTACGGCGCAATGTTAACTTTTAACATTCCGGTGATTTATAGAATAATTTCGATTCAGGCCAGTTTTGGTTATCAATTATTATTTCTCGGAGATGACAGCGGTGGAACATTAGATAATAATATTGCCAGGGATTATGATTATTATTCTCCGACCCTGGGTTACGGTGCGAACTATATCGGAATTTTAGGAGCAGACCTGGGATTAATAATTGATTTTTAGGATATATGATTATGAGTTGTATTTACCTTGTCATAATACTTTTTGGGTTTGCTATTAACACAGTTAATGAGTCTTCATTTGGTGTATCCCATACAGACACAATTAATATGCATGGTACTTTGTCATCTCGAGACACACTTCAGAAGAATATATCTGATCCGGCATATTACACTCCCTGTGATGAAGATTTAAATGGCAGTATCAATTTCTCACCCTTTTGGCAACTGGACTTTATTGGTCAAGGTGGAAGTTTTGAGGCCAGCAAAGTAATATTTCAATTTGAGGTCTTTGTAAATCAATACTTCAAGGGTCATTTATCAGGCAATATAGATTATATCAATGCTGAACTTAATAAGTATAGGGAAAAACTTGGTGACAAGGATGTTTTAATCCTTATTCTGATAAATAAGGATTATCTTAAACTGGATATTAAGACTATGAATAGATCTTACACGACGAACGATCAGGAGGTCTACTTCCATTTCCATCCAGGATATCCATCTCAATACTTTGTTCAACTCCAAAAGGAATCGACTGATTTTGAAGACTTTTACTTTTTTTATATTGAAAAAAGTAACGGGATTGAAAATCTTAGGGATGTTCGTGATCGAATTGAACCGTTAATGAAGGAAAAGATACCTTTCCTGGCATATTTTAATGGTCCTGACCACAATGCCATAATTGTAAGTCATGAAAATGAGCCTAATCAGGTAGATGAATTTTTTAATATTCTATTTACAAGCAGGACACAGCCGCCATTGGTTCCCAATGATGAATTATTAGATGTTTATGATGCTATAAGTAAGCTCGTTTATAAAGATCCTCATCTGATAAATTTAAAGATGTATCTCTACTTTAATGAAGCAAGTTACAGCTTCCTTTTAGAGCCATTCTTAACACCGTTACTTGAAACAAGAATACCAAAATTGAATCTGCTGAACTGGCATGCGTCTATAATATCCGATTTCAATATTCAATCCCAAAATGATCAATATACATACATTAATTTGGTAAATCAATAAAACTACCGGTATGAATAAGTTTGTTGTTTTTATTACAGTAACACTTGTGAGCTTGTTAATGCTTGATACTTCAGCTTATGCACAGGAAGAAATTGTGTTCAGGCCAATAAAATATGACAGACCCCATAGAAATATAGATATCAGGCCTGTCGCGGACCGGGAACGGGATCATGTAACACCATGGTTGGTAGTGGGAGTCAATGAGAACGTTACAACTACAATTACACCTGGAGGAAGTCAACGTAAAAATAGTTTGCGTTTCGGCGATTATTTCTTTGTTATAGCTGAAGAAGGCCGCTACCTCAGAATTGCCAGAGATACCCGCCGTTCTGATTTCACTTTAAGCGGTTACGCAGAGGATTACGGTTGGGTCCACAAAGATGATGTACTTATGTGGGACCAGGCCTTAATTGATCCGGAAACGAATATTGCATTGAAGGGTATGATATTAAATACCCTTAGAGCTCTGGACGGGACGCGGACTGATTATACCAGCATCAAAGCATACAAAGATCCTGACCTCAGGATTCCTGCAGATTACGAAGCCAAACTGTTTGAGATTTTTTACATATACCGTTATTCTCAGAGCGGCAACGCTGTATTGTTGGGCAGGAGACCTTTCTTCTCTGAAATGCAGCTGAGAGGTGAGAGGGCATACGGAGGGCTCGTTGGCTGGGTTGATCTTGACAGAGTGCTGGAATGGGACCACAGAGTTGCCGTTGAGCCTAATTATGATGATCTGGCCGTAAAAGAAAGATTCAGCAATAATATTCATGCAACTGTCCTGAGCCAGTCCGCTAAAGGATCAGAAGATTTATGTGCACTGAGTTTCATGCAGGGTAAACTTGATCTTGATTGCGAAGTTGTATGGGATGATGATATTTTTGACGAAAGAGGCAATTTTGAAAGGAAACCCGGCTATTGGCGAAGGTTTCCGGTTATTGGCGATTATGGCAGGGAGGTATATAAATTAATGGTTATGGGTGAGCTTCGTGGCCAGTTTGGAGCTATTGATCAGGAAACTGACATACTGATCAGACAAAGATTAAATGAATTAATTGAACGAATCAGAAATGTCAATATTGTTTTTGTTATTGATGGCACAAACTCTATGGGGCCATATTACCAATCGGTCATAAATTCGGTAGAAAGGATCGTCAGAATCTTTGAACAAACAGCTGATGCCAGTAAGGAACTTCGTTTTGGCTACGTTGTTTACCGGGATTATATGGAGCGTGACAGGCTGACCGAACAAAGGCAATTGACGACAAATGCCGGATTGATAATGAATGCATTAAGAAATGTTGATGCAACGGATTATCATGACATCCATTCTCATGAAGCTGTTTATTATGGTTTGCGCAAGGCTGTTTCAGAGGTTTTTACTGACACTGACGAGACCAATATCTTGATCCATATTGGTGATGCGGGAAACCATTATCGTGATGATCCGACGCAGGTTTCTCAACAAGAAATTGTAAATCTTTTAACTGAATATAAATGCTATTATATAGCATACCAGGCACACCATCAGAGTGATCATCAGGCTTATCGGGATTTTCCCAGGCAAATAAGGGAGATCATGAGCAAGGCAAGCGATCAGTTGTACGATGAGTGGCTTGGTATTTTAGGAGAGGAGCTGATCGAACGTCGTCCGACTCTTCAGACCGAAGGCAACATCAGCCGTATTAAGGATGGTTCACCCATGCTGCTTATGGCTACCGATTACGGAAGCGAAATTGATATCGAAGCTCTCACCAATGAGATTACACAGGCAATTACTGAGATTGACTATTATACTGACAGGGTGGTAGAACATGCCAGAGATATGCTGGAAAGAGGCAGGGGCCTTCAGCTTATAACTGATGAAACCGATAGCAGGTATACAAGTTCTTTTGCTCCGGGTGTCTATAATATACTGGTAAGAATGGGAATTGACGAGAATAATCTTAAACATTATTATACTGAAAATGTACAGTTTGTTTTCGAGGGCTATGCGACAAGAAATCATGCCTCACTTAACAGATCCCTTTTCTCTCCTGTACTGCTTCTTGATGCCAATGAGTTTATTGCCATCCTGCATAAAGTTAATCAACTAAGAAGAGGGACCAGTACATCCGGAGACAGGCGGGAAATGCTTTATGATACCTGGGTGGAACTATTAAGAAGGCATATTGGTATCCAGCCAGATGGTTACTACGATGAAATTTCACTGGAAGATGCCGCCATGATGGTATTCGGAGTTCCTATGAGGTCAAGCATGTTACGGCAAATACAGTTGAAGGATATCCATGACCCTTCTGTATTTTCCGATGTGGATATGAGGAGGTATATACTTCAGATAAGCCAGAAAGCGGACCAGCTTGACAGGATTGCCAATATGAGAGATTATCCCTATTCCTTTATTTCAAACGACATAAAGTATTATTGGATAAATGTTAACAAATTGCCTTAGTAATAAAAGACACGGTAAGCTTTTGGCTACAACTGAAAACAAATTAAGGTTTAGCTGATCCTTTTGGATGAAAAGTCGAAAAAACATGCTCTACAATATAAAAGGTTTGAAATGTGCATATAGAAAAGGAGAAACGGTACTTACGGTGCCTGACCTTTGTATTGAATCCGGTCAGATAATGGTCGTGCTTGGAAAATCGGGATATGGGAAAAGCACCTTTCTGGAAACCCTGGCACTGATGAATCGCACTATCATTGAAGGGACAATAGAGATTATGCCGCCATCTCTGAATGGTGTGAAGAAATATGAATTGTCTGATATCTGGAAAACAAATGATAAGCATTTGCAGGCTGCGATCAGATCAGCCCATTTCAGCTTTATATTTCAACAAACCAACCTTATGCCCAATTTTTCAGTTTACGAGAATATTTACATAACAAGGATGATACAGGGCTATCCGGTGGAGCAGTGCAGCAGGGAAACCGAAGAGATTATAAATCGCATTGGCCTTTCAGACGTTGATGCCAAAAGGCAAGTTACCGAGTTATCCGGTGGACAGCGCCAAAGGGTAGCATTTGCAAGGGCAATAATATCTTCATTTGATGTATTATTTGGCGATGAGCCCACAGGCAACCTCGATGAAGTGAACTCATATGAGTTGCTGTCAATTCTGGTTGATTTTATTCACCGAAACAATACTACAACTCCAAAAACTGCCATTATAGTTACGCATAGCATAGATATGGCACTTAAATTCGGAGATTCCGTAGTGGTGATCAGAAAATATGAAGGCCCGGGGATTATAGATTCCGGCTTCATTTTTAAAAAGCATTTTACAGGCAGTGAAAAAATATGGACAAATGGTTCATTATCATTTAACGAACAAGATTATAAGGCATATCTCAGAAAACAATTTTTTTCGGATTAACTGTGAAGACAAACAGGCAATTTTTTCAGCTTTTTTTTAAAAGGGAACTCCATCCGTTGATGGGAAGGAGTAAGTCAAATTTATTGATTCTGGTAACCATTCTGTTTACCACATTTACTGTTATCGGATTTGCTGAAGGCAGTCTTAGATACCTTGAGCGGAAAATGAAAGATCCCTTTATAAATTGGGTAAATATATTGCCTGGCAACTTAACCCAACGGGGTATTGATGAGGTGATCAGAAATCTCAACAGTGAAAATATTAAAGAGTATTACGGTATTAATAATGCAATTGGCTACAACAGGTTTCAGTTTAATTTCTATGACTATAATAATATACTGGATTATTATCAGACCGGATATCTTGATACCAACAGAATAACACGAATCCCTGCCCGAACATTGGATGCAGAAGATCCAGTGATCAATGAGGTATTTGCCAGAAGAAATTATATAACCGGCAGAGCTTTTTCTGATAATTGGGATATCGGACTTGTTGTCACTGAAGACGTTTTAATCCATCTTAACTACCCTTTAAACTCTGCTTTTATATGGATGGACCTTCCTTCACTGGATCCAGATGACGGCCTTAATCAGGTTCGGTCAGCCATACCAATACCTATAAAGGGAGTGGTGAAATCTTTGCCGGGTTTGGCCAGGATGGCCTCCTCTTCCTATTTCTACCAGCAAAGAAGCCACAGGATCGGTCAGAACCCTTTTAATCCTTATGATGACCAGAGATTGCTGATCGCATTCACCGGCACGAAGGATGAGTTCAGTGAATTTTCGGAAAAACTGGAAATTTATCTGGAGTCTTTTGAAGACCTGGACCCATATGAACCAAACAGGATATTTAGTGAACCAAGATTTGAAGGTGACCAGGCAGAACATTTTCTTGTTTTTGTAACATTCCGGCCAAGGGGAATATCTAAAAACAATATGGATGATTTATTTACACGGTTGTATAATAGCAGTGAGCTTTCAAGATACCAAAGGTATTTCTTCAGAATGTATGATTATGAAGGCAGGCTTGGGCAATACCGGCCGCAGGTAGGGTATGACAGGATATCTGTCAACTTTGACAACCTTGACAGATTACGGGAATTCAGTTTAATGCTCAGCGACGAATATGATATTGAGATAGATATGGCCCAGATTGAAAGCCGGGAAAACTACAATTTTGTCAGCAGGCTAACAGGTATCATATCCTTTGTCCTCATAGCATTCAGCATTTTAAGTGTTTTGCTATTTGTTGGACACCTGCTGAAGAAACACCTTGACAGTATTAAAAGAAATCTGGGTACATTCAAGGCCTTTGGCCTTTCCAACGATTTAATGATAAAGATATATGTGCGCATTGTAATATCAATCCTTGGTATTGCAGCCCTAATATCATTGGGTGCTTCTGCCTTATTTGGTTATTTGGGTGGTATGAGATTCATCCTGTTTGTTTTTGGATCCCATTATGAACCCGGAAGATATTTTTCTCTTAAAAGCCATTATCTGCTTATAGCCCTTTTGATGCTTGCTGTTTTTTCACTTATTGTTTTATACTTTATAACCAGCCGGATATTGAAACAAACACCCGGCGACCTTATATATGAACGTAAATAAGTACATCAATTATCCAATAAAACTATCATACCATGAGAAAAATCAGTTTAATACCATTCTATTTGATGGCAGTATTACTGGTTTCCGGCCAAATTGTATGCGGACAAAACCTTTATATTGAGATTTTGGATGCAGCAAACTACAGATCATTGGCAAATGTGCGTGTTGAATTAAAATCATCACAGGCCAATATTACGTTTTATTCTTCGCCCAGGGGTGAAGTTATTGAAAATGTTCCATCCGGATTCTATTCAGTTACATTCAGCCGATCAGCTTATGAAACTCAATATTTGGATGAGGTAGAAATAAAAAGTCAGGAAGTAACCTCATTGAGCATATTCATGAGGGCTGAAGCAGGTTCTCCCTCAGGACGGGAGTCAGATGACGAGCAACAGGATAAAATACCGGATGATAGCGGTAGATCATTAACTGTCATACGCCCTGCCAACAAATCTTTTGTAGACGCCTTTGTGCAAACAGGCAATATACAGTCCTTACAGGCTGGCTTCGGGTTGTTTATCTTTAAGGAGCTTTATTCAAAAATCACTTATTCTTATAGCAGACAATCCTATGCCAGTAATTTTTTCG
>PXBT01000017.1 GCA_003566815.1 Caldisericota bacterium
AGAACAGACCAGGGCATCGGATTCAAAGGAAAGCAAGGACAGCGGCATGTCTGTTTCGGACCGGGCCGGCTTGGAGATCTGCCACGCACGGGGTCCGCACAACCATCTCTGCGCCCGGCGATTCAAGTCCGCCTCGCGCCAGTCTCCGGCATGCGGCATGACGGCATAGGAATAATTCAGCTTGCCGGGCGACTGGCTGCCATGCTGATCCGGCGCCGTAAAGGCGCAACGGTATTCCGAACAGATCTTGACCGGCACGGAACGGAACAAGGTGAGGGCCACTGTGTGTGAAGCATCGTCCGAGACCTCGTATTCCAACAAATTGCGGTTCAGTACGGCCAACCCCCTCTTTCCATCGGAGACATCGACCCAATGCTGCATGGGATGCGTGCCCATTTCCGCCGGGCGCAAACCCTGCGTCGTGCGCGGCCGTTTGATCAAGCGCCGGTCCGTTCCAAAATGGCCTTGCGCATGGGAATGCGTCGCCTCGATCCCCGAGGGAAACGCCACGCGCATCCGATGATGACTTGCCGCGTTTTCCACGTCGGTGGAAACCTCCACAAAGGGCTGTCCCCTTCGCAAGGTAACCCGACTGGTCACGGCCAGCGCAACCTGCTCTTCGGAACGTGAACGGGTTCGCACGTCGGACGATCGCGGGATCATGAGCTGTTGACGGCATTCATACGTGGTCACCAGCGGCCCGTCCTCGACGAGCGCGATCTCGGCCGGCCGGCCGACGGACGTGATGACACGGTCCCGATCCGGCCGCACCCGCTGCCAGTAGTCCCCGATATCGCCGCTTTCCTCAATATAGTTCAAACCGCGATATACTTCCCCGCTCGCTCGATGCACCAGGTCAAAAGTCCCGTCGCCCTGCAATCGCACTTCGAGGTGCTCATTGGCCATGGCGTGGGCTCCAATAACCTGCGATTCGTGTTCATCGATATCCGGCCAGAAATGGGCGGCGCGGTCGAAGGTCTTGGCGACTTCCACCCGATACACCTGGAACCCCGTCGCGGGCAACGCATCGGTCTCGAAGAAGAGCCGGTGACGATCCACGCGGAACGGCACCGCGCGGCTTCCTTGGACGGCGACGGGAATCGTGGTGGTTTCCCGATGGACCTGCTGAATCGGTAACGGCGTGCCGTCGAGTTTCGTCACACGCAGATCCTGCGCCGCGCGATCCTGTGGGATATCCACGCGCACTTCCACAACCTGCGTAACCGTTTCCGGCAAGGGATTGTAAACGGCCAACAGGAAATCGTCGTCCTGCGCGTCCGGAACAGATAACCGGCGCAGACACGCTTCCGCGGCGGAATCGAAGGCGGTGTCAGCCAATTCAATGACCTGATTCAAGCGATGGGCAATATCATCGGCGGTCTTGTCCTGGGTCACCCCGTTGATTGCATCGTGCGAATGAGACTTGAGCAGATACTCCCAGGCCTGTTGCAGGAATATGGGCGGCACCTCGACGCCCTGCCCCGTGGCCAGCGCTATTAATGGCTCCGCGTAGCGTAGCAAACGTATTTCCGCTTCCCGGTTCAGGCTTTTGAGGCGGGGCCGCACCATCAAGGCATTGGCCGAAACGGCCTGGGCCGGCCCATCCCGAAGCTCGCCCTCGACCACTTTCAGGTCCTTGCCCTTCAGTGCGCTCCGGACCGTATCGGCGTATTCCGGTAACGAACCGTGTCGAACGGTGAATCCGTGGTCGCCCGCATTGATGGCGTCGATGAATTGCTGGAGATGCGGGGTCGGCCCGCTGTAATCGACGCCGTCACCGAGAAAACGGCAATGGGAGACGAGGGAGTCGTCCATGGTCGCCCAAGCGGCTTTCGCCGCGCCCGACAGCCCCTTGTCCGTCCATGCGAAGTCCGGTTCCTGCTCAGGTTCGGCGTAGGCTCGTTCCGTGTTGGCGGCGTGAATATACCAGCCCTGTCCCGGCCACTCGTACCCCCACGTCGCATCTTTATAGCCCTTGCCGTACAAGACCGGGAGCACCACGCTGAAATAGAAATTGGCGCGTGCGCCGGCGCCCAGTCGCGTGGTAAGCACGCGCGTCCCGTCAGGCGCCTCCCATAGGAATTCGCTGTTCGGCGCACGATCGCGGCTGACGTTCTTGCCGAGAACGATGAAATCGATATCGAAGCCCGCATAGAGTTGTGGCAGTTGCGCCGTCTGCCCCCAACCGAACGGCGTGTATCCGACGCGCATCGCACCGCCCCATTCTTCGGCCTTCCGGATCCCGGTCATGAGATTGCGGATCAGCGATTCGCCGCCAACGGGGAATTCGTCCGGCAGATTGTACCAAGGGCCTATATGCAGGCGATTCTCACGGATCAAGGTCCGGATCCGTTCCCTGTTCTCCGGGCGCGCCTGGATATAGTCCTCCAAGGCAATGACCTGCCCGTCGAGCAGGAACGCGCGATATTCCGGATGCTGTTCCATGTGACCCAACAGGGCGTCCAGCATACGCACCAGACGGCGGCGCGAACCCCAGATCGGCATACGCCATTCCCGATCCCAATGGGTATGGGAAACAATCATGCCGAGCGGCGTGTCGGACGATCGTTTATGGTTCTCTGGTTCGGTCATATGAATCCGCCGGTCCCCGGTATAGTTCCTGTTCCTCATCATACACCCATGCTGAAGCGCTTGGCGACACTGCATTCCGTTTTTGGCCGCGCGCCCCGGCCATGGCCACTGTTGCCGGCCAATCATCGACTCCACTCAATGCGTCGAGGCTCCGCAAATTCTGCCAACCCACCGAATTGGCGCAATGGACGGCGAATTCCGGCGTTGCGCCCCGCAAGAAGGCGGCCAGAAAACCTGCAATGGAGGAGTCACCCGAACC
>PXBT01000119.1 GCA_003566815.1 Caldisericota bacterium
AAATTATCAAGCTAAGTTTATCACTTGCTTTGGTGGGTATGATTGCAGGATTGGCCCTTAGCACGACCTACTCTTTAACTAAAGATCAAATCATTTTTCAACAAGAGTTGGCTATTTTTGAAGCCCAAAAAGAACTGTTCCCTGAAGCTGACAACTTTGCAAAGCAAGACATTGAGAAAGTTGAGATTGGCTCTGCTTCAATCAATTCACTTTATCATGCAAAAACAGAGGAAGGTTTCTTGCTGGGTCATTTGGTCAATGTTGGTGTTCCAGGATACGGCGGAATCATAACGATTGTTATAGGCTTTGACCAGCAGGAAAATCTTCAGGGTGTCCAGGTGACCAACCATTCGGAAACCCCGGGGTTGGGCGCTAATATAACCCGAAAAGATTATCTCCAGCAATTTTCAGGCAAACCAATGGGGGATCCTTTTGAGCTAAATAATGATGTAAAACCTATTACTGCTTCCACCATTACCGTCGAAGCTCTTATCCGAGGCATTCGATCAGCTATCAGTTTTATGGAAAGTGATCCTGCAGGAGGCTCGCTATGAAATCATTGGCTTCAATCTTTAACCGAGGTATTTTAAAAGAAAATCCAGTTTTCATTCTAATGCTGGGATTATGTCCCGTACTTGCAGTTTCAGTAAGTGTTGTCAATGCCATAGGCATGACTTTTGCTTTTGCTTTCGTGCTTACCTGTTCTGAGTTGACCATTTCATCGTGTCGTAAATGGATACCCAAATCCATTCGTGTGCCCATATTCATCCTTACTATTGCCTCTTTTGTTACCATTCTTGGATTGCTTATGAAAGCTTACTTTCCCGAAATAGACAAAGCACTGGGAATATTCATCCCCCTTATCGTAGTAAACTGCATCATTACAGGAAGAATCGAGGCTTTTGCTTCTCGCAGACCTGTAGTGGAATCACTCTTTGATGCTCTTGGCATGAGCGCAGGCTTTGGTCTTGCAATCATAGCCATTGCAGCAGTAAGGGAAATATTGGGCAGCGGAACACTGCTGGGCGCTCAACTTTTTAGTCCTGGGTTTCAGCCAGCACTTATTTTTATATTGCCCCCAGGAGCCTTCCTGGTATTAGGAATTGAAATAGCTATTGTAAATGCAATACTCAAAAGAAATAAAAATAGAGGAGGGCAAGCCTGATGAGCGAATTACAGCAACTTGGTCAAATTCTTTTACAATCCATTTTTGCCCAAAATCTTGTATTTATAAGATTTTTAGCCCTCTGCTCCTTTGTAGGTCTGACAGCAAATTTTAACAGTGCTGTAGGTATGAGTTGGGCAGTGACCTTTATTACCGTTCTGGCTTCTGCAGTCAGCTTTTTGGTGTATCATTACCTATTAGTACCCTTTGGGCTTGAATATCTTCAAACCATAAGCTTTATCCTAACCATTGCAGTTTTTGTTCAATTGGTGGAGATTTACCTGAAAAAAGCTATCCCATCGCTACATCGCATGATGGGGATTTATTTGCCTCTTATTGCTTCCAACTGTATGATACTTGCGGTTGCATTGCTCAACATAACAGAGCAATATAATTTGCTGGAAGCTACCGTCTTCAGCCTGGGAGCATCTATTGGATATGCCATTGCTCTGATTATTATGGCAGGCATACGAGAGCGGCTTGTATACGCTAAAATTCCCAACCTGATGAAGGGTTATCCCCTGATTTTTATAACTTCTGCTTTTATTGCAATTGCTTTTATGGGTTTGCAAGGATTGGGAAGGTGAAACGATGAACATAGGAACAATTATTCTATATTCCACCTTGACACTTCTGGTTCTTGCAGGGGTTTTTGGTTTTGTGCTTGGTTTTTTTTCCAAAGCATTCAAAGTCAAAGAAGACCCTCGGCTGCAGAAGCTCGTCGATATCTTGCCAGGGGCAAACTGTGGCGCTTGTGGTCTTTCTGGTTGTCAGGTATTTGCAGAAAATATCCTATCAGGCAAGGCGCAAATTGATGGTTGTCGCGCAGGGGGCGAAGAATTAATCAAGCAAATTTCAGACACCCTGGGCGTTAAAGCTGAAGGTAATTTTGAGAAAAGAATTGCCATAGCGCTTTGTCATGGAGGTAAAAATGAAGCCAATATTTCCTGCAATCTTGAAGGGGCTCCCACCTGTCAAAGCATAAAAAACCTTAAACTCAGTCCCTGGGTTTGTGAATATACCTGCCTGGGTAAAGGTGACTGCGCAGTGATTTGCCCCTTTGATGCCATTGTGATGAACGAAGATCAATTGCCCGAGATTGATCCCAAGTTATGTGTTGGATGCGGAATCTGTGTGGATCAATGCCCTCAAAAAATTCTGGAATTGTTTCCTGCAAAAACGGGCGTCTTATGTTTTTGCAAAAATCCAGACAAAGGCTCCATAGTGCGAAAAGCATGCAAAGTAGGTTGCATTGTGTGCCATATTTGCGAAAAGAAATGCCCTGAAAATGCAATAAGAATTGTTAACAATCTTCCAGTTGTGGATACTGAAAAGTGTACCGTATGCGGGATATGCGTCTCTGTGTGCCCAACAAAAGCTATTACACTGTACAAAGCTATATCGGGAAAAAAGTAATGAAAACAATACCGCTCAAAAAATTGTTCATGCTGATGGTTGCAGGGTTGATAGCTTTTGCAAGCAATGCTTACGCCACTGTGGAACATTTCGAGCTGGTAGTCTCCAATCAAAGCGATGTTGCCAAGCACCATGTTATTGTTCCTGTAGAAATACCTGAAGCAATGCAACAGCATTTTATAAGTGTTTCCAGAAATGGACAATCGCTTCCATCCATCCTTAGCCCCGATCGTAAAAAACTCCTGGTTCAACTTGATATGGAATCGAATGAAGAAGCTCTTTTAACATTAAGCTTTGACGCCAAACCCTTTCCAGAACATTTCCTTATCCCTTCCACCTCTCCAGGAACAAAACATATCTGCGTAAACTATCAACGACTTTTGGTTATTTCTACTCAAAACAACAATGAAATCAATTTTAAAAATCGTGAAGGTCAAATACTGGAAACCTTCCAACTCAACAAAGGTCAAATGCATGTTTTTCAATCTTCGAGTCCTCAACTTCTTATCATAGAAAGTCAATACCCTGTTTTTGTTTATCTCTCCAGCCTGGGAGATGATCAAGTGCGCGCAGATATGCGATACGAAGCAGGAGACAGCGATACAACAACTCTTTTTGGAAGCGAACTGTACTTCTATGTTAATCGACATCTCTGGGTATCTTCTTATGAAGAAACAAGAGTTAGTCTTTATGATGCTTCCAATTTTTTAGTTTGGGAAAAAAATCTCCAGGCCAATGAAGGTATTTTTGTGTCAGACCTCTCTCCTGGAGCTTATTCGATCAATTCTACCGCACCTGTAACTGCTCAGTTTGGCTATCTGGACGATGAAAACTACTCCTTTGTGCTTGGTAAACGAGATCAAATCAATGGTTTCTCTTTTGGCCATCTTTTAATAACCTCTCTTCACCCTGATACTACTATAGATTTAACTTATTTTAACCCACGAAGGCAACAGAAAGAAATAAGATTGGAAAACCCGGGAGATCACAGATGGGTGCCAATAATTGAGCTTTTCCTTCCGTATGAGCCTGAATATGCTTTTTTTACATTAAATTTTGACAAACCCGTACTGGTGAACACTTTCTCTTCAGGCACCAACTTTGGAGGTTCTTTTGTACCTGGCCGACGAGGACTTTTTGTTGATGACTATTTTACCTACATCACTCCAAAGCTGTCCAGAGAGTTTTCCAAAGAGCAAAAAAATATGATGGAAATCCTGGGACTTCACAATGAAACATTTATTAGCATACTCAATTCGATGCACCAGGAAGTTGAATTACCTCAGTACACCAATTTCAACTTTCTGACCTATGAGTCTCTTTCCCTGACAAAAATTGAAGGAACTCGCCCTTTTTTGCTTTCTCAGGTTCACAATTACACTCAAAAAGGTCTTTTCCTATGGGTGCCCCCTTTGGAAGACAGAACAATTAATGCCACTATAGGAAGGCCTGTTCAATTTTTATCCAATAATAATGAGGGCGCAGGGTGGTCAAATTGGAACATTGACAGTTTTCGCTTTAGTGAGTTTTTTGCTAATGTCACACAACCGCAATATATTTTCTTTACTATTTTCTTTGCTTCTCTATTGCTTTTACTACTTTTGCTATTGTTAATTTTCATCATTGGTAAAAAAACCTCATCAAACCTTGTTGACGAAGAAAATGAAAAGCCCATGGAAAAAATTGCTCCTGAGGAAAGCGAGCTGGTTCAATTAATGCAAACCATGGAAAAAAAACTGAATCAATCTCAGTCTTTGGATACTGAAAAACCCAGGCTAAATGAAAATATTCCTGAAGAGCCTGCAGAACCCGAAAAACCAACACTTGGTCCTTCTGACATCAAAGAGGCACCCGAAAAACCCATATTCCAAGAAAAACCATCAGAAGATGCAACAGCTTATCCTCGACTAAATGTTTCATATGAAGACTGGATTGCCAGGTTTAAAGAAAAAAAACAAGAGCAAGCTCAGCGAGATCAGGATTTGTCCAATACATCAAGTCATGAACCTGAACCAATTGATAAAAAAGATACCCCTCCTTCTCCCATAGAGAAAAAGTCATCCGAGAAAGAAATTGATCTTCCTTTCCTTGATGTTGATCATACCAAATCCATAGGTGATGAAGAAATTATTAATAGCAACATGAGCAAGCTCAGCAGCTTCTTTGATAAAAAGCTGGTATTGGATCCAGGATCTGCCAACCGCCTTTATCATGAAGGCCTTTTAGGTAATTTTAATCAAGCGCATATGACCAAATCCAGCGCAAAAAGACTACAGCCAAATGTTGCAAAACTGTTGCTTCAAGTTGAGCTGAATGCACAAGATCTTTCCAAGGCCGAACTATTTAAAGAACGACTGGAAACATTGGAAGAAGCAGGAAAAGCTATTGTTCTTTGCAAAAAGAAACGCATAGGTCTTTATATCACTTCCTATCGCCTGCCAAACTTTATTCAACGAATACAGATCCTTCATATTAGCGAACTTTTAAAAGAAATTTAGTGCGAATGAAACAATTTTTGCTTCGATTGATAGTTTTTATTGTAATCATATCCTTGATTTCTCTTTTTTCATTACGGTTTTTTGCTACAGACACCTGGAAAAGAGAAGTATGGCTATCAATGAATACTTTCTTTGAAATGCAATTGCCCCGTGCTTATTTTGATAGTGAGATCGAAAATGAAGTAAAAAATATTCTCATGGATGTAAAAAAAACTTTTAGTGCTTACTATGGAGATTCGGAGCTCAATAAAATCAACAATAAAGCCTATCATGAGCCTATCAAGCCAAGCCCTGAGCTTTATGAAGTATTGCTTCTTGCTATAGATTTTTTCCATATGAGCGACGGGCTTTTTGATATCACTTTTCAACCTTTGCAGGATGCCTATGGATTTCATGATGGACGATTGAGGATACCAAATGAAAAAGAACTCGAAGAGATTTTAAGCCAGATAGGTTCTGAGCATATTATCATCAACCATGAAAATCGCACCATTCAGTTTGGTCTGCCTCATATGAAACTCAACCTTAGCGGGCTAATCAAAGGCTATGCTTTGGATCAAGTGGGGTTATACCTTGAAAGCAAGGAGATACCTTATTATATTTTAAACTTTGGGGGTGAGCTCAGAATAAAAGCACCCGAATCAGTTCAGGTCCAAATACAACATCCAAGAAAAAATAAAATGGCAGGAAGTATAGAACTTGTTGCTGGTTGCATATCAACTTCTTCAGACAATAACCAATTTTTTATACGCAATGAAAAGCGTTATTCTCATATTATAAACCCGGTTACTGGATCAGCCATCAATAATTTGTACTCTGCAACTATCGTTCATCCTTCCAGTGCATTAATTGCAGATATTCTTTCAACTACAATAGTTTTGATGGAAAAAGACCAGGCAATAACCTGGATAGGAAAAAATTTTCCTCAAGTGCAGTGGGTAATGATAGATGAGACAGGATATTATGAATGGCTAAATCCATGATCCCTCTTCATCAGGTGACCATCTTATCCCTGCTCTTCGCCTCCATGATGGTGCTTTACCTGATTGACATGTGGATAGCCATTCCAATTGGAGGGTATCCTTTAAAAATAGGCCTGGCAAACCTGATCATCGTTTTTGCTTTATTTTTTTTCGGACCAAAAAAAGCATGGCTGTTGATTGCATTAAAAATTATTACACTTGCATTTTTAGTTCCAAGACATTCTGCATTTACCACTCTTATCAGCACTTCAGGTACTGTATTGAGTTTTGTAGGAATGTGCTCAGCTAAAAAAATCTTGAAGCAAAATATACTTTTGACCAGTATGATAGGAGGAATATTGCACAATCTGGGACAATGGATAATGATACTAATCCTCACCCAAATGATGCTTTTTGTCTATTTTTTTCCTTTTCTTGTCATTACTGGAGGCCTTAGTGGTTATTTTATAGGATATGTAAATGAAATGCTTATCCCAAGATTAAACTTTCTTAAAAAAAACATAGTCAATAAATGAAAATACAATATAATTCGATATAATTATCTTAATGCCATTAATTAAAAAAGATATGGAGGCAAAAAATGGGGTTGTTTGACAGATTCAGTAAAGATATAGCGATTGACCTGGGCACAGCCAATACTTTGGTTTATTTAGCCGGCAAAGGCATCATGTTGCGAGAACCTTCCATTATCGCTCTTCGAAAAGAGACCGATGAGGTCATATCCATTGGAGTAGATGCAAAAAAAATGGCAGGTCGCGTACCCGATGCTATTCAGATAGTTCGTCCCCTCAAAGATGGAGTTATTGCAAATTTTGAAGTTACCCGCAAACTGATTGAATACCTTGTCAACAAGGTAGGCGGAAGAAAAGGGCTTAGAGGCTTTATTCGTCCTCGATTAATTCTTGGAATTCCTTCGGGGATTACTGAGGTTGAAATGCGTGCTGTTATTGAAGCTGCCATTCAAGCTGGGGCAAGAGAAGCTCGATTGGTGCAGGAGCCAATGGCTGCAGCCATTGGGGCAGACCTCCCGGTAGGTGAGCCTACGGGCAATATGATAGTGGATGTGGGCGGAGGCACTTGCGAGGTGGCCGTTATCTCTCTCAACGGCATTGTTGCAAAGACCTCTATTCGAGTGGCTGGCGACGAAATGAACGAAGCTGTGCTTCAATACTTAAAAAGACAATACAACCTTTTAGTGGGCATTTATACCGCTGAAGAAGTCAAGATTGAAATTGGATCTTCTTTTCCCTTTGATGAAATCAGAACTGCTGAAATTAAAGGAAGAGACTTGATTACGGGTCTTCCTCGAACGGTCACCATGACCTCAGAAGAAACTCGAATTGCATTGAACGATGTCTTGATCAGCATTTTGGATGCTGTAAAAGCTACTCTTGAAGTTACTCCTCCTGATTTGGCAGCAGATATTATTGACCGAGGAATTTTTCTCGCAGGTGGAGGATCACTGCTAAAAGGAATGGACAAATATATTTCAGAGGGTACGGGCATCCTGGTTAATAATGCAGAAAATCCCGTCCTTTGTGTTGCTCTTGGTGCAGGAAAAATTGCTGAAAACATAGAAAATTTATGGCCATTATTGTTAAAAGTTAAATATTTCTAAATTTTATGTCCATTCAGGGAAAACGCACTCTGCCTGCATGGATGATTTCACTAGTCATAATAGTGCTCATTGTAGGCTTTTTTCTATTGCGCCCATTGCAAATTAAACCTCTTGTTTGGGTAGAAGGTACCACAGTTAGAATTTTTTCAGGGGTTTTTCATCAAGTTTCTGATTGGACACTTCAAACAAGAAGGTTTCTAACTGGTATCAGCAAAGCTGGGACCCTTATGAAAGAAAACGAAGAACTATCCATGGAAATAAGGCTTCAAAGGGTACGCATGGCTCTTTTGCAGCACCTGGGGCACGAAAATCAACGCTTGAAAGAATTAATGAAATTGGATCAGCTTTCTGATTATCCTGTCAACTATGCTCACATTATTTTTCGAGATGGCATTAACCCTCAAAACTTTACCATCTCATTGGGAGAAATTGATCAAATTGAAGTAAACCAGGCAGTAGTAGTCCCCATTGAACTAGGACAACAAAAAATATTGTATCATATGATGGTAGGTCGAATTTATGAAGTTTTACCTCACACCTCCCGCGTGCTCTCTGTAAAGGATGAGCGCTCACAAATCAGCATCAGAAATATGAAAAATCAAGCCCTGGGTACGCTGGGCTATGAAACAAATAGCAATCATTTGTACATGCAGGTTCGCCAGGACAACTATGATTTTGAGGTGGGAGACCTTCTGGTAACCAGTGAGCTTTCCACCTTGCCAAGAGGGTTGATTGTTGGATATGTGAGCCAAATTGAAGAATCTGAAACTCTCTATAAAAGAATAAGAGTCATGGTTCCTTTGCCTTTGCTCTCATTCACTGAAGTGGGAGTTTTGACTCCATGATTTTTTCCATATTATTCTGGGGACTTGTTATGGTTGTTATAGACATAGCATTTTTTCCAACTTTTTTTTCCCATCAACTGGGTTCAGATTTTACTCTATTTTATCTGCTGTGCATTATGCTATCTTTCAGCAATGAATCTTTCTTTCTCGCTTTAGCTCTTTCTCTGCTTAAAGCCCTATTGTTTTTCCCCGATCATTGGATGCTTTATTTTTTTTCCTTCCTTCTTTGTCTCCTTTTAGCTTATACTTTCAGGAACAACATTTCTCATGCTCGTTTTTTATGGGTTATTTTGCTGGGAAGTTTATTTTTAGTCTTGCAAATGTTATGGATTGGGCGCTTCAGCCCTGCTCAAATCTTTGGTTCAACCATTCTTCATATTGCATTCTGGTCGATTCTTTCCCCTTTTATATACAGGCATAATCAACGCAAAATTAAATTACAAACTCTGAGAAAAGGTTCAGCAGTATAATGCTTCGATTAAAAAAAACAAAAAAAACCCGAATTTATGATCATATACCTCTTTACAAAATGTTGATCATATTTTTGATCATGCTTTTTACCTTTGGTGTTATAGTTCACCGAATGCTTGATTTACAATTAATACGCCAGGACTTCTATCAGGAGCAATCAGAAAAAAATATCTACAGCATGTTGGTTCAGTTAAGCCCACGAGGTACCATATTTGATCGAAATGGCATAAAATTGGCTGAAGACATCACCTCTTTCCACTTATATATCGAACCGGCTTATATCGAGAATAAAGAATTTTTTTCAGCTGGTCTCCTGAAAGCCATACCAGTGGATCAGGAAAAACTGATCAATATTTTTGAAAAATCTTCTTTTCCTGGGCAAATATACTTACTGAAATCCAACCTTGAAGATGAAGAAATTGCTCGATTCAAAGAAACTCAATTCCAATTCGATCCTCAGGGTAAAGGTGCAATTATAAGAGAAGGCTACAAAAGACACTACCCTCATCAACAAAGATTATCACATGTCCTGGGACATACCGGCATCATCTCTTCAGAAGATCTGAAAAACCCTCTTTTTCAGGGCTACCAAAGAGACGATCGTATTGGCAGGCAAGGCTTGGAAAGATATTATGAATCACTGCTTAGAGGAACTCATGGAATAAAAATCCAACACCGTGATGTATTTGGGAGAGTTCTGGAAGAAAGCATAGTTAAAGAAGTGGAAAAAGGCCAGGATCTTTATTTGACTATTGATATCCGGCTTCAAAAAAAAGTGGAAGAGTTGTTAAAAGGGCACACTGGAGCTTGCATAGTTATGAATGTTCACACTGGAGAAATATTAGCCCTGGCATCTTATCCTGACTATAATCCCAACATTTTTTCACAAGTCGTTGGAGATAAAGATTGGAGCAAGCTGATGGAAAGGAGAGCATTGTTTAACATTGCTATCCAGGGAACTTACGCTCCAGGATCAACTTTCAAGGCACTTCCCGCACTTTTTGCGCTAAATCAGGAAATTATCAGCCCCCAGGAAAGAATTACATGCAGAGGATTTGTTGAGGTAGAAGATATGGAAGGAAGATATCAATGCTGGGTTTTTCCAGGAAGTCATGGACCACTAAATATGACACAGGCAATGAAAGTATCTTGCGATGTATATTTTTATGAATTAGCAAAAAAATTTCCTATTGAATCCTTTTTACAATTTACTCAGGATTTTGGTGGGCTGGCACAATATTCAGGCATTGACCTGCCTTTTGAAAATCCTGGTTTTTTGGGTTCCCCTCAGTACAAGCTGGATTACATAGGCTATCCATGGTTTGATGGAGACTCAATGAATCTTGGCATAGGGCAGGGCTTTATCTCAGTAACTCCTCTTCAGCTGACCAATATATATGCACGAATTGCTAATGGAGGAAAGCTGATTCAACCTCGTTTATTTTTAAGATCTTCTCCCGATATTACCCCAGATGCCTTGAAAAAACAAAAAAAGGTAGAACAATATAAGATAAGCATGGAAAACCTAGAGCGATTGCAAAACGATTTGAAAGAGGTAACGAAACCAGGAGGCACAGCGCCTGCTTTGCATTTAAGTAAAATTCCTATTGCTGCAAAAACCGGAACTGCTCAAGGACCCTATGCACCTGATGGCTCTGTCACTTGGGACTTGTGGCTTACAGGTTTTGCTCCAGCAGATAATCCTCAAATTGTAGCAACAATGATGCTGGAAAATTCTGAAACATTTAATTTTGGTGGCGATTTGTCCCCTTTTATTAGAGATATTGTCGAAACATGGTTTGAGCTTCAACAAGCTGACGGAGGAAACAATGCCTAGAACAAGCCTACCCGATCATTCTGTAATATTTAAAGGAATTGAGCAGGGAATCCTAATTCTTCTGGACAAGTCATTTGATTATGAGCGAATTATCAAAAAAGCCATACAAAAAATTAAAGCCAATAAAAAATTTTTAAGTGAAAATGCTTTGTTTATTACAGGAACAGACGGACCATTGGATCCTGATGAAATAGGAATGGCAAGAAAAATGATACGCGACAAAACAAAAATGGAAGTCCTTCCCATGAATAACTGGGAAGCTCCATCCGAAATCTCTGAGCCAATACCTGAGCCTATACATGAGACTGCTCCTCCTACTTTTGTTAGAAACAATCTAAGAGCGGGACAAGAGCTTCAATGCGATGGAGACTTGATTTTATTTGGTGATGCTCACCCAGGATCAAAAATTATTGCAGGAGGGTCAGTGATTGTTTTCGGAAAAGTTTATGGAGAAATCCATGCAGGTCAACCTGATCATAAAAAGGTCTATATAGCAGCTGAAATCTTTGATCCTATAAGATTGTCCATCGCAGGAGTCACTACAGATCAGTTCCTTGATAGTCAATGCAAAAAAAATTGGGTTTATGTTCAGCTTCAACAAGACAAAATTGCAATTTTTCCGAAAGAAGACGGCCCAAATGAGTGAAGCCATTGTCTTTACCTCAGGAAAAGGAGGAGTGGGCAAAACAACCCTATTGGGAAACATAGGCATATCTCTGGCAAATCTGGGGCACAATACTGTTTTGATTGATGCAGACATTGGGCTTAGAAACCTGGATATTGTATTAGGAATTGAAAAAAAAATTAAATTTAATCTGATTGATATTGCTCATGGAATTTGCACCATTGATCAAGCCCTGGCAAGAGACCATCGAGCTGTGGGCAATCTTTCCCTGATTGCTGCTTCACAGTCTCATCTAAAAGAAGACCTGGGGAAAGAAGCTTTAAGAAAAATCGTCAGCAAACTCAAATCAACTTTTGATTATGTTTTAATTGATTGTCCCGCAGGAATTGAATATGGTTTCAAAAATGCAACCTTGTGCGCTGATAGAGCAGTTGTGGTGGTGAATCAGGAAGTATCTTCCATCCGTGATGCTGACCGTGTAATAGGGATTTTGGAAATCGAAAAAATTCGTAAAATTCAACTCATAGTCAATCGATATCAACATGAGCTCACCATAAAAAAAGACATGATTGCTGTTGAAGATATTGTTGATTTATTGGGAGTTCCTTTGGCAGGGGTAATACCTGAAGATGTATCCATACTGCTTTCTTCCAATGAGGGGCGTCCCATAGCTTATCGCAAAAACCATCCGCTTCAGTCTGTTTTTAATGACATCACCAAAGTGATTTTGGGGGAAAAAAGATCATCAGTCGAAAGCCATGATGATTCAAAAACAGCCTCATTGTGGAAAAAAGTAAAAAAGACTTTTAATATTCATCGATAATTAATGGAGGGGGGAAAGATGAAAACAGGCAGTAAAGCAAAAAATCGATTGAAAGAAATTTTAGAAAAAGACCGAAGTGTTTTGTCGCCAGGAAGTTTCAGAGTACTTAAAAAAGAACTTGCCAACATTGTGGCCAAATATCTGGATGTAGACAAAAGAAAAGTCAAGTTAATCATTGAAGAGAGCGCAGAGCAGGGATATCACCTTTCAGCAGATTTACCTTTGAAACCAAGCGTAAAATTAGAGAGGAATGAGTAAGATTAAAATTTTTCATACCGCTGACTTGCACCTGGGTATTGAGTCTTATGGAAAAATTGACTCAACTACACAAATAAATACACGA
>PXBT01000218.1 GCA_003566815.1 Caldisericota bacterium
CATCCTCCTGAAGGTCCTCCCATCTGAACCGCTTTGGCTTTTTTATTGTCAAGAATGCCTCCGCCAATATCATAGATAACCTCACGCAAAGTAAGTCCCATGGGGATTTCCACCAGGCCACCCTTTTTAATTTTTCCTGCCAGAGCAAACACTTTGGTCCCCTTGCTCTTTTCAGTTCCCATAGCAGCAAAAGCAGATCCTCCGTTAAGATAAATCCAGGGGATATTAGCAAGAGTTTCTACATTATTTATATTCGTGGGCTTGTTCCAAAAGCCTTTTTGGGCTGGAAAAGGAGGCTTGAGTCGAGGCATTCCTCGTTGACCTTCCAAAGATGCAATGAGAGCAGTTTCTTCCCCGCACACAAATGCTCCAGCTCCCGCCTTGATCCAGACATCAAAATCAAACCCGGAGTTAAAAATATTTTTTCCCAATATTCCTTTGGATCGAGCTTGATCGATAGCTATTTCAAGACGCTTGATAGCCAGAGGATACTCTGCGCGGACATAAAAAATACCTTCACTTGCTCCAATAGCATATCCTGCAATCATCATCCCCTCAATAACACTGTGGGGATCTCCTTCCAGTATGCTTCGATCCATAAAAGCGCCGGGATCACCTTCGTCGCCATTGCAAACAATATATTTTGGCTTTTCTTGTTGACGATTTGCTGCATTCCACTTGAACCAGGTAGGAAATCCTGCGCCTCCTCTTCCTCTGAGTCCAGAAATTTTGATCTCCTCAATGACTTCAATGGGACTCATCTGGTTCAGGCATTTTTTGATAGCCTCATAGCCTTCTCTTTTTAGGTAGTCTTCAATATTTTCAGGATTAATTTCTCCTGCATTTCGCAATGCAACTTTTTTTTGCTTTTGCTGAGCTTGCATATCTTCATGGCTGATTTTTTGAGCTGTTGAAGGGTCTTGATTCTTCAAGGCATAGTCAACAATTTCTTTAGCCCACTCAGGTTGAACCTGCACAAAAGTTACTTTTTCCCCCTTATCGGTATATACATCAACAACAGGCTCTAAATAGCAGGTGCCGCAGCACCCTGTGGTTTCAACCGTCAGAGAGCTTTTTTCATGTTGCAATTCCTGATTTAAAGCTTCTTTTACTTTATGTGCGCCTGCAGCTATACCGCAACTTCCCTGGCCTACGACGATTTTCATTATGCAGCCTCCTCTACCTGTTGCTGGTCATTTTTTCTGATCTCTTTTAATATTTTTCTGGTTTTCTCAGGAGTCAGTTTGGCATAGGTCTCTCCATTGATCATCATTACAGGCGAAAGACTGCAGCAGCCCAGACAAGCTACATTATTAAGCGTAAACAGTCCATCAGTTGTAGTTTCTCCGTCAGCTATCTTCAGCTCGTCGCAAATAGCTTCTTCAATATCTTTGGCGCCATTCACATGGCAAGCTGTACCCATGCATAACATAATGAGATGTTTTCCTATAGGATTCAAGCGGAATTGAGTATAAAAAGTGGCTACTCCATAAATTACAGGAGCTTTGATGCCTGTTTCCTCTGCAATGTAATCCAAAACAGACAAGGGGAGGTAGCCATAAACCTCTTGTGCTTGCTGAAGAATAGAAATCAAACTGCCTGCTTTATGCTTATATTTTTCAAAAATAGGGTCCAATAAAGAAAGGTCGCTGGAATTCTCAAAACCTTCTTTTTGTGAGCTTGCTGTACTTGAACATTCACAACATTGTTTCATATTTACTCCTTATTGAAAAAATAATCTAAAAATAAAAATCCCCAACCAAACAAGGTTGGGTAATTAGTTATACCTTTCGTGAAACTCTTCCGGATAGTTTCGGATAAGCTTTTTGACTACTTCTTCCGAACGATTTTTATACATAAAACCTCCAAAGAATAGATAGCTCCGCCTACTTTTTATTATATAAAGGTACTTTTATTTTCCAATTTTTTTGAGCATAAATAATGAATCATATCAAAGAATTGTTCATAATTTGAAGTATTTTTTGCACCTTAATTTTGCTATTTTTTTTGTGTTTGTGGGAGTTTTTTTGACAAGCAATTCTTTTATATTAAACTTCCAATTGGTATGGAAAAAAGTACCGAAAATAAAGTAATAATAATAATTTGTAGGAGGATAGATTTAAAAATGACAGACAAACCTTTTAATCCTTTCAAAATGGCTCAACAGCAATTTGACAGTGTTGCTGAAAAACTGGGCCTGGACGAAAGCACTCGCGAACTCCTTCGCAACCCTCTTCGGGAGTATCATTTTCTTATCCCCGTAAAAATGGATGACGGGTCAGTCAAAGTTTTTCAGGGATTCCGAGTTCAGCACAACGATGCCAGAGGTCCATGCAAAGGCGGAACCCGTTTTCACCCTCATGAAACAGCTGACACTGTTAAAGCTCTGGCCACCTGGATGACCTGGAAATGCGCTGTGGTTGATATCCCTTTGGGTGGAGGCAAGGGTGGAGTAGTTTGCGATCCCCATCACCTTTCTGAAAGAGAGCAGGAAGGAATCTGCCGTGGCTGGATTCGTCAAATTGCTCGCAACATTGGTCCTGTGCAGGATGTTCCTGCACCCGATGTGATGACCAGTCCACAGCATATGCTCTGGATGATGGATGAGTATGAAGCCATTCATAATGGTAGATATCCTGGCGTCATCACAGGCAAACCTGTAGGCTCTGGTGGATCCCTTGGAAGAAAAGAGGCTACAGGATATGGATTAATATATACTGTCCGAGAAGCCTTGCGAGAAATGGGCGTGGATATCAAAAAAACCACCGCTTCTTTCCAGGGTTTTGGCAATGTAGCTCAGTTTGCAGGCAAACTCTACACAGAATATGGCGGAACTATTATTGCGGTTTCCTGCTGGGATCAGGACGACCAAACCTCCTACACTTTCCGCAGAACTTCAGGTGTCCATGTTGAAGAACTTCTTACCATCACCAACCGCTTTGGCGGCATTGACAAAGAAAAAGCCAAAAATCTGGGTTATGAAGTCCTCAGTGGGGATGCATGGATTGAACAGGAAGTCGACATCCTCCTTCCATGCGCACTTGAGAACCAGATCAATGCTAACACTGCACCCAATATCTCCAGCAAAGTGATTATGATTGGTGAAGGCGCAAATGGTCCCTCCACCCCCGAGGCAGATGAAATCATCAAGCAAAAAGGTATTTTTATGATTCCCGATTTCCTTGCCAATGCTGGTGGCGTCACTTGCAGTTATTTTGAACAAGTGCAATGCAACAT
The DNA here is from genome assembly GCA_003566815.1 of Caldisericota bacterium. GTDB lineage: Bacteria > Caldisericota > Caldisericia > UBA6126 > UBA6126 > T3SED10-260. The sequence continues at coordinate 3,238 of PXBT01000218.1, forward strand.
GAACTATTTTTGGACCAAGGATGAAGTCCTCTCCAAGCTGGATACTAAAATGACCGAAGCTTTCCTTCAAGTGTCTGCTATGGCAAGAGAAAAGAAAGTCTATATGCGTGATGCAGCTTACCTGATTTCCATTCAGCGAGTAGCTCAGGCTTGCAAACTCAGAGGCTGGATTTAAGTAGCGCTTCCTAACAATCTTTACCAAAAAAAAGCGGGGACAATCACCCCGCTTTTTTTATTCCAATAGAACTATGGATGAATTCTTCTCGTTTTATCTTGACAATGTGAACAATCTTGCTCAGTCAATAAATCGAAAATCCTTATAGTTATCAAGAATAAGATCAATCCCAGCTTCAAGTTCAGTAATTCTTTTTTTCTGCTCTTCTTGAAAACTCTTTTCTTGTGATTCATATAAAGACTTATACCAATCAGTTTGCCAGGCTTTAACTTCTTTTCTTTTTTTATAAAGAGTGTGTAGTTCGCTTTTCAAATGATAATGTTTCGAAATTAAAACATTGTATTCATGATTAATTTGGTTTGCCATGCAACGATAAGTCACTGCAATGTGTATTGTGAATAAAACAGTAAGCAATAATACAACAACTATAATATATATTACAGTTCTTTTAATCATCATAGTATGACCCCTTCTCAAAAAATTATTTTTTATTTTAAACCAAACATCTGTATGATACAATGGGGACTGTCCCTAATGTGTCAAACGGGTGTTTGGAATAAAACATGCTGAAATCCTTGTAATTTTTGGTTTTTTTGTAATCTTTTTTATTAAGATGAATGATTATGATACATGCAAGAGGCTGATGGATATGCATCAGTGGAGAGCAAGATGAGCCAGACTTCAAACCATTCTTTTGATGATATTTATACTGAAAAGTTTAAAAAATTAACCCCGCGGGTTATTCGAGAGGTTTTACTCGTTGCCAGTTTATACGACTCCTTTCTGTTGGAAGAGGATGGTCGTCTGGTGGATCTTCTTTTTCAGTCCTATTCCCAGAAAGGATATGGCTTTATTCCTGTTATCACCCGAGTAAACAGCTTTGAAGAAGCAGTAGAAAAACTTAAAGAAAGCAACTATCAGCTCATTATTGCAGTATTAAGAAAAAAAGACCAACATTTTGCAAGCCTGATTGGCGACATAAGAAAAGATTATCCGCAAATACCTTTGGTGGGGCTTGCTTTTCACCAGGAAGACCTTGCTCCCTTCGGCGGAATTGAAGACAAAACCTTGATAGATCAGGCATTTTTATGGCAGGGTGAAGGCAAAATCCTCCTCGGCATCATCCAGTATGTAGAGGATAAAATCAATGCTTTACATGATATCCAGCTTTTAAGTGTTCCTTGCTTGTTGCTCGTTGAAGACTCGGTTTCATTTTATTCCTCCTATTTCCATGTCATCGATGAAGCACTCTGGACTCAAATGGCTGCATCTTTCAGAGAAGATACCCCCTATATGACTCGAATACTCAGGTTGAAAGCACGACCAAAAATTCTCCTTGCCAATACATTTGAAGAAGGCATAGAATGTTATAAGCACTACAAACATCACCTGATTGGCATTATCACCGATATCTGCTACCAAAGGTCAGGCAAGCTGGATCCCAAAGCAGGCATAGATTTTGCACAGATGTTCAGATTATCATTTCCAGATCTCCCCCTGGTCATCCAATCCAGTCAAAATGATGCTCAAGGCTTTGCGGATGAAATTGGGGCAGGATTTCTTGATAAAAACTCCAATACATTAATTAGTGATTTTAAAAAAATGCTCAATCAATATTTTGGTTTTGGCGAACTGGTCTTTCAAGCTTCAGAGGGAAAAGAAATTGCTCGCACCAATACAGTGGAAGGATTGCTCAGCATTATGGATACTCTTCCTGCCGAAATCCTTCGAAAACAATATGATGGAAATGCCCTTAAAAGATGGCTTTGGGTTCGGGCTGAGTTTGAGCTGGCAGACCTTTTGTATGCAGATGATTTAAAAAAAGAAAAGCAACTTCATTTCTTTCGGCAAAAAGTCAAAGACACCATACAAGATTATTTGCACAATTCGAGACTGGGCACTTTGATACCTTTCAGCCGCAGAAGCAGTTACAGCTATTGGCATATCTCCAAGCTGGGAGAAGGATCCATTGGAGGTAAAGCTCGGGGATTGGTCTTTATGGACAAAGCCCTGTCGCGATTCTTCCCAAAAGAAAGGTATCCTCAGTTTCAAGTGTCAATTCCTCGTACTTTAATTTTGGGCACTGATATTTTTGATGACTTTATCAAAAAAAATAATCTCTGGCCTTTCTGTGTAAATGAATCTTCCGACATGCAAATTGCTCATGCATTTTTAAAAGCAGAGCTCCCTGCAACAGTAATTGGAGATTTAAGAGACCTTGTGATTCACACGCGTAATCCTCTTGCGGTACGATCTTCAAGTTTGCTCGAAGATGCATTGTATCAACCTTTTGCAGGAATATATGCCACTAAAATGCTTCCCAACAATCAAGTGGATGTAAGTGGAAGATTTCAGCAGATAACCAATGCTATCAAATTGGTCTATGCCTCAGTGTACTTCAAGCAGGCAAAAAATTACATCGAAAGCACACATCATCGCATAGAGGAAGAAAAAATGGCGGTCATTATCCAGGAAGTCGTTGGAAGAGCCTGGGGTAATCATTTTTACCCCGTAATTTCTGGAGTTGCTCGATCCTACAACTACTACCCAACAGGCTATGGCAAGCCAGAAGATGGGGTGGCGCATTTAGCTTTTGGGCTTGGAAAAACTATTGTGGATGGAGGCACCAGCCTTCGCTTTGCTCCAAAATATCCCAAAATTATTCCACAATTCAACACCATTAATGATATGCTTAAAAACACCCAAAAAAATTTCTTTGCCATCAATATGAAGCCTATTTTCACCAAAGCCACTTCAGATGAAAACGAATATCTCCTAAACCTTGGGCTCAAAGAAGCTGAGCTTGATGGGTCTTTGGCAACCGTAGCCTCAACCTATTCATACCAACATGAACGCATTTTTGAGAACTTGCATGCCAAGGGACCTCGCATTATCACCTTTTCTTCTATTCTAAAATATGAACTCTTTCCTTTAGCGCCATTGCTGGAAGATCTGTTGAAGTTATGCGAAAGCAGTATGGGTAGTCCTGTAGAGATTGAATTTGCCTTGGACTACAACACGGAAAAAACAAATCATATTCATTTTGGTTTTTTGCAAGTCCGCCCCATGGTTTCAGCAGCAAGCTTTCATTCCATCGATCTATCGTCTTTCCGCCGTGAAGATGCCCTTTGTTATAGCGATCAAGTGCTCGGCAATGGAATTATCAATGATATCCAACATATCGTTTATGTAAATCCAGCTATTTTTGATGCGAGCAAAACGCGCGAAATAGCATTGGAAGTTGAAAAGATTAACGATTTCCTAAAAACCAATACCTCAAAATATTTGCTGATAGGTCCTGGTCGATGGGGCAGTTCTGACCCCTGGCTGGGAATACCCGTGCAATGGGGTCAGATTAGTGAAAGCAGGGCTATTATTGAAGCTAATCTTGAAAATATGATGGTGGATCCATCCCAGGGTTCACACTTTTTTCAAAATATTACTTCATTAGGCATTGGATATTTTACTGTCCCTTATAAAAATTCAGAATCATTCATTGATTGGGACTGGCTATTGTCACGGAATATTCAAAAAAAATTAACTTATGTAACATGTGTGAAACTCGATCAACCCATGAGCATTCAAATGGATGGAAAAAACACCAAAGGCATCATTTTAAAAAGCTCTATTGAAAGGCAGGATAAATATGACCGAAAAAAAGATAGTTGAAAAAAAACCTGAATGGAAAGTCATAATTGAGCTTATAAAGTACACGAACCCCAGTCTTTTTAATCGACTGGGAAGAAAAATGATGAACTATCTATACAAGAGAAATATCAAAGAAATAGAAGAACTGATGAAAAAAATGGAAAACTATTTTACCGAGTATCAATTAGAAACCCGATTTAGTGAAAATCAACCTATTCCAAGGATGAATCAAATTTTTCTTGAAAGATTAGTCGATGATATATTTGAAATAGCAGATCGATTTTTAAGTTCAGGCACCATTATACGAATGATGCAACTTTGGCTGAAATATGAGCAATCTCGCTTCCTGGGGATGGCAGCAGAAAAAAGAGATGTATCTCTAATACAAATCAGCGAGGCTCTTTACCGATTTCAAAAAATGCCGGATGCTGACAAAAGCCTTTCTCCTGAAGAAAGTATGGGGATAAAAGTTGCCCTGATTCGTCGTTTTTTTAGCGAAGATCTCAACTATATCAATACTATCAAAAAGTACACTACAGTAAATGACTTTTGCGAAACCCTTTCTCGTACAATTGGGCCTGCGCAAGGCAATGGAAAATTGGGTGGCAAAGCTGCTGGCTTGTTCAGGGCGGAAAAAATTTTATTGCATGCAAAGAAAGACTATATATCTCTTAGAAATCTTTCCGTGCCAAAAACATGGTTTGTTACCTCTGATGGAATCATTGATTTTCTACATTTTAATGCACTGGAAGAAATGCCTACTATAAAATATCGTGATCCCATGGAAATACGACAGGAATACCCCTATCTTGAGCAAATTGTTAAAAACTCGTCCATCAGCCCTGAAATGATTTCAGGTTTAAGTCTGGCTCTCGACGATATGAACAATGAAAAACCTTTGGTTATTCGCTCTTCAAGTTTGCTCGAAGATATGCATGGATCCTCTTTTGCGGGGAAGTATAAAAGCTTGTTTGTTTCCAACCAAGGCTCTAAAAGAGAACGCCTTGAAGAACTAATTAGCGCAATCCTGGAAATTTATGCCAGTGTTTTTGGCCCTGATCCTATTGAATATCGAAGAGAAAGAGGCTTGCTGGATTTTAACGAAGAAATGGGAGTCATGATTCAGGAAGTAGTTGGAAAACGAATAGGTAAATATTTTTTACCTGCCTTTGCGGGAGTTGCTTTTAGCTATAATGAGTTTAGATGGTCACCGCGACTCAAAAGAGAAGATGGTATCGTACGTATGGTGGCGGGCTTGGGTACTCGAGCCGTGGACAGAACTATTGATGATTATCCTGTCCTGATTAGTCCCGGTCAACCCAAACTCAAAGTCAATGCCAGCATGGATGAGGTCTTGCGATATACTCAAAAAAATGTTGATCTCATCAATTTAAAAACCAATCGCTTTGAAAGCAAAAACTTTGAAGAATTGATACAGGAGGTTGGTCAGGATTACCCTGCGCTCACTCAAATAGCTTCAGTATATCAGGATGGATACCTTTACTCTTCAGTGGGCAATCTCTTCAACCTAACTGAAGGGCAACCCGTAATAACTTTTGCCAAACTTTTCGAAAAAGGACCCTTTGTGCACCAAATAAGAGATATTTTAAAAATTTTGACCGATACCCTCGGCTTTCCTGTTGATGTTGAATTTGCTTGCGATGGAGACATTCATAAAATTTATCTGCTTCAATGTCGCCCTCAAAGCATTATGGATGAAAACATAAAAACTGCTTTCCCTGAAGATATATCCGAAAAAAAGATCCTTTTTACAGCACATAGATTTGTAAGTTCAGCCATGGTAAAAAATATCAAGCACATTGTGTATGTTGATCCTGAAAAATATAATGCTGTTGCAAGTTATGAAGAACTAGTAAAAATTGGAAAAATCATTGGACAACTCAATGCTCGTTTACCCAAACAGCGTTTTATTCTTATTGGTCCAGGCAGGTGGGGAAGCCGGGGAGATATCAAGCTGGGAGTAAGAGTCAACTATAGTGATGTAAATAACACAGCCATGCTTATTGAAGTGGCAAGAAAAAAGGGCAACTATGTTCCCGAAGTTTCATTTGGTACGCACTTCTTCCAGGATCTGGTGGAAGCCTCCATTAAATATTTGCCTTTGTACCCCGATGATCCTGAGGTCATTTTTAACGAAGAATTCTTGATCGATGCCCCTAATATTCTTGAAAAAGTTATTCCCGAAGCGAAAAACTTTGAAGGTATTATAAAGGTAATATCCCTTACTGCGCTTGATGAAAAGCTATCTTTATCAGTCTTCATGGATGGAGATAAAGAAAAAGCTATAGCTTTTTTTGAGTCTGATGGATAATTTTTACCCTAAAAAACATTGATTTTTTTTCTTTTTCCTTTTTAAATTTTAATATAAATTATTCTTTGGAGGTCTTTATGTCAAGAGCTGAACAAGTGTGCAAAGAAGTTATGGACAAATTACAGATCAAGAGCAAGCATGAACCCGAATTTCTTCAAGCCGCAGAGGAAGTGGTGGAGTCGCTGGCACCAGTGTTGGAGCATCACCCCGAATTTTTGGATGCAGGCATTATAGAGCGGCTGGTAGAGCCTGAACGATGCATAGTCTTTAAAGTCACCTGGATGGACGATCAACACAAGGTTCATGTCAATCGAGGCTTCAGGGTACAATTTAATAGTGCCATTGGCCCATACAAAGGTGGAATGCGCTTTCACCCTTCAGTCAATCTGGGAATTATCAAGTTTCTTGGTTTTGAGCAAATTTTCAAGAATTCTCTCACTGGTCTTCCTATTGGGGGAGGAAAAGGGGGTTCGGATTTTGATCCCAAAGGTAAATCAGATGCTGAAGTAATGAGATTTTGTCAAAACTTTATGATGGAATTGTATCGCCATATTGGTCAATTTCTTGATGTTCCCGCAGGCGATACAGGAGTTGGCGCTCGTGAAATAGGTTATTTGTACGGTATTTACAAAAAAATTCGCAATACTTTTGAAGCCGGTGTACTGACAGGCAAAGGACTCACTTATGGAGGAAGCCTTGCAAGAAAACAAGCCACAGGCTACGGTCTCCTTTACTTCGTGGACGAAATGCTTAAAGATAAAGGCATGAGCATTCGTGGTAAAGAAATTATCGTTTCAGGATCTGGAAATGTTGCTATATATGCCACTGAAAAAGCTCAAGAACTGGGCGGAAAAGTCGTTGCATTGTCCGACTCTAATGGTTTTATTCATGATCCTGACGGCATCGTGCTTGATTCCGTGCGACAGATCAAAGAGATCGAACGAGGAAGAATCTCAGAATATGTCAAGCATCATCCCAATGCAACCTACCAGGAAGGATGGAAAAATATCTGGGGCGTTAAAGCAGATATTGCCTTACCCTGCGCCACTGAAAATGAAATAAATGAAGATTGGGCAAAAAAATTAGTTGAAAATGGAGTAATCCTGGTAGCTGAGGGAGCTAACATGCCTTCTTCGCCCGAAGCAATTAAAATATTCCATGATAATAAGATTATGTTTGGCCCGGCCAAAGCTGCCAATGCAGGTGGCGTAGCTACTTCAGCCCTTGAAATGACCCAAAACAGCATGAGATTGCATTGGACTTTTGATGAAGTGGATCAAAAACTCAAGCAAATCATGGCTGATATCTACAAAAGAGCCAGTAGCACCGCTGAAGAATACGGCTATAAGGACAACCTGGTCAAAGGCGCGAATATTGCAGGTTTCTTAAAAGTTGCCAATACCATGCTGGCACAAGGTGTTTTTTAAGTTTTAGTACAAGATTTTAATCATCTATTTAACCCCTTGTCTTTTGGCAAGGGGTTTTTTCTTTTTTATAAAGGTTTTTTTCTTTTTTAATAGGGATTTTAAAAAGTTTTTTTTTGTTATAATTGACTTAAGAAATGCTTTGAAAAAATAATTTTAGGAGGAACATATGCGTAGATCTATTTTGTTAACACCGGGACCCACTCAGGTACCCGAAGAGGTTTTAGTTGCAGGTGCATTACCCATCATGCATCATCGCACTCCCCAGTTTGAGGCCATTTTTGAGGAAGCTACCAAGGGTCTACAGTATATTTATCAAACCCAAAACCCTGTGGTTATTTTTGCTTCATCAGGCACTGGAGCTATGGAATCTTCCATAGTCAACCTGCTCTCTCCTGGCGATAAAGTGATCGTCATTGTCGGCGGAAAATTTGGTGAACGCTGGGCCAACCTTGCCAAAGCCTATCAATTAAACACCATTCAGCTTGATATCGATTGGGATACTGTTATCGATCCCCAACGCATCAAACAGCTTCTTGAAGAGCAACCTGATATTAAAGCCATTTTTACAACCCTCTCTGAAACTTCTACCGGTGGAGTTACTGATATTAAAGCTCTGGGAGAAATCACCAAAAATACCCCTACATCTCTTGTTGTTGACGCAGTTTCTGGATTGGGAGTCGTTGAGCTCAGATCTGATGAATGGGGAGTGGACGTAGTGGTTTCTGGTTCGCAAAAAGGCCTGATGCTGCCCCCTGGTCTTGCTTTTGCAAGTATTAATGAAAAAGCAAGAAAAATGATGGAAGAATCAAAACTGCCCAAATTCTATTTTGACTGGAAAAAAGCCCTTAAGAGCTTGGAAAAAAATACCACCCCATGGACCCCGGGTATCAGCCTGATTATCCAACTCAATGAAGCAATAAAATTGATTAAAGAAGAAGGCCTGGAAAATGTATGGGCAAGGCATATACGCCTTTCCAATGCTATTCGCAAAGGCATGGAAGCTATTGGTCTGAAAATTTTTAATAAAGCCACGGGAAGTGCTTGCTGCGCAGTGCTCTGCCCTGAAGGAATCAATGGGGACAAGCTGGTCAAGCTTTGCCGCGACAAATACAAAGTAACCCTCACTGGCGGGCAGGACCAGATCAAAGGTAAAGTATTCCGTATGTCCACTATGGGCAATGTGAATGACAATGATGTAGTCCTTGGTGTCTCAGTAGTTGAGCGTGCTTTAATGGAAATGGGACATCAATTTGAAAAAGGTAAAGCCGTAGCTGCTGCCCTTGAAGCATTAAGTTCTTAATCAAAAAAAGGAGGAATATGATGTATAAAGTTTTAATTGCTGACCCAATATCAAATGAAGGTTTGGAGCTATTGAAAAACAACCCCAAACTGGAAGTGATTGAAAAAACCTCTATCACTCCTGAAGAACTTACTGCGGAAATTGGCGAATACCATGCCCTGGTTGTTCGATCTCGCACCAAAGTTACCGCAGATCAAATCGCAAAAGCCAATCAAATGAAGTTAATTGTTCGAGGTGGAGTAGGTACCGATAATATTGACAAAAAAGCAGCAGCAGAAAAAGGCATAAAAGTAATGAACACTCCCAAAGCTTCTTCTATTTCTGTGGCTGAATTAGTCTTGGGAATGATGCTATCTGGTGTAAGAAATTTGACAGATGCCACCCAATCCATGAAATCGGGCAAATGGGAAAAGAAAGCTTTTAAGGGCAAAGAACTTTATGGCAAGACATTAGGCATTCTTGGCGTAGGAAATATTGGCAAAGAAATTGCCAATCGCTCCATTGCCTTTGGCATGAAAGTTCTCGCCTTTGATCCCTATGCAAAAGAAGCCCCTGCAGGCATCGAGATGGTTGATCTAAACAAAGTTTTGCAAGAATCTGACATTATTTCCGTCAACTGTCCAAAAACAGAAGAAACAAAAAATATAATTAATAAGGGTAATATTAATCAACTCAAAAAAGGAGTAGGTATCATCAACTGCTCCCGCGGTGGCATCATTGAAGAATCTGCTCTCATTGAAGCTCTCGACCAGGACCATGTGTCTTTTATTGGGTTGGATGTCTATGAAAAAGAGCCCCCTGAAAATACTCACCCCATAGCTCAAAAAGCTCATGTAACCCTTACTCCCCACATTGGAGCACAAACCGTGGAAGGTCAAAATAGAGTTTCTGCTGAAGTAGCAGAAGTTATCAATACCTTCTTCAACCAAATGTAATTTTTCTATTCTTGCAAACCAAAAGGGCTGGATTCACCTCCAGCCCTTTTTTTATTAAACATAAATACTTTCTCGCTACATTGTTATGCTTCTTTAATGATCTCGGAAGCGATACTGGAGAGCTTCTGCGATATCCTGAACTTCAATCATCTCTGAGGCTCTCATATCTGCAATAGTGCGAGCCACTTTGAGTGCGCGAGTAATGGCTCTTCCCGATAAATGCATGCGCTGAGAAATTTTTTCCAAAAATGCTTTGGCTTCCTCATTGGCAAGGCAATACTGATGCAAAGTCTTGGCAGGGATATCGCTGTTAAAGAAAAAGGTTTCACCTCTATAGCGTTCCTGTTGTATTTGATGAGTTTTTAGTACTCTTGCGCTGATCTCAGCAGATGATTCCTGTTTTCTCCCTTTAATCATCGTTGAAGCTTCAATGCGCTGAACTTCTGTGACAATATCCATGCGATCCATAATGGGCCCACTGAGCTTTGCTTTATATCTTAACAACTGCGAAGAAGAACAAGTACATTCCTTGTGACTATCTCCAAAAAAACCACAGGGACATGGATTCATGGCAGCAACCAGCAAAAAGCGAGCAGGGTACGATATGGTGGACTTCATTCGCGCAATGGTTACCTGCCCATCTTCCAGGGGTTGCCTGAGCATATTGATAACATCTTTCCTGAACTCAGGAAACTCATCTAAAAACAAAATGCCTCGATGAGCCAGGGTTATTTCGCCTGGCTTTGGAGTAGCTCCGCCCCCAACAATCGAAACATACGAAGCAGAATGATGAGGAGACCTGAAAGGTCTTTTTTTAATTAAACGCTTTCCTGAAGGAAGCAGTCCCGATATGCTATAGATTTTGGTAACTTCAATCGCTTCATTTTCATTCATAAAAGGTAGGATCGAGCAAAGCCTTTTTGCAAGCATAGTCTTTCCTGTGCCTGGAGGGCCTGCCATCATGATATTATGAAACCCGCTTGCAGCTACCTCTAATGCTCTTTTGGCAAAATCCTGTCCCGCCACTTCTGCAAAATCAAAGGTCTCGGAATCATCAACAAGTTCTTCTTCTGGAACAGCATAGTCGATATACTTTTTTGTGCCACTTAAAAAAGCTATGGTCTCTGTCAAGGTTTTGATGGGATAAACTGTGTTTTTTCGTGCATAAATCTCATGCAGGTTTTCCCAGGGGCAATACATGGCCACCGAAGAAGATTTTTGTATGGTGTCCAAATGGATCGTCATGGGAAGCATGCCAGGTATTTGGCGCACTTTTCCGTCAAGAGACAATTCTCCCACAAAATAGATAGGGTCGTCCGAAAATTGGATTTGTTCGGAAGCTTTCAAAATCCCTATAGCAATAGGCAAATCAAAACCGGAACCTTCTTTTTTTACATCTGCCGGGGCAAGGTTTACAATGATTCTTGCGAGGGGAAAGGTAAATCCAGCATTTCGAATAGAAGAACGAACCCGCTCTTTTGCTTCCTGAACAGCAGCATCAGGTAGCCCAACGATAGAAAACGAGGGTAAAGAAGATCGATGAATGTCAACCTCAACATCTATCGGAATAGGGTCCAGCCCATTCATGCACAAGCTTTTGATTTTTGCAAACATTTTCTATGCAACCTCAGAGATCCATTGCAAGCTGACAAGCTCTTTACCCGAAGTCATGGTGTAATGATTTTTTTTCACAAATTCTCCTTTTCCTATCTCATTTTCTACTTCAGAAACTGACTTCCATAGCACCAAAAACCCCATAGGCTTGAGCAAATGGGAAGCCAGATCAACCAGATAAGTAGTCTTGCCCACTCCTCTTGCTGTTACAATATCAAATTTTCTGTGGGGATAATCATGGAAAAATTGCTCCACTCTTCCATGATAGACTTCTACTTGCTTCATTTGAAAGCTCTGCTTGACCCAATCAAGAAATGTAGTTTTTTTTCGTATGGAATCCGACATCACTATTTCCCAGTCAGGTTGGGAAAGTGCAAGAGGTATAGCGGGAAAACCTCCTCCAGAACCAATATCAAAAAGAGAAAGAGAGGATTGGTAAGAGTAAATTTTCATTAAGGGAAAAAAAGCCAGGCTCTCCAGGAGATGTTCAAAAATATCGTCCATATTAAGAGAGCCAGTTAAATTCATCTTTTTTTGAGCAAACTGCAGATGTTCCAAAAATTTTCGAATACATAAATAGATATCATCATTAATCCAAGGTGCAAATGATTGAAGATTTCTTACTGTATCCATGATGACTCGCCCTTGAAAGCATAAATGATTCCCATAAATAATAAATCTTACAAAAATGAAACATGAATGCAAGATTTATGTTATAATTGACACTTGAAAATTGCAATCTTATAATAGAAATTTGTTTGATTTTATATTGGAAAGGTGAGTCTATGAGAAAAGTAAAATGGGGACAATTGGCCATTATGGTCTTAGTTCTTTTGCTGGCAAGCTGGAGTATCAGCACCAATATTCAATCCATTCGATATGGATTGGACCTTCAAGGAGGGGTGCATCTGGTATTGATCGCTGAACCCATTGAAGATGAGGATAGGCAACCAGCAGAAGAAACAATAGAAGAAGTAGAAGCAGAAGAAGAAAGAGAAGCAGAAGATCTTCCCCCAGCAGAAGATCCTGAAGTTGAAGAAATTGTTGAAGACACGACTATTGATCCTATTGAGGACGAATTTATTGAAGAAGAAGAACGGGATCCTTTGGTGGTTACCGAGGAGGATCTCAGACCTGACGCCAGAGAAGACGGTCGGGTCACTGCCAGAGAAATGGAACAGACCAAAACTGTCATCGAGCGCCGAGTAAATTATTTGGGCGTAACTGAAGCTATTGTTAATATTGAAGGTCAAAACCGTATTATTGTTGATATCCCAGGTTTTACAGATATCAATCAGGCAAAAAATGTGATTGGCCGAATTGCTGTTCTTACATTCAGAGACGAAGATGGCAATACTATCGTTACTGGCAGAAACTTAAGAAGAGCAACTTTTCAGTTTCAATCCATGAGAGAGGGTGGCGTTCGAGAGCCCGTAGTTTTGCTTGAATGGGACGATGAAGGCAGGCGCCTTTTTGCCGAAGGCACTGAAAGAAATGTGGATAAAACGATCAGCATTTATCTTGATGATGAAATTTTAATTTCACCTACCGTTAACGAACCCATACGTGACGGAAATGCTGTCATTACTTTTGGCGGAAGAGAAAGCACAAGAGATGCTCAGGAAGTTGCAGCCCTGCTTCAAGGTGGCTCATTGCCACTCCGACTGGAATTTCTGGAAGAACGCATTATTGGTCCAACCCTTGGAAGAGACACCATTGATAGAAGCCAAACTGGAGCACTTTTAGCTATTTTGGCTGTAATGTTACTTATGTTGATCATCTATAGGTTGCTTGGAGTCATTGCAGTAGTTGCTCTTTCACTTTATATTTTGATTTATTTCGGCTTTCTGCTCTTTATCAATGCAACCTTTTCACTTCCCGCCATAGGAGCTGCTATCTTGTCGATAGGTATGGCAGTTGACTCCAATGTTATTGTATTTGAGCGCATTAAGGAAGAACACGCCAAAGGAAGGACCATACGCTCCGCAGTGGCAGCTGGATACCGATACGGATTGTCTGCAATACTCGATTCCAATCTGGCTATGCTCTTGGCCATGTTTATTTTATATTCTTTTGGCACAGTTCAAATCAAAGGATTTGCTATCACCCTGATTGCTGGTATTATAGCCGCATTAATCACCTCTCTTTTCTTTACTCGCTTTATCCTTGAATCTTTTGCAACTGAATTGGATAAGGTGAAAAAAAGAGTTTTAGGGGTATAGCACATGATATATTTCCATTATCTATTCATACCTAACGCAAGGAGTATGCAATGAATATAAAACCCATCCTGGAATGGAACATTATTGGAAAAAGCAAAAAACTGTTAACAGTATCACTGATTACAATTTTGCTAAGTATTACTATAATTGGCATAAGAGGGTTTAACCTTGGGGTTGACTTCTCTGGCGGCTTGCTTATGAAAGCCTATTTCGAGGAAGAACTGGAAATAACTTCTCTTCGAGATTCATTGGCAGGCATAGGATTTGAAGGTGCTATGATTCAAATAGACCAAAGAGATCCGACTCATGTTATGATTCGAATATCTGAGGATGTTAAGCCTGAATTACTCCTCGAAACATTGGAAACCGATATAGGAGCCATAGATCGAGAAAGTCTTTCTATTGAAAGAATCGGTCCAGTTATTGGAGCTGAACTTCGTCGAAATGCTCTTCTAACTATCGTATTTGCCCTTATAATTATTCTGCTTTACACTGCTATCAGATTTAAGCCCAAACATGGTATTGCAGCAGTTTATGCCTTGATACATGATATTTCTCTTAGTCTTGGTATAGTTTCGTTATTCCAAATACAGCTTAATACGCCTACTGTTGCAGCTCTGCTTACCATCACAGCTTATTCATTGCAAGACAGTATTGTAATTTTAGACCGACTCCGTGAAAATTTAAAATTCTTCAGAGACAAGATGTCTTTTGCTGATTTAGCCAACAAGAGTGTTACTGAATCCTGGACTCGTTCTTTCTTTACTTCTATTTCAACGCTTACTGCTGTAACAATTTTAACTGTTTTTACGGGTGCAGTTTTAAGAGATTTTACCACCATCTTATTGGCTGGTTTGTTTGCAGGAACTTTCTCATCAATCTATATAGTTATCCCATTGCTGGTCAAAATAGAAGGTAAAAAAGACCAGGTAATGCGCTGGGATGAATTGGGCAGGCAACAGCTTGTTGAAGGAGTAGTTTCAAAGAGGAAGTCCCAGAAAGAGAAAAAAAGTGACAATGGAGTCAAGCAGACTCCCAATGAAGTTAACCAGGAAGCACAAACAGCTTCAAGGAAAAAGAAAAAGAAAGGTTCTTCTTCTCGGAGAAGATAATTAACCATAAAAAAAAGGGGGTGGCCAAGCAGCCACCCCCTTTTTTTTATAACATTACATCAAGTTAATTTCTTTAATGGAGCATATTTTAAATTAACCATTTTTTCTCCAACCGAAACAAAATGAATCACAACCACTGGTTCGCCTTGAACCTGTTCTTTTTTTATTACTTCACCTTTGCCCCACGCTTTATGCTCTATGGACTGACCTTGATCAATCTCATCAAAGGATAATTTAATATATTGTTCATCAGAAGAAGCATGATTGCTTTTTTGATAAGAATTAGCATTTATATTTCCATAGTTATTTATTTGAAATCGCTGATTTTGTCTTCCATGTGAATGATATGACAATGAAACAGGTACATGTTGCACAAGGTTTTCAGGAATATCTTCTAAAAAGCGAGAAATATTTGTTTTCATGGATTTGCCATAAATTTCTCGCATATTGGCACAAGAAATAAACAATTCTTCTTTCGCTCTGGTGATCCCCACATAACACAACCTACGCTCTTCTTCAATAGCATCAGTGTTGTTGCTGGAAAGATAATGAGGAAATATGCCCTCCTCAAAGCCAACCATAAAAACGATGGGAAACTCAAGCCCTTTTGCTGAGTGAAAAGTCATAAGTGTAACTTTTTCAGTTGCTTCATCAAATTTGTCCAAATCAGAATAAAGGGCAATGTCATTTAGAAATTGTGCCAAATCTGCTTCTTCTTCATCACGCTCATATTGTCGTATAGCGCTTAAAAGCTCTTCAAGGTTTTCTTTCTTTTCTCGTGCAATTTCTTCCGGATGTTCCTCAAATAAAGCCTGTACTATGCCGGTTTTTTCGAGATAAAGCTCAGCTATTTCGCTTATTGTAACATGGGAAAGCATTTGAATCATTTCTTCAATCATATCAATAAATTGGACTAAATTTTTCTTGCCTCGAGTAGAAGTATGCTCAACAGTTATCTTTTTGCATGCCTCCAGAAAAGAACAGTTCAAATCATCAGCAATTTGATCAATTTTGGACAAGAAAACAGAACCTATATTTCTTCTGGGATAATTAATGATTCGATGAAAACTAACCCTATCCTGGGGATTAACCAGTACGCGCAAATAAGCAAGAAAATCCTTGATTTCTTTCCGTTGATAAAACTTGTAGCCGCCAATCATCTGGTAAGGAATGCGCTCATTGATCAAAGCTTCTTCAAAATGTCTGCTTTGAGCATTTATACGATACAATATAACAAACTTGGAAAAATCAGATTTTTTTGGATGGGCCTTATCCTTAATAATTTGAATAATTTTATAAGCTTCATCTTTTTCGTTTTGAGCTTTTAGCAATTGTATTAAAGATCCTGGCTCATTTTTGGTCCATAGTTTTTTTTCTGTTCTTGTAAGGTTTTTTGAAACTACTCCATGAGCAGCTTCAAGAATATTTTTTGAGCAACGGTAATTTTCTTCCAGTTTTATCATTTTTGCAGAAGGATTATCCCTGGTAAAAGTCAACATCATTTTCGGATCTGCTCCCCGGAAAGAATAAATTGATTGATCATCATCACCTACAACACAAATATTCCCTTGCTTGGAGCTAATCATTTTCAAAAACATATACTGAGCATAATTAATATCCTGGTATTCATCGACAAGAAAATGAGAAAAATGCTGATGCCATCGATCCAATTCCTTGGGGTTCTCTTGAAGAAGCAATACGCTTTTTGAGATCAAGTCATCAAAATCCATGCCTTGGTTGCGCTTCAAGCCTTCTTCGTAACTGTTAAAAATAGTTGATACAATTTCAGTAAAAAAGCTTGAACCAGCTAATTTTAAATAATCTTCTGGTTGCACCAGGTTTATTTTTGCATCAGAAATAGTGTGCTGGACTGCCTTCGGGTTAAATCTTTTAATATCAAGATTGAGCTGTTTCATGCATTCTTTGATAAGAGCCAAAGAATCTTCATCATCAAAAACCGTAAAGTTTGAAGATATGCCCAGATTGCTGCCTGATTGTCGCAACATTCTAAGGCATATTGAGTGAAAAGTTCCTATCCACGAGTAACGAATATCATGGCTCAGCAAAGACTGCACTCGCTCTTTCATCTCTCCTGCAGCTTTATTGGTAAAAGTAACTGCCATAATAGTATTTAATGGAATGCCTGAAGCCAACATCCAGGCAATGCGATAAGTTATAACCCGTGTTTTTCCTGATCCTGCCCCTGCATACACAGCAACAGGACCATCTAGGCTCAACACTGCATCCAGTTGTTGAGGATTTAAGATTTCAGATAAATAGTTTTTATTCAGCTTCATGATATGATACTTTTAAGAGACCATTGAAAAATACCAAACCATTTAAACGGTCTCGTTAGATATTCAAACAATTCCATTCAGCCTTATTATTAGCATACCTGCAACACAATGCAGACAATGCTGATGTCTAATACTCAAGACAAAATTTTCTCCAGGTTAATTATTTTTTGGAACAAAAACATCAACATAAGAAGAATAGTCATCCTGCTTATTGCTTTGCTCCTGATTATTTTTCTGATCATTTGATTCTTCGGCAGGGGGAAGCAAGGATCTTCTGCTAAGCTTAATTCTTTTTTGTGAAGGCTCAATTTCAACTATTTCAGCTTCGATATCATCCCCCACTTCAACAACATCTTTTACAGCATTAATACGCTGGTTGCTTATTTGTGAGATATGAATAAAAGCACTAAAATCTCCATCAAGCTCAACGATGGCTCCAAATTCCAAATCTTTGACAACCTTGCCTTTAACAATTTGACCTACATGATATTTTTCATGAATACTTTCCCAGGGATCAGGTAAAGTACGCTTATAGCTCAGAGAAATTCTATTCCTATCGTCACTCAAACCAATCACGCGCACATTAATAGGTTGACCTTTCTTCAAAACATCAGAAGGTTTTTTGTTGCCTCCCCATGAAATTTCAGAAACATGTACCAACCCTTCAACATTATGTCCAATATCCACAAATGCTCCATAGTCAACAACATTGGTAACATTACCTTCAATAATTGAGCCAATTTCCAGTGTGGATAAAAGCTTATCCTTATTCTTGATGTGCTCTTCTTCTTCAACAATTTTACTGGAAACGATAATTTTTTTTCTTCCTTTATCAAATTCCACGATTTTTGCTTTTATAGTAGTTCCCACATATTGATCAAGATTATCTGTTCGCTTCATGCTCACCAAAGAGCCTGGAAGAAACCCCTGAACGCCTTCAATGTCAACGATGAGTCCGCCTTTTACTCTTTCCACCACTTTCACATCAATAGGCTTAAGCTCGTTGTAAGTATTTTCGAGCTCATTAAATTGAATTTGATGGACAGCTCTTTTATTGGATAGAAAAACTCCACCTTTAGACTTGTCATCTCTGACTACTTTTACAGAAATTTCATCTCCAACGCTATATTGTTGATCCAAAGGAAGATTTGGGTCATGAATAACCTCTTCAATTGGAATAAAAACTTCACTTTTTTTGCCTACATCCACTAAAAGACAGTCAGCATCAGCTTTTACAACTTTTACCGATACCACATCGCCTCTACGGTAAGCTTGCACAGGTCGGTCCGAACCAGACATGATGGCTGTTTCAAATTCATCCATATCCTGGTCATTAACTTTTTCAACATACTCTTGCATTTTTCACCCCAAAAACTAACATTATTAAAATCAATTTAAAATTTTAACAAAAAACCAAAGCAGTGTAAAGATTCATAACAATAAAAAGCAACCCTTTGTGGAATTAAGTGTTCAAAATTAATTGATTTAGCATAAAAATTTATT
Organism: Caldisericota bacterium; assembly: GCA_003566815.1. Classification (GTDB taxonomy): domain Bacteria; phylum Caldisericota; class Caldisericia; order UBA6126; family UBA6126; genus T3SED10-260. The sequence goes on from PXBT01000218.1 coordinate 21,803, forward strand.
AATCTTTTAGTTGGTAATTGTTTGGGAGGTTAAAAGCAATGAAGAATAATGATTGGAAAAAATTTTTTGCGTTATTTTGCTTGATTTCTTTAAGCTTAGTTATGATTCAATGTGCCTGGCTGCCTCTTCCTCCTGCTGAAAAAGATCTCCCTTTGCCTCAAAATGTCCGTGAAGAGCTCAGGATCAGAATTCCCATAGGAAGCCCGACAATTTACATCAACGGGGAAGAAACCACCCTCACCTTTCCCCCTGCCTATATCAATGAAAAAGGTGGAGCAATGATTCCTCTCCGATTTATTTCAGAAGTTATTATTGCTGAAGTTGATTGGCTTCCCGAAACCAAAGAAATCAAAATTGAACGCAATGAAAAAGAAATTTTGATGCAAGTTAACCGTCCCTATGCTACTGTCAATGGAATGATAGTAGAATTATCCCATCCTGTAGAGATTAGAGAGGAAAGATCTTTTGTTTCATTAAGGTTTATTGCTCAACAATTTGATTTTTTGACTGACTGGATACCTGAATCAAAAACCATTGAGCTCATCAAACCTTATTGATCAGCCACTTTCTGTCATATCTTCTGCTGGGCTTCGCCTTCCCCTGAAAGCTAACTCTTTCGAAAAAAGCAAAGCTTGGTTTTCTTGCTTTACCAAAGCAGTGGCATAGTTTTTTGCTTTTTCAAGCCATCTTCCATCTTTTTCCAATTGAATTACAGACTGCATTATATAGCCACTCTGTTGAGCGCCCCATAATTCACCTGGCCCTCTTTGCTCCAGATCTTTTTCTGCTACTACAAATCCTGACAAAGAAGCTTCAAGAACTTTTAGGCGATAGATATTTTCTTTATTCTTAACTAACAAGTAACAATATGCTTGCTGTGATTTTCTCCCTATTCTGCCTCTGAGCTGATGAAGCTGAGCTAAACCAAAACGATCAGCATTTTCAATAATCATTATATTGGCATCAGGTATATCAATGCCTACCTCAATGACGGTAGTTGATACAAGGATATGACCTTTGGGTGAGGCAAATTGACTCATTATGCTCTCTTTTTCCTTAGCATTCATTTTTCCATGCAAGAGCAAAACCGTAAAGCCTTCAAAGGCTTTTTTTAACTCTTCATGTCTGGCTATAGAGCTGGATAAATCCATCTTCTCCGATTCATCAATCAATGGGCAAACTACAAACACTTTGCCCCCTTTTTGGAGCTGATCCTTAACAAAAGCATACAATCGAGGAAGATGTTGATATAGCAGTAATGATGTTTTTATTTTCTTCTCCCCCAAAGGCATTTCGTTGATCAATGAAACATCCAGATCTCCATATCGAGTCAAAGCAAGAGTTCTTGGAATGGGTGTTGCACTCATCACAAGCAAATGTGGTATTTTTCCTTTTTTTCTCAGCTCCAGTCGTTGCCTGACTCCAAAGCGATGCTGTTCATCAACCACCACCTGACCTAGTGAATGAAAATTTACTCCATGTTGTATTAAAGCATGTGTTCCCACCAATAGATTGACTTTGCCCTCACTCAAAGCATGCAATATTCTTTTTCTTTCTTTTTCCCGCGTGTCACTAATCAAAAGTTCAATTTGAATGTCAAGAGAAGAAAAGATTTTTTTAAAATTCTCAAAGCATTGTCGAGCAAGAATTTCGGTGGGAGCCATAAAAGCTGACTGAAAATGATTTAGATAAGCCAAATAGAGACTGAATCCTGCTACGGTAGTTTTACCTGAACCTACATCACCATGAATCAATCGATTCATTGGATATGCCTGCCCCAAATCCTGGACAATTTCACTGATTACCTTTTTCTGAGCATTAGTTAAAGGGTAGGGAAGCAATTTTTCAAAATCAGCTTCTACATCTCGAGGAATATCAAAACGATATGCAGGATTCTTTTGAAGCAACTCTTTTTTTTGACTCAATGAAAATTGGCCCAGCAGAAATTCTTCAAAAGCTAATCTTTGCCTTGATTTCTCCAATTGCTCCCTGTTGTCAGGAAAATGCATTTGGAGTATAGCCTCTTTTCTTTCAGGCAATTTTTCTTCTGCTAAAATTTCATGGGGAATAAAGTCATATATAGCCTGGGTATGATCATTTAAAACCTGGTGCATCACTGTTCTCAAAACTTTCGGATACAAACCTTCTGTACTGCGATATACAGGAGCAATTCTTGCAGTATGAATAGTAGTATTGATGCGCTCATCCATCCATTCATACTCAGGGTTGTCAATTTGAATTTCCTGAAACTGTCTTGAAACTTTCCCTGAAATCATAAGATCCTGACCCATACGAGATTCAAAGTATTTTTTTTGGTACGCTTGATTAAAAATAATCATATTTATACAGCCCGTGTTATCTCTTGCCATCACTTTTAAAATATGGAGTCTTCCTTTTTTTATTTCATGGGTACCAATTACTTTGCCCATAAATGATTGCTGTTCGCCATGAACTGCATAGGCCATAGGTATCATTTTGGAGCGATCTATATAATCTCTGGGAAAAAAATGGATCAGGTCCCATAAATTGTTTAGTCCCATCTTTTTGAGCAATTGCTCTTTTTTTGGACCTATGCCTTTGACATATCGCAAAGGCTTGCTCAAAACAGCCTGACACTCTTCAAAATTAATAGGTTGCAGCAATTGATTGTTGATAGATTGAATTTGATGAGAAATATTTAACAATGTTTTTTCTTGCGGGAATTTTTCATACTCATCAAGTGCAATTAGTAAAAGCTTCAGCAAAGATTTAATTTTTTCTCTTTGCTCCTGTAAATATATTTTTTTTATTTTATCTTTCGCATAGTTTGTATACCCACCTTTGACACTTTGATTGGTATATCCTTTTTTTGCTTCGTAGGGAAGTGGAGCAGAAATTTGTTTTAATGCTCTTATCAAATCCATATGATCAATAATCTAACAAAACTTGCTGAACATTGTTTTTAGAAACATCCATTAATAGTAGTTGTTTAATTTTTTGAGATAACAGGCAAGATGAACCGGAAGTAAAAAAAACATCTTCTTTTTGGTCTATTTTTTGGGACATTGAGCTACGGTGTAAAAGATACAATCGTTGCGTCTGTTTGGCCACTCCCTCAGAAGGATCAAATATCTTGAACTTACCTGGATATAGTTCTTCAATCCAGGGCTTTAAAAAAATAAAGTGAGTTGAGCCCAACACCAAAGCATCCACACCTTTTTCCAGCAAAGGGTCCAGAATTTGAGCTAAATAACGAATTGATGAAGGATCGGACTGCAACTGCTCTTCACTAATTTTTACCAGACGAGAAGATCGAATGGTATACACCTCTGCTCCATTTGCATGAGAAGACACCAAGTGATGAAATGCGCCTCCTCTGGCTGCTGTTTGAGTAAGAAGAACAGCAGTTTTTTTATTCATTGAATACAGGCAAGCAGGCTTAACCGCTGGAACAGTCCCGACAAAAGGCACCTGAAATGATTCTCTTAAATGCTTTATGGCTGCAATAGTAGCTGTATTGCAAGCAACCACAATAATATTGGCGCCTTGAGATATTAGAAATGAGCTGATCAAAGATGAAAAGGATTTGATTTGATGAACTGTTTTTTCTCCATAGGGAAAATGAGCATGGTCAGCAAAATATAGGCATGATGCTTCAGGCATAAGTTTTTTTATGGCCCAATAGATTGAGAGTCCTACTGTGCCAGAATCAAATATCCCTATCATACCACACTGGGTTCAATAAAAAGCTCGCCTCGTTCAAAGCGGTCAAGATCTAATTTTGTTTTTACCTCAGGAATATCCAGCTCCTCTTTCGTAATCATTTGAGCAATAAGTACTGATGTCATCGGAGCTATCATAAAGCCATGACCTGAAAAACCACAAGCCATATAAAAACCATTTAATGTGCTGGCTTCCCCAATGATAGGAGTTTTGTCGGGAGACATATTGTACAGCCCGGACCATTGGCGAATCATACGAGCATTTTTTAATGGAGGTAGTACACGGGTTACAAGGCTGGAACATTTTTTTGCAAAAGCTAAGGAATGCTCCATATTGTACCCCTTCATCTCGTTGGGATCGCCTATGCCCATAATGATAGCACCATTGGGCTCCTGCTGGGTATAAAAGTTATGATAAAAAGACATCACCATTGGCTTGAAAAGAGGCTCATAAGGCTCCGTAATAAGTATTTGGTGACGCTCGGAATAAGTGGGTATATTTATGCCCACCATTTCACCAATTGATTGCGACCATCCACCTGCTGCATTTACTACTATTTCGCATGCAATATCTCCTTTGTCCGTCGAAACTTTCTTAATAGAATCCTTTTCGGTGCTAATACCAAGCACTTTGGTGTGACAGTGGATATCGACGCCAAGTCGTTGAGCTGCTCGTGCATATGCAAAATTTACATGAAAGGGATTAAGGTGCCCATCTTTTTGATGAAATGTAGCTGCCAGGAGACCATGGGTATTTATAATAGGAACAATGCTCCTTGCTTCATCCGGTTGAACCCATTGTACATCCAATCCAAATTGACGCTGAAGAGCAATATTTATCTTAAATTGTTCCACTTGTTTCTCAGTATATGCTGGCATAAAATACCCAGTTTGCTCAAATTCGAGATCGTATGGATATTCAAGCTCTTCCTGTAAAATTTCAAACCTCTTTACTGATCCAATGGATAACTTGAGGTTCATTTCTGTGCCCCACTGTTGCCTGACTCCTGCTCCACATCTGCCGGTAGCTCCTGAAGCCAGAGAATTTTTTTCCAGCAAAACAATGTCTTTTACCTTTCTTTTTGCTAACTCATAAGCAATAGCGCAACCTATAACCCCTCCGCCTATAATAACAACCTGGGCTTTATTCTTCATTGAAATTCTCCTCAGTTAACAAGTCCAAAGGTATAGCAACCGCTGGAGGGCGATAGCGAGACTCTTTGACTTTATCTACCGTAATATTCATTTTTCCGGCAACCATTCCCATGATCAAATTTCTGCAGGTTTTACCCTGACATTGTCCCATTCCTGCTCTTGATAAACGCTTGATATCATCCATATCCACAATCCCCTGATTTAATAAATCTTCAATCTCTTTCAGTGTGACATCAGCGCATCGGCAAACAATTATTTTTTCCGGATTATCCTTCATTATTGACCACCTTGATATTTCTTGCAGTTTTATAGAGGGCTTTGGGTATTTCAACCCACACTATATAGGTTTTTGGATTGTTCTTAAAAGATTGCACTTTGATCACTTTGCCTTTTCCAACCACTTTCCCGCTTCGATCATACAGATCCACTTCATCGTCTTTTTCTGGAAGAGGAAGCATTTCGTAAGGTATTTTGATCAGACTGGTAGTATCAGTGTAATGGTAATCAAGGATATAAATTGCCAACCCTGGACAATAAGCCATACATATGCTGCACCCATTGCACTTTGAATGGTCTATAACAGGAGAGTCAGTCATTTTTTCAAAAGGTAAAATTGCTGTTCTTGGGCATGCATCCTGACAAGGATTGCAAGGTATTAGCTGTACACATTCAATGATAGCAACAGGCCCTTCTTCAATTCTTTCCTTATCTGGAAATATTTCATTCAACTCTTCTTCTGATAAATAGCCTGTTTTCTGATACATTACCTTGCCTCCACTTTCGCAAGGCCTGATCTAATTTTTTCACCCACAGGACCGTAGCGAATTTCTTTCAGATATTCTAAAGAATGAACACACTTTTTTTCAATTGCTGCATTCCAGGAGCCCAAATTTTTCAGCGCACCTATGGCTGCTATTGTGCCTTCAAGCATAGCTGAGCTTGCTTCCTCTACCCCCGCAACATCTCCAGCAACAAATACTCCCCTGACTGAAGTTTCCATCCATTGATTTCTGGCAGGAACTGAACCCCCAAGCTCAGGAACAAAGTTCATATCACATCCCATTTGCCAAAGAAGTTCTGACATAGGCACAAGCCCCACCGCCAAACACAATACATCGCAAGATTCAGTGAAAACGCTATCAGAGATTTTTTTCCATGAATTATCAACTTTTACCAGTTCCACTGCCTCAAGTGTTGTTTTTCCTATAGCTCGATGAATGGTATGTTGTGTATAAATTGGAACCCCCATTCTCCTAATTTTAGCCGCATGCACAAAATACCCTCCAATATGAGGAGCTGCATCGATAATGCATTTTACATTGGCGCCGGCTTGAAGCAGTTGATATGAAACAATGAGCCCAATATTTCCAGAACCCACCATGATTATTTCTGTTCCTGGGAGTACTCCATACATGTTCATCAAAGTTTGCACAGCACCAGCTCCAAAAATACCTGGCAAATCATTATTTTCAAACAATAAACTTTTTTCTGAAGCGCCAGTGGCTATAATGATTTGATCAAAGGAAATCTCGTAAAGCTCTTTTTCATCTTTCATGGCTAATAATATTTTTTCTTCAGGATAATATCCTGTAGCTGTAGTATCTGTAAAAACAGAAACATTTGGGTAAGAATTGAGTTCATTTTGAAAAATTTTAGCTATATCCAACCCTCTTGTGCCAGCATATTGATCTCTTGAGCCAAAAAACATATGAGTCTGCTTTAATAGTTGCCCTCCCAAAAAAGGGTCTCTTTCAATAATGAGTGTTTTTTTTCCTGCATTTCCCAGGATATTTCCTGCACAAAGACCTGCCGGGCCAGCTCCAATTATAACTACATCGAAAAAATGCTTCATATCATTTTCCCCATTTCTGCAATTCAACTTTCATTCCCTCTCTGACTTGACGGGTACAGGTGCGTACATTAAGCTGATCATCCACTTTCATCAAGCAGGATGAGCAGTTGCCGATACAACAAAAAATGCCTCTGGGGCGCTTATATTTTAAACTTTTTGACAACTCAAAGTAGCCTCTGGCATATAAAGCTACAGCTATGGGCTCATCTTCATACCCCTCGACTTCTTTTCCTTCAAAAAAAAATTTAACTTTTTTTCCTTTTTCATAGGTTATAATTGGATGATCTTGTATTCGCATCTTCTCGACTGCCCCCTTCTCCAAATTAGTATCAATTTCAACAGTTATATTTTATGCACGTCAGTCTTTTTTTCTAATAGTGTTTTTGCATACAATAATACAAAATGAAAAAAAATAAAAAATTAATGGTATTTTTATTGCTTATATTATGGTTTGCTCTTCTCTTTCCATCAGCTCTACTTTCTATTTCAGAAAATAAAATAAACCTACTGCACCCAAAATATCCTCATTTGTATATTTCTATCAAATCACCAAATTCTCTTGAACCTGACTTGAGGTTTTTCTTAAATAAGCACGCACTAAGCTCAATTGAAAAAACAGTTATCACGCCTTCAAACAAGCCGCCAAAATGGATTATACTTATTGATAATTCGGCCAACTATATTAATCGATCATCAATAGGCAAGCGTAATCATTTATTGCTTGAATTATCTCATTATTTCAACAGAGAGCCCTCGTCTTTTCTTTTTTCATATTTAGTCAGCGATAGAATCACCCCCTTTGACATGAAGAGAGAAAGTATTTTTTCGCTTCAGCCTCCTCGCGTCAACACTTCAAGAATAATTGATGCCATCATTATCAGCAACCAGCAAATTCGTACAAAATACCCTGAAGCAAATCCTATTATCATCATTGTAGGTTCAGGAAAAATAAATCATAACATAGAGTACGACTTTCTACCTCATTGTCCCATTTTTTATTTGACTCCTGCCAATCATACTCTTGACCACGAACTATTGCGCTTTATGATAAAATCTTCAGGTGGCAGTATGCTCACAATCCCTGAAACCATTGAAAGTGAATTGCTGCTGCAGAAACTTTCCCAATCTTATAATCAACCATATTTATACACGGCTCAATTCTCTATCCCTTTGTTATCTTACCGACCTTTCAACGATCTCGAGATATTGGGTTCAGAACAATCAATGCAAATTGGTTTTCCTGCTCTTCCTTTATATCTATTGATTGCATTACCAAGCATTTCTGCCATTTTAGCTTTTATCATCTTTCTTTTCTTGAAATGGGCAAAAGGGTTGAGTAAAAGAAAAAGAGAAAGGAAAAATCAGCAGGAATTTTCGACTGCTTTTTTAAAAATTCTACTTAATGGAGAGCATTTTGAAATCAGGATTTCATCCTGTGAATTTTTTATCGGTAATTCAAAAAATTGTGATTATATCATTGATGACTTTGAATTATCAGCAACACATTGTATGATAAAGGAGAGGAATGGCAATCATAAAATTATTGATTTAGATAGCCGAAATGGAGTATATGTAAATGGGAAAAAGATCAAGCAGTGGGCATTGCAAGATAAAGATATGATTGAAATAGGTAATTCCTGCTTAATTTACCAAAGAGGATCTATAAAGTATGTTTCTAAAAGCAAAATTTTATAACAGAAACCATAGATTCTTTGTCTATATTTCTCTACTTATAATTTTTATGTTTTTATTTACATCTTTATCTTATGCTTCTCTTGACCATCATTATTTTAAAACACATGCAAAGTCGGTGCCGTTTTATTCATTTACTGATGAAATAGTATATCATGCCTTGTCCAACAATGGAGAAAAATTGATCATTTGTTCCAAAGGTCACATTAACGAACAGTTAGCCTTTTTTGTTGCCAAAAGTAATGGCACTGGATTGACTCATATTTTTTCCACTGGATACTATAATTTTGGGAATGAAGAAATATATTTTATGCCGCTAAATATACCTCCAGCCATCAGTGGAAATGGAGAGCTGGTTGTTTTAGCTGTCCGAGCCGTGTTGGACATTAACCGAAGAAATGACTTTATTATGACCTACAATACACGAAGCCATCGTAGAAACTTCTTTCAACTTCGCTTGCTTATTCCTGGCACCAATTATGCTGTTTTTCCTGAGCTTGGTTTTGATGATCCCATATTTTCAATGGATTATAATGGAACCATTATGGTGAGCCAAATCGAAATAGGAATCGAATCTCCAGCTTGCTCTGCATATGATACTGCTATCCTCTTATCAAATACAGATGGCTCAAATCAACGAATTCTCGTAGGCCCGGAAGATTTTCTTCGTTCAAGTTGCTCTTTTCGATGGAAAGACTATCCCAAATCTCCTCACCAACCTCAATTAACAAGAGATGGAAGCAGAGTTGTATTCTATGGTCAAGTTTTTGGGGCAAGAGACCCTTATGATAAAGTGGGTGAAATTTTTGTCATCAATTCCAATAAAACCAATCTCAGACAGCTAACCTTTTCTCGAAGGGATGAGATCAAGCCTGAAGCATTGGGTTCATTTTGCCTTAACTATTTTGGAAGCAGAATCTTTTACAAACGATACTACCAACAGCAATACTACATTTCTTCCATAAGTATCGACGGGGGTATCCCTCAAAACCATGTTCATGTAAAAGAAAGTTCAAATTTTTTAATAAGTGGGGATGGAAGAAGAATATTTTATATTGATGAAAACCTGAATAACAGCCTTGTCTATTTTGATATTAGTAAAGAAATGATTGTATTAACTTTGGATAAATCATGGAGCGGAAAACCAGGCAGATTTGGTCTGCTTGAAAATATTTCCAATGAATCTTTGGCATCATCCACCATAACAGGCTTTTTAGGCAATCAGCTTGTATTAAAAACCCATTTTGGCATTAATCACTGGATAGTCAGTCTTTCTATAGATCCAGATATCCTGGTGCCACAGCAAATTCATTTGATTTTTCAAATGAATGCCCCCGTTTATATTATTAATGACAGGAGGATTTCTCTTCCATCACCAGCATACATAAAAAATCATCGAGCAATGATACCGCTATCCATTGTTTCCAAACATTTTGGTTTTAAAATGGAAATATTTTCTGCACAAGGTCAAGCCATTCTTAGATTCAATGGTAATTTTTTACAAATAACACAAGGAAGTCAAAATGCTTTCTTTAATGGTCAAACTATACCCATTGATCCTCCAGTAGAAGTAAAAGGCAGAGAGTTCTTTATTCCAGCCAGTTTTTTTAGAGACTATGCTCAACTGACTCTCATATGGAATAACACAGAGCAAACGATTGAGATTATTCGCAAAAAAATATCATAAAAAACAATGAAAAAGACTATCAAAATTCTTCTCTTTCTTCTTGCTGGAATCTTAATTACAGGATCTATACCTTCACATTATTTAACTGCATCTCCACTGACAGAATTAATGACTATCCCATTACAAAATGAATATTGGGCAGGCACAGGAAAAATAAATTTTGAAATAGACCCCCAGACTCAAAAACCTTATATTGAATGGAAGCCTTTGAAGAAAAACTCTTTTCTGGTTTGTCGTCTTCCTTTTTCCAACATTCATTCTTTTAATCATCTTGAAATTGAGCTCAACTCGCTCAAACCATCCAATGCCTGGTTTTTCATTTACTTGCACGACAATCATCATCGATCAGCTATGACTTATTTTCAGCTGGAAGGGAATACATCATATCAATTGGAGCTTTCTTTTCAAATTCTTTTTTCATCTTTTGCTTATGATAAAAATTTTGACTGGAATCAGGTTCAATCGCTTTCTTTTCTATCCCATCCTTCTGCAAACCTGAGCATCCATCAAACTCACCTGCAAATTAAAAATATTAAATGGTCTCGCCAAGATAAACTGCAATCCGATTTTGAACTACCTCTTAATCAACCTGTTACAGCTCCTGTTTTATTGAATCATTTGCTATGGAACAATATCAAAAAAGAAATTGGCAACCACCCCGATGAAACACTTAGAGAAGCTTTGAGGAGGATTAATCGTAGTTCAATTCAAGCTCGCATTAACAAGAACCCATCTTTGGAAGTTTTAAGGAATGCAGCTATAGGTCTTGAATTGCTTGATATAGAGCTTACGCTATCAGAACTGATAGAAAAAACAATGTCCTACGATGCTCTATATTGGAAAGAGTTATATCTGCAAAATGATATTTTAGTGCAGGAAGAAGCCCTATACTTTCTTCAAATATATGAAATTCTGATCCCATTTATAATGCAAAATGATAAGTATTTGCAATTTTTTGCTGAAATTATGAAATGTATTGCTGAAATTCAACAAGAAACCATGTTGTATTGGATTGATTTCTACCCTTTTGGGCAAGGTAATAATCATGTAACCAGACCAGCATGTATCCTGGGCATTATCGCACTATTATATCCTTATGAAAGCCCTATGCGTAATGAATGGATCAATTTTAGTCTCCATGTTTTAAACTACTACATTGATTTTCAGATTTCGACAGAAGGAGTTTTGAATGAAGGTACGCATTATTATGTTTACCTTATGGAAACATTGTCATATTTTGCTTACTATCTTTCTGCTACCGTTGATCTTAATATATTTTATGATTTTCCTTTTTCAGAAAAACTCCAAAAGATGGTAAAATGGACCCACTTGATTGAAACACCTCAGGGATACTTACCTTGTATAGATGATTCCTGGCCTACAGGAGTTGTTTTTCCTAAAAAATATTTAAAGCCTTTTTTTGAGCAAGACAAGCAAGATTATTTTTGGTATCATAATCAAGAGCCATGGAATCTGCTTAAAGGATCCTACTTTCCTCTTTATCTTATCAATGCTGTATCAACATCACCTGATCCATCCAAAAAAAACCTGCCCTCTCATAATGCTTTTATTTCTGACAGTCAGGTAGCTTTTAGGGTCAATGGTAATAATAACAGCTATTATCTCTTTATAAGCGGAAAAAATATGTTTTCCCTACATGAACATGATAGCGCAGGCACTTTTCAATATTTTATTAATGATTATCCACTCATGACTGTCAGCGGTTATGGTCCCAAAGGATGGGCATCAAAGCATCGAGAGTATTATGTTAGCGGCGAAGCGCACAATACCTTTATGATTGAAGGTTATGCCCCAAAAGGGTTTTATAATGGCGGCACAGGCCCCATCGATACAACTGTGCTCGAAAGCTGGCAAGACAAAGCCCAGGCAAGCTATGCTCATTTAAACATTGGGTGGGATATTCGATTCCCTGAAGTTTCTCATCTTCGCCACTGGGTAATGCTTCCTGATTATGGAGAAATCAATGGCAGTCTGATTATATTTGACCAGCTTCTTTCACCATCCCATCGATCATATCAAGCAAATCTTCATCCCACAGGAGAGATTCTTTTTCAAAATCAAAATCAACTTTTTTTTAAAACTATGGACACTTCAAAAAATAATGTTGCAAGAATTTTTCATAATCAACCATGGGAAAGAATAATTCAATCAGGTTATCATTCCGATTATTGGGGAAAAGAGCATGAAAAAAAATACATTCAACTTCTTAACCACGACTCCAATACTTTTCTTGCAACCCATATCCAGCCTTTAACCTGCCCCATAGATCCTGGCGTCATTGAAACCCATCACAATCATTCTTTTGCTGATGAATTTATCATTCAACATACGCTTTCAGAACCACTTGAAGATCTATTCCATATTAACCCGTACAGACTGATACATCAAACCTCACGAATGGGATCCAATGCAAGCTTTTCTCATATTCGTCATAACCAAAAAGAAATGAGAGTGGAGCAATGTTATCTTAAAGAAGGTACTTTTTTAAATTTTGGCAACAAAAACATTATTCACGCTCAATCTCCGCTGACGCTCTCTTATTCTCGAGATTCCCATCAAAATATCTATAATATGACCTACCAGTCCGTACATGAAAAGGTGAAAATATTTTTTTACAACACACAGGTGCAGGAGATTATATGGAACGATCAATTATTGTCTTTTGAACGATTTAATGATCGTATCAGTTTTATTTTGCCCAAGGGATATCATATGCTTCAATTGCGATATGATCCTGGAAAGGAGTAACTAAAATGAATCAACAGCAAATATGGGGCGAAGAGATCAAACAATGGAAAAAAGATAAGAATGCAATTATTTTGGCCCATAACTACCAGATTCCGGAAATTCAAGACATTGGTGATTTTATTGGCGACTCTTTAGACTTAAGTAAAAAAGCTGCTGAAACCAATGCTGATATAATCGTTTTCTGTGGGGTTACATTTATGGCAGAAACTGCAAAAATATTGGCTCCCAAAAAAATGGTTTTACTGCCCTCAAAACATGCTGGATGCCCCATGGCTGACATGATTGAACCTCATGATGTATTAAAATTAAAACAAGAACATCCCGGAGTCCCTGTAGTATGCTATGTAAACTCAAGTGCTGAAGTAAAAGCAGTTTCAGATATATGCTGCACATCAGCCAATGCGATAAATGTGGTCAATTCCCTGGATTCAAAAAAAATAATATTTATTCCTGATGAAGGGCTGGGGAGCTATGTTGCTGAACATTGTTCCAAAGAAGTAATTTTATTCCCTGGCTATTGCGCTACACACTATATGATAAAAAAAGAAGAAGTGGAAAAAGCAAGAAAGCTTCACCCGAATGCACCTGTGATCGTTCATCCTGAATGCCGAAAAGAAGTGAGAGATGCGAGCGATATAGTTGCAGGCACAGGAAAAATGATCACATTGATTAAAGATCATTCTTCCAATGAATTCATTATTGGGACTGAAGAAGGCATGATTTATCGACTTGAAACCTTGTTCCCGGAGAAAAAGTTTTATCTTATGAGTTCGAAACTTTATTGCGTCAATATGAAAAAAACAACCTTGGAACACGTTCGAAATGCTTTATTGCATCATCAGCACGAAATGATGCTTCCCGAACCATTAATGGAAGAGGCAGGAGAATCAATAAAAAAAATGCTCATGGTTGGCTAATCAATGACAAATGAACACTTTGATGTAATTATTGTTGGTACAGGCATTGCCGGACTAGTTACAGCTTTGTACCTTGATCCTTCAGTTAAAATCCTTGTTATTACAAAGTCATTAGCTCAACACTGTAATACCATTCGAGCAGAGGGCGGTATAGCTGCAGCCATTGGTCCCCATGACTCTCCCGAGAACCATTTTCAAGATACCCTGCGAGCAGGAAAAAAGCTCAACAATATTGAAGCGGCAAAAATTTTGGCTCATGAAATGATTGATAGAGTTCATGACCTTGACAAAATGGGTTTTCCTTTTGATAAAAACCCGGATGGAACATTTGTTCTTGGGCTTGAGGGTTTTCATAGCCACAGGAGGATTCTTCACAGCAGAGGAGATCGTTTTGGTCAGGCTATTTTTTCTTTTTTAATGCAAAAGATTCTTCAAAGACCTTCTGTGACCATAAGAGAAAACACATGGTTTAGTGATTTTTTTCTTGACAACGGAAGATACACTGGCTGTATGGTTTATCATGACCAGTCCTATCAAAGGATTTCTTCTTCTTTTCTTGTGTTGGGTGCAGGGGGATATTCAGGGATTTATGGCAACAGCACTGGAGAAAAAAGCTTGTATGGAGATGTTTTAGCTCTGGGCTTCAATCGTGGAATGGATCTGGTGGATCTTGAGTTTATACAGTTTCACCCCACCGTTCTATGTAAAAAAGGATATGAGCCTTTCTTGCTCACAGAAGCTCTCAGGGGTGAGGGAGCCTTACTCATCAACAACAAACATGAAGCTTTTATGGAGCGATACCACCCAGAAAAAGAGCTTGCCTCAAGAGACATTGTCAGTAAATCTATTTTTAAAGAAATGAGTCTTCAAGGTAACGATAACATTTTTTTAGATTTGCGACCCATAGGAAAAGAAAATATTAGAAAAAAATTTCCCGGGGTATTGACCAATTGCCTCAAAAGAGGAGTTGATCCTTTTGTAGAGCCTGTCAAGATTCAACCTTCAGCACATTATACCATGGGAGGCATCCAAACTGATATTCATGCAAAAACTACTATTTCAGGTATTTATGCTGTTGGCGAGGTAGCCTGCAAAGGAATTCATGGGGCAAATCGTCTTGCATCCAATTCTTTGGCTGATGCTCTGGTTTTTGGAAAACGCGCAGCTGATAGCATAGCTTCATCCCCATTCCATAGTCAGGTTTCCCTGCCAGAACCCACAATGCCTGACAAGCTCTCAACCTTGCTGCTGCCTGAAGAATCATATATAAAATCCATGAATTGGAAATATCTTGGCATAGAACGAGAAGAAGAGCAACTTAATGAGTATCTTAACTACCTTCACCCCTATTATAGCTACTCCATGAGCTCGCTTCATCCCACCGACCAACAGTATTCAAAAAAAATGCTATGTATCACTTCATATTTAGTATGTATTGCTGCAAAATTACGCAAAGAATCCAGAGGATGCCACCATAGATCAGATTTTCCCTGTTGTATGGAAGATTTTCAAAAATCATTGATTTTGAGTCATCAATCATACCGCAATGATCTTATTTTTAAATATGAAAAAAGAGGTTCATTATGATACATTTATCTAGTCAATGGATAGAAAATGCTTTTTTGGAAGATGCTCCCTTTGGGGATCCTGCCAGTGAAATGGTTGCATCAAGCATTGCAACAACTGAAGCAGAATTGATCGCTAAAGAAGAAGGGGTAATCTGCGGGACAAATCTTCTTTATCCTTTTTTCCGCTTTCTCGACCCTGAGGCAAACATAGAGATTTTCTCAACAGATGGCCAACTCATCAAACCAAATCAAAAACTTTGTACTATAAAATGCTCTCCCTATGCCATGCTTCGCACAGAACGCATTGTGCTTAACCTACTGTCATATTTATCAGGGATAGCCACAGCAACTCAAAAATTAGCAAACATCATCGCTCCCTATGGAGTGAAGCTCCTGGACACCAGAAAAATTCTTCCACATTATCGTTTTCTTGTTAAGTATGCTGTAAGAACTGGAGGCGGTTTCAATCATCGAAATAGTTTGTCTGATCTCATTATGCTGAAGGATAATCATATTAGGGCGGCAGGAGGCATTTCTTACATATTGCAGTACTGGAAAGATCATGGCCAGCACCCCATGCTCAAAACCGAAATAGAAGTGAGAACTTTGGAGGAAGCGCTTGAAGCGTTGCCTTATCATCCCCATGTGCTAATGCTTGACAATTTTTCTCTCGAAAAAGCTAAAGAAGCCATTGATATTCTTAAGCAAAAAGTCGCCATCGAAGTTTCAGGGGGTATCACAGAAGAGAATATTGAACAATATGCCAAGCTTGAGCCTGATTTTATATCAGTGGGAAGCATTACTCATTCTGTGAAAAGCATGGATTACAGCCTGAATATTATTGAACAATAGATCAGATGATTAGCTTTGGTGGATGGCATGCTCATAATATTTCAGCTCTTTAATCCTATTGTTTGAGTCCAAAATCAGAGCAATCAAATCAAATTGAAAGATTGGTTTTTTACTGTTATTTACAAAATTTTCAGACAAATAAGTCCAGGCTGTTTTAATAATTTTTGTTTGTTTGCGGTAGGTATAGGATTCCACGGGATGACCAAAACTTGTTGACTTTCTTGTTTTAACCTCAATAAAATGAAGTTGATGATTCTTTCTGGCTATTATATCAATTTCTCCGAACCTGCATCGATAATTAGTAGCAACAATTTCATATTGACATTCTTTCAAATAGTTTGAGGCAATCTCTTCACCTTTTTTTCCAGTTAGATGAGGCTCATGAAAAGAGGATTGCATTAAAGTTCTTTAAACATTTTTACTATATTGCTAACATCTTTTGGTTGCAATATTTCATTTTTATAATTTTTAATAAAATCTAATAACTGATTCAATGTTACGATCAATACAGTTTCATCTTTTGTTCTTACTACTACATCATCATTGGTAAAAACCACTACCCCTTGAATCCAGTATGGAAAGCTTGATTGATGGAGCATTTTTCTTGATCTCTTATCTAAATATGTTTTAAGCTCCCATATATTTCGCTTGAGCTGACGGCTTGGATTGCTAATATAGCCCCGATAAATTCCTCCATTCCTGCCTATTTTCTGGTATTCCCATCGATCTCCTATGCAGCTCACTTCACCTTTGTAATGCTTTGTTTCAAGTAAAAAAATCCCTTTGGGGCCTATTAACACATGATCAATATCACAATTTTTAAAAGGAAGAGATAAATTATTTATTAGGGTATACCTATCATCAAGCGAAGAAAGAGTCTCTTCAACTTTTTTCTGGCCAGTTAGTCCTGATCGCCAGATTCTTGCCTGGGTTATTTTGCTCTGATACAAATAACCCCCAAATAAAAAAGCAAGAGCCCCTCCGGAAAAAACCAAAAATGATCCAACATCAATCGCATGAACCATAACAAAAAAACCTGCAATAGCAATCAAAATTTCAATTAATGTTTGAAAATGCAGTGAAGATAAAGTTTCTTTTACAAAATTTTTCTTATTAATGGTAATCATTGATACCTCTTATCGAAAAACTCAAACGATGAACAGGAGTTAGTCCATAGTGAGAAATAGCTGTAATATGTTTTTTTGTTCCATAGCCTTTATTTTGACAAAAATCATATTCAGGGTAGGATGCATGAATCTTGTCCATGATATGATCCCTCGTAACCTTGGCTACAATAGAAGCAGCCGCTATAGATGCTATCAAATTATCTCCTTTAATAATATTCAATACAGTGCACTGATCAAAATAGAATGAAAAGGATGTGCTTCCATCTATAGCAACCAGAAATGGATGAAAAAAAGTAATTGAATTTTTTAAAGAATCCAGGCACTTATCCAAAGCTATCTTCATTGCCTTTTGAGTAGCCTGAAGAATATTGACTCTGTCAATAATACTGTTGTTAACAATGCCTATGCCAATACAGACATCTTTTGATACAATTTCTTGATATACATGCTCTCTTGTTTTTTTGTTTATTTTTTTTGAATCACTCAAAAAGAAAGGCTCCACCTTGTGATGAAAACAAACTGCAGCAGCTACTACAGGTCCAGCCAGTGCGCCCCTTCCTGCTTCATCCACTCCGATGCAATGCTTGATTTGAAGCTGATGGCACATTTTTTTTTGATTATCCCAAAGAGATCCTCCAAAAGCATCAAGCATGTTCTCCTGCCCATCTTAAAGAAGAAAGAGGCCACACCACCCACAACACTTTCCCTGAAATTTGATTTAGGTGAATGGGTCCATAATGCCTGCTATCAAGGCTCTCGTTTAAATTGTCTCCCAAAAGGAAAAAATGGTTGTCTTTGAGTTGAATATCCATTGGCTTTCCATCAAATAACTTGCTCACTCTTTCTCCCGGACTCGCATAAACTCGTTTAATTGACTTCTCAAAACTTGACTGAGATTCAAAAAAAA
>PXBT01000127.1 GCA_003566815.1 Caldisericota bacterium
CCTGCTGGAGGAGGGAGAAAACACTATCCTTGTGGAGGCCGAGGATGTTGCAGGCAATAGCTGGAGCAGAGCATACAGCGTTACCCTCGATACAGTAGCGCCTCAGATTACCTTGACTCACCCTAAAAATAGGGCAACAGTGGCTCATCGAGAAAGGGAAGTGCTCATTCAGGGCATCTTGAGCAAACCTGCAGAGCTTTTGATGGACGGGATCATCATTGAGGTGGAGGAGGATGGATCCTTTGAGCATGTTTATCTGACCCATATAGGGTTGAATGAAATTGTGTTCCAGGCTACCGACCAGGTAGGCAACTTTACCGAGAAAGTCCTTGGTTTTTACTATGGCTATACGATTCAGCTTCAAGTTGGCAACAAGCAGGCAATAGTGAATGATGAGCCCCAGGAAATGCTCTTGGCTCCTTTTATTGAAGGGGGAAGGACTTTGGTGCCTTTTCGCTTTATTGGGGAATCCCTGGGCGCAGCGATTGATTTTACCCTTGATCCCCAAACCCGCCTGGTGCATAAGGTTACCTACAGGCTGGAGGACAACTACATAGTGCTGACTATAGGCAGTACTCTGGCCGAGGTCAATGGCCTGCCTGTCAAACTGGAGGTAGCCCCCAATATCATTGAAGGCACTACGGTGGTGCCCTTGCGCTTCATTGCAGAAAACCTGGGTTGCAAAGTGGAATGGGAAGCTGATGAGCAGATCATCACCCTCCTGTACCCGGAATAATGAAGGAATAATGACGGAGTAATCACAAAACACCCGTTTGATACATTAGGGACAGTCCCCTTTGTATCAAACAGGTGTTTATATTTTTTTGATATAAGGGGCTGTATTTATGAGCAATCATCGTGAAAAGTTTATTTTCTTTAAAAGGGCAACTTTAATTTTATTGGTGGTATTGGTAGGAAGCATAGGATGTATTTGGGCAATGCTATATCAACCATGGAGATATGTAAGGGTGGCTCACCAGGATGAGTTGGTTTTACCCAGAGACTCTGTTTTTCCCAGACAGTCCGATTTAAAAAAAGATATAATGTTCATTGAAGCGCCCGACCTCGACCTTAAAGCATTTGAAAAAGAAATTCATGCTGAACTTCCACCTCTTTACAAAAATTTTCCTGCTGATTTGCCAAAAGAAATCATGGAATACCTCGAACTACGAAACATCTTCATCCATCAGTTACACCAAGCCTATTACTATCAAGAGCACGATCTCTCTCCTCACCCCAGGATTCATCAAATCCTGCCTTTTGTTTATGATGATCAACTATGTTTTTTTGCTTTGAAAGAGCTGGAGCTTATCCTGTATGATACAGAGCTCAACAAACTTCATGAAATAAAGAATAGAAATTTTCTAGGTTATATTTTTGTAAGTTCAAAATTTATGGACAGATTTTGGGTACCCAATATTTCTAGTGCAGCAACAGGAGTTTGCAAATATATTAGAGCAGTAATGTATCTTGGCGAACTCAAAACAGACTCAATTCTTCTTGGCTGCCATTATGACTTTGAGCTTGATCCGTATGATACCATGAAAATATCAAGAGTTTCTTCTGACCCTGTTATGAAAACACATATTTCAAGGCCATATGATATTTTGAAATTTAGTTCTCATAATAACCCCTTGCCCAAGCTGATTGAGTTTTTTGCAAGAATTATGTTGTGGATATTTTTTATCGCGACCATTGTCTCTTTTCCTTTGTTTTTCTTATCACTATTGATACTGCTCATTCAGGGCATCATCCTGCTGTTTAACATAAGAAGGGCTTAGCATGACAGCTTTACTGACCATCGCGATTTATCTAAAAAAGATACAAACTCTACTTCAAGTAACTGGAGGAAAAACCCATGAAAGAGAATAAGCTTGTTATTAAAATCAGAAGAATAGGCTACATTTCAGTCTTAATTACATTTTTTTATTATTTTTTTTTGTTTCTGTTTCTATTTAATATCTTTTTGACAGATATATTTCTTATAACATTCGATAGCGGTTTTTTGTTTTTTCTTATTTTCCTTATAATTTTCTTAATAGTTTCCCCACTTTTGAGTAGAACAGCTTTTTTATTACTTATTCGCCACAATCCTTCGTTTTATTCCGTCAATGAAAAAGTGGAACTGGCTTCAGCTGTCACAGCTTGTTCTTGGCTCGCTGATGCTTTTTTACACCCTATATCAAATAAAATCATGTTGCAACACTTTCCTGGAAGAGATCAAAGACAACTTAAGAAAGAAATCAACCACAAAGCAACAGAAATAAGTAATTCAAAAGTAACGAAACTCAGAAAAATCCTTGGTGTTATTTTTTTAATCGTTTACATTGCTTTGTTTATTTTTTCCTGGATGGAATCGGTGGGTCTTGTGTTATTTCCCTGGCTTCAAATTTTATCAGATACGCAACTCTTTTTGATTGGTATTTTTTTCTTAATATTTATAGCATCTTTTGCAGCCAGGAATGTGTTGATTAATTACAAGCGATTGGAAAAAATAGCTGAAAGAATATCTTCCCCTTCCATACCTGATGAAAATGTTTAATTACACCCTCCCCTCAAAACTATTGACTTTGCTTGGGGGGGGTAGCATACTATTAGGCAAGAACATTGAAAAAGCTTTTATCAGCATAAAAATGAGCTAACTTGAAGGAATATTACGCGTATTCTTCATATTTATACATATGCAAGGAGAGTGATTAATGCTAAGAAAAAAATATGGCTTAACACTGCTAACTTTTTTTGTGCTAATATTTTTCATGGCATCATGTGGAGAAGTTAATTTTAACACACTTAACATTAAAAATATCATGATTCAAGAAAATGAAATAGAATTTGTTGTAGATTTGA
>PXBT01000129.1 GCA_003566815.1 Caldisericota bacterium
CGAGTTTTTGCGTTGGCCTTCCATCGTTTGCCGTACTCGTCCACCAGCAAGACTTCTCCTTTATCAGGAGTCAACAGGGCTAAAATTAATTGAATCAAAGTTGATTTGCCGCTCCCCGAGGCTCCTGTAAGGGCTACAACTTCTCCAGGAGGTATCTGCAAATTGATATGAGAAAGCAGAGGCTGATCCTCTCGATAAGAAAAGCTCACATCAACCATTTCAAGCCCAGCTCTTACAAAAGAGCCTGACTTGCCTTCATTTGCTTGACTGATGGATACATCCGGTGGAATCTCTTCAATTTCAAGAATTCGTTCAGCAGAAGCAAGAGTAGCTATCATTTGAGGATAAGTATAAGCCAAGCCTATCACAGGCCCCTGCACCTGACCCACTAACTGAAGAAAAGCAGCCATAGTGCCAAAGCTTATTGTGCCCGCATACAACCCCGAAACCCCCCAGTAAAAAGCCAAAAAATAACCGGACCAGTAGCCCAGCACCAACAACGATCGCCCCAAAGCGCTTAAGATATTCTTCTTTAGTATCCATTCTTTGCGGGTTTCCTGTGCTTGCGAGATCTGGCTCAATACATTTTCTTCTCGACAAAAACTTTTAAGCAACAACATATGCATTAAGGTTTCGTGAGTTATTCCCCTGTAAACACCTTCTCTGTCTTGAATTTGAGAATGCGCAAATTTTATTCTCTGGCCAAATAAACGATTTAACACTAAAGCCGCCAAAATCATCACAAAAGCTAAGATTGCCAAATTATCATCAAAATAAAAAAGTACAATAAAAGCAGCAGTCAAGCCTACTCCAAGAGAAATTATATCGGGAATAATCGTGACAATATTATCTGAAATAATCTTAATATCACTTGTCATCCGAGTCATCAAATCACCGCTGTGATATTTGGAATAATTTTTCCAGCTTGCATTCATCAAGCATTTATAAATTTTTATTTGCAAAGTATTTTGAATGATGGTTTTTGTTCGAGCGGTCAAGATAGTTAAAAATGCTCTGATGCACACCTGCAACAATATCAACAAAACAAATATAATTCCTGCCCAAACAGCTTGCTCAAGATAGCCATCCACAGCAGAATCAATCATACCCTTGGAAATAATGGCAATGCCAACTCCTACCAGAGACAACAATGATCCCATTAAAGAGAGTTTTATCAAGGGCATGCCAAAAGGTTGAATAACCCTGAAAAGCCATAAAATTTCTCGATATTTATTTTTCATGCTGCCACTAAGTTAAATAAAAAAATCTTTGCTAACGAAAGCATTTTCTTCTAAAGCTTAAAATGAAAAAAAACATGTCTCGAGTCATCTTTGAGGTGTGCCATTTTTTTACCAACCATTTCCAAACTGCACTTTGACATGAAAGCTCTCGTTTGCCCTTTCTTACTGCGCAAACTTTAGCTATCAATTGCGAAGGAAAAAAGGGTCCTTCCTTTTCTTTCTGGGCATCACCACATAGAAAAAAATGTCGCTGGTCTTCTGATTTTTCCACCAATCGATGTAAAATATAATCCCCGTTTAAACGCTGTATCAGCACAATATCGAAAAGCTCAACTTCGTGAATATCAGCTTTTGCCAACTGCACCATATCTCGATCACTTCTCAAAAAAGGATACATGCTTGAACCAGTGACCCCCAGCCATACTTTTCCATTACGCTCAAAAACACCTACTGCCAACTTCATGGTTTCTCTTGATTTGAACTGCTTTATACCAGCCATTGAGCCAACATATCCACCGCTTCTTTTTCAGGTTTGCATTGCATGACATAAAAAGGAACATTGGTAATTATATTATGAAGGTTTTCAAGAGCTTTTTCCATATGCAATTGATCAAAATATGGTAAAAAACACCGAGGATAAAAGCGTTTGATTATTTCAGGTCTTTCCAATTTCCTTATGTGATTTTTCTCAGCTTTTTCAAGGATAACTACAGCTTTCAGCCTGGCTTTATTTTCCTCAGGATTGCTTTCGATTGAACGCCAGGGGGTGCCATACATCCATACATTATCATTTTGATGCTTAATCGCCGACATTTCATCATTAACAATCAAAGCATTTTTATGCTTTTTCCATAGGTTTGCTTGTGTCGATTTGCCTCCATCGGGGCAAGCAGTAAAGACAATGCCATGTTCCTTCCACTTAATCGAGGATGACTTGACCAAAATTCCATCATGATAAAGAATCAAATTCCTGAACAACAAATCCATCAATGGCACGATCTGGTGATCCAAAAAAATTGTATCACTTATTTTCAAGGTGGCTTTTTTCCAATTTTCATCTATCTCAAGCAAAGAATCAAGGCGATCAGGGTTTTCGTCAGCCACAAAAGAGTAATATCGTTTCGCATCATTTTCCTTTACAGTAGCCCAGGCAATATTTTCCACCACTACTGGTTTTTCTTTTGGAGCATCAATATGATTACAGTTTTGAATATCGAGCTCAAAATCAACAGGCAATCCGCTTGAAGACAAAAAGGGAAGAAAAGTTTCAAGATTCTTTGAGGCATCAGCATTCAATTTCATTTGAATGTCAAAGATATTAACTCTCATTTTATATGCACCACCCTCTGTGTTTATGCTCTTATAAAATTTTAAATAAGCTTTTTATCCTTCAAAGTTTGCAAAAACTCATCAATATCTTTCTTTGCGGTCAGCTCATCAACTTCAAATTCACTCATCAAGGCACTGCAGAGATCATCTTCATCGCATTCATTCTCCAATTGCCTCCAAAGAAATGCTGCAGTTTCGTTCAGAGAAAGCAAACCGTTAAACTCGACCACCTTTTCTCCCAAAGGAACAACTATCCAGTTGTCAGCAATATTACGAATAATATAGCCATCTTTAATTTTCATATCCCACTAAACACCTTTAGACTATTTTTATAAATTTATATTATCAAATTTCATGTTAAAAACAATAGGCACAATAAGATTATTCATAGGCATAAAAAATATAAAATGATAAAGATTCGTTTTTTATAAATAATGGTCTTTTACGCTATAGTATTGCCCTAAGGAGCAAATAATTATTTTTTAACAATTTAAAAATAAAAAGTTTAAATTAGGCACTTTATTTATTATAATTTCAACTATTGTTGTTTGGTTTTTATATAATGCTTTTATAACACTTTCAGTTGTTTTAGGGGTTATGTATGCAAAATAAAATGCAAATTGGTCCATATGAAATAGTGAATCAAGCAGATAAAAACGCTACATCATCTGTATATCAAGTAACTCTGAATTCCAGTTCAAAGTTGTATGCCTTAAAACTATTGAACAAAGAAATCTCTGCAGACAAAAGTTTCATTCGTGACTATACCTCAAACATACAGTTGCTTTCCGCTCACTTGCATCCCCAGATTATCCTCCCCATTGAAATAAATGAAGAAATGGGGCAGTACTATTTGGTTTACCCCTGGATAGAGGGCTATTCGCTCAAGCAAATTATGGCTGAACATGGAGCCTTGTCTCAAAATGTTTCACTGAGTATGACAAAAAATATCCTCAATCTGCTTTCTTTTCTTCATCAAAAAAAATGTTTTCACTTCAACCTCAAGCCGTCCAACATTATCATAGAAAGCAAAACATGCAAAACTTTTCTTCTCGATATTCAATTTACCAAAAACATCACCATAAAAAGCCTGCTTGAAGGAAAATTGCAACAAGTTGATGCTCATTCTACATTAGGCTACATGGCGCCTGAACAATTCTATAGTATAGCAGGATGCATTGGCGCGCATAGTGATATATACTCTCTTGGCATCATTCTATACGAAATGCTTAGTGGCAAATTTCCCTTTTCAGACATGAAAGACCCTGTAGAAATTGCCCATGCGCATATCATGGGAGACTATGAGCGACTATTAAAATATCGAAAAGATCTGTTGCCAAAAATTGAAAAAATTAATCAAAAAATGATGGAAAAAGAGGTTGAAAATAGATACAGATCAACACTTGAAGCCACTCAAGAGTTAAACAATATCGACAAATATTCAAAAGATTTTCAAAAAGAAATGGAAAATATGATGGGATCCTTTTTTGAGATAGTTACAGAGGATCACTCTTTTACCACCAGTGTTGCTGCATTTAAAAAATCATTTGACAAGCAATTTTCAAACACAAATCAAAAAACTGCCCCATCTCCTCCCATAGAAATAAATGAAAATGATATAATAGCGGAGCGATATCGTATAGATAAGCTAATCAGTCATACTATACTCAACAAAGTCTACCTTGGGTTTGATCTTAAAGAACAGAAAAAAGTGACTGTCCAGGTTCCCAACCACTTATACCCCTCACTTTACATCCGACTGGAAAATGAATTTCAATCGTTAAAACATATCAATCATCCAGCATTTATAAGACTCGTTGATTTGGTAGAAAATAATGGTCAATGCTACTTAGTTCGAGAATACATAGAAGGCGAACCAATCAAGAGCATTATTAACAGCAAAATCGTTTCAATCGAAAAATCAATTCGAATTGTTCTCGGTGTGCTGGATGGGCTTCATTATCTCCATCAGCAAAATATTATTCACAAAGAATTCAACTCTGACAACATTCTCGTCACCTCTGATCTCCAGGTTAAAATTATCAGCCTTGCTGCCAACCAACTCGAAGATGCATCTTCCATCAACAGTGGGGACTTTATTGAAAACGCACAATACATCAGTCCTGAGCAAATTTCTCAATCCAAGTCCAATGTTTGCACAGATATATATTTGGCAGGAATACTACTTTTTGAATTAATCACAGGCAAGCCTCCCTTTGTCTCTTCATCTCCTATTGAAATCATGGACATGCACTTAAGAAAAACACCTCGTTTTCCAGAAAAAATTCAGCCTTTTGTGCCCATAAATCTGCAAATGATCATAAAAAAATCTCTAGAAAAGGCTCCAGCAGATCGATTTTCCTCAGCTCGAGAATTTTACGAAAGCCTGAATGATTTTCTTATCAGTTATGCCAATGTAATTTGCAATTACAAATCACACCAAAACAATGGAACAAAAAAATCCCCACCACCAAAAAGCAAAAAAAAGGATATTTTATCGAAAAATAAATCCTTAACTACTGAGAAAAAAATAATTAAAAACAAAAATGCTCCTGCAAAAGAGCCAATTGGATCAACAGAAGATGATCATATTGAAATCATTAAGCCTGGCTTTTTTTCAAGCAAACACAATAAAGAAGATTTTCTTTTCTGGTTCGAAAGTTTATTTCAACTCATAGACACCCCCGCTCCACCTTTTAATACTTCTCTCAGCGCTTATGATCTTCATTTTGCGCCGACTCCTTTGATAACTGAAAATTATCTTAAAGAAAAAATTCAACAAGGTCACACTGCTCGTCTCACCTCAGGCTTATGCTGGAAATGGTCGGACAAATTGGACAGTCAGGGTCAACTTTTCAATGATATAATAATTAACAAGTATACGCGCCCCTGGATAGTCCATCCAAATATTCAACACCCTCCCGCAAATATTCCCGTAGCCTCATCCTGGGCTCATGATCCCAATGGCTTTGATCAAATAGGACATATTCATGCTGTAAATAATGTTGAATTGGACTATATTGGAGTTATTATTGGCAAAGACTTGGTCTTCGATAAACAAAAAAATTGCTGGAAGATAAATGCAAAACACTGCAAAGATCCCCATCTGCCCAAAGCAAAAAAAGATCGACTTGAAGCAATTAAGCGCAACTATCTATCCCTCATGAGACTTGGAAATAAAGGCTGCATCCTATGCTTTTTAGATCCAAACACTCGCTCCTACATCCAAAGCAATATCGTCACCTGACATTTCAAATCATCCGTTTGACACATTAGGGACAGTCCCCTTTGTATCATACAGGTGTTTAATGTTCTTTAATCATTGACTTTTCTTAATATTTATAATTTTTTGGGTATACTATTGTTAAGACTTTTTTGCCCAGTTCAATTTATGAAAGCTGAATAAAAAAAGCTGATTAAAAAAGGGGTGATGCTTATATGATAACATTAAAACGTTTTTTTTCTTATCTTACCGTTATTTTAATGGTATTTTCTATTTTACCTGGGGGGCGTACTCCCCTTGTGATGGCGGTGCCTACAGACAATGCTTTCATGCTCACAGCCGAGGGGCGTTGTGGCTATGTGGCACTGGAGTGGACACCTGTGGAAGGCGCACAGCGCTACTACATTTATCGAGGCATAGGAGAGGGCGGACAACATGCAATGCCGCTGACAGACTTTCCTATTACCTCCACTGCTTTTAATGACGGCAATGACATTGAGGAGGGCGTGCAGTATTGCTACTTTATTCGAGCCATAGGCGAGGATAACCGGGAGTTTCTGCAATCGGTGGAAGCTTGTGCGGTGCCAACTTGTCCCTCTTCCAATCCTTGCGCGGAAGAGCCGCTTGAAGTAGAGCGTCTTTCGCTGAAGTATCAAGTGGGCAGTAAGCTCTACTGGGTCAATGAAGAAGAAAAAGGCCCCATGGAAGCTGCTCCCGAGATTCGTTGGCAACGCATGTTCCTGGTGATTCGCTTTGTCACCCAGGAAGTGGGGGCCGAGATTGGCTGGGAAGGGGAAACCCGAACGGTTACGATTGTAACGGCAGCGGGTAATACCCTTGAGTTTCAAATTGACAACCCCAAATACAAACTCAATGGGGAGGAAGACTGGGTGGATCCCAACAACACCGAAGTGGCTCCCTACATTCTGGCAGGGCGTACGATGATTCCTTTGCGCAGAGTGGGTGAAGCCCTGGATGCCGAGGATATCATCTGGCATGGAGATACCAGCACCGCAGAGTTGCTCTTTGCAGGGGATGACTGCGAAGCTCTTTGTCCGTATCCAGTGTATGCGCGAGCTGAAGCGGAAAACTATGACTTGGTAAGCAATTGCGACATGCGGTACATGGGAAGAAAAGAAGGCAATGATTTCATACTGAGAAAAAAACCCGGTCGCATGAGCGTGGTGCCCTATCCCGATTATCTGGATGTTGATGATGATGGGGACGCTCTTCTTAACATTATGGAGCTGGCAAAAAGTGGAGCATGTATGATGTACGCCACCACTAGTGGAGTATGGCGATGGCCCATGCCCAACACCAGCACTGAAAGTTCAGTGTATCGCCATAAATTTTGCACTCCGGAGCCCAAAGAAATTGAAATGGTGGGCTATTCCTGGGGAGGAGGCGTTACCATCTTAAACGACCCTCCTGTTGTGAGCGCCATGCCCGCCAGCCAAATTCAGCCGCATTATAACAATGAAATCCTATTACACAGGGAAGAATCCGGACTCTTTCACTTTACCTTTACCGTTCCTGCAGGCACTCACTTCCTCTATTTCATCCACCAAATCAATGAAGGAAAGCCTGCCGGATTAATTTATGGAGGCATTTTCCACCCTATAGAAGAAGAAATCATAGAATGCGATTGGACGCCCAAAGGGAAAATTGTATCCACTCGTTTTGATGAATCCGATGGGGCATGGATTATCAACTTCCTTACTTGTGACGATGAAACCTTACTCCTTCAAACACCTGAAGATCTTTTGGATACTTTGGGAACCTATCCCATTTCCCAGGCAATAGACTTTTGTGCTCGACTTTGTTTCAATCAGGAGCATCTCCAAATCATAGCATGGGAAATTTTACCCGATGATCCTTGTTGCCCCAAAGAAGAGGAAGAAGAGCCGGACCAATTGATATGCGGGTGTATCGTTAGGTTAACGCTCGATCCCGATGAAGATAACATGCACCAGGTCTATATCAAAGAAAACTGCTACCTTGGCTCTCCAATGTACGATATAACCCTCCATGTTCCTACCGACCTTCTCGACAGTGAGCACGGTCTTCATATTGTTGACTACTTCCTATTGTACGAAGAAGATGAACGATATAAAAAAGATACTGTCTGCATTGAAATGCAATATAACAGCGACTTGCAGGTTACCCAATGGTGGGCTTATCCAGACAAAGACCCTTGCTGTCCACAAGCGCCTGAAGAATGTCGTTGGATCGAACAGGGATACCTTATTAGCATTGAAGAAATGATGATGGATGACACCGAGTATTGGATGATTGAATTCATGGATTGTGATGAAATTATGTATGAATATGCGCTTTTTACTCACCCCAACGAATTTTTTGCAGCAAATGCCCTAGGTGTTCCTATCTCTCAAGTAGGGAGAGCATGTGTTCAATTTTGCATCAAACCAGGAATAAAGGATATTCACCCAGACCATGAAGTAATCGCCTGGAAGTGGATAGATGATGATTGTTGTCCTCAGCCTGATGTCTCAAAAGGACGCATTCAAATCACTGTACCTGATGAATACATTGAGGGCACCAAAGTAAACATCTATGATGAAGCAGGAAAATTAGTCTGGCAAGGTCATCCTGACGATGAGGGTATTTTTGATACCGAATGCATTTTACCCTGCCCCGGCACTTACATAGTTTCGCCCATTCATGAACGCTACCTTTTCGAACCAGAGAAAAAAACCATAACCCTGAGCGAGGAAGATTGTTGCGATGAGGTTATCCATGAGCTATTTTTCGATTGTGCCTGCACTTGGACCATCAATGGCAGAATCAATAGCCAAAGAGGAAGTTTTCGTTTCAGAGGTTGCGACGACAACTGGATAGCAGGAGACTATGGCGAAAGAGATCCTACCACCTTTATGGCCAGGAATGATCCCAACTTTTCTATTCAACTTGCTAGTGATATACGAATATGCATCCGACTTTGCTTGATAGGCCAGGATCCCGAAACTGTCCTTATCGCCTGGGAAGTAATGCCTGAACCCTGTTGCGAAGAAGCTGAAGAAGCCTTCTATTACCAAAGCATGAGACAAACAACATCAATCTTTGGCCAATGGTTGCGCATGTTCAACCATCTCACTTCATAACACATATAAACAACCGTTTGACACATTAGGGACAGTCCCCTTTGTGTCAAACGGGTGTTTGGTTTTATTAATATAGTTGCTACTTTTAAAATTACCCGCCCATTCTATAATAATTGCATGATAAAAATTAACGCTACCACCAAAAGCCATGATTTTATTGTTCGGCCTGTTGTAGAAAAAGATTACCCCGATATTCTCAAAATCTCCAAAGATATCTGGGAAGGGCACGACTACCTGCCCAAGGTTTTTAACGACTGGATCAAACAACCGGGTTTGTTTGTGGGCGCAGAAGACTCCACCACCCATGAACTGGTAGCAGTATCCCATGTATCCCTTTTGCATGATGGAACAGCATGGATTGGTGGCCTGAGGGTTCGAACAGACTACCAGGGCAAAGGCATCAGCCACCTGATGATCAAAGCGCAACTTGACTATGCCATCGAAAAACTGCGCGAGGGGGTTGTCCAGCGCATTGCCTGCTCCACCTTCGCCAAAAACGAACCCAGCAAACACCTATGCCTATCCTATGGTCTGGCTATCAAAAAAGCCTATCTCCTGCTAAGCTGGAACAAAGCCTGCGCTCCCAGACCCTTGCATATTGAACCATGGAATCCCACCTGGGAAGAAATCGAAGCCCTCCCCTACTTCAAAGAAACCGACCAGCACATCATCCAATTCTTCAAAATGCAAAAAATCAGCAAAGCATGGTGGGAAGATTCAAAAAAAGATTTTCAACTCTTCAAAGTCAACGGCATCCCCGGCTGGATCGACCAAAGCCACGAACCCCATTGTATTGTGCTCGAACCCAACAAAGACTCGCTTCACGACTGGCTGCAATTTGCATATGATCGACTGGGAGACGATGCCAGCACCATTATCCTCCCCAAAGCGAGCCTCATCAAGGAGCTAAAGCAAACCTGCCTCGAAGCCTGGTCTGACTGGGAGCCCGACTGCCTGTATTATGTTTACGAGCCCGTCAAGCCCGCCGAGCCTCAGGTATAAATAACCTTATCAAGCACATCCACAGCATCCTCGTCGGGTCTGCATTGAAGCAAATAAAACGGGACATGCCCTATCAATTTTTCCAAATTATCCAAAGCCCGAGTCATCAGAGTTTTACTGAAAAAAGGCATGAAACAGCGAGGAATGAGTCTCCTGGAAACCTCAGCTTGGTCGATTTTATGCACCCTGTTTTCCTGAGCCTGCTCCAAAAAAACTATCGCCAGCAAAGGACAAGAGCAGTTTTGCGCTTTTCCTCCATATTTCGCCCAGGGTACGCCATAGGCAAAAGCCTGCTCATCCACCACCCTTAAGGCTGTATGGTCATCATTCATCAATGAGGCCCCTCTATGTTTTTGCCACAAAGCAGCCTGGGTGGTCTTACCCGTTTCAGATGGCGCAGAAAACATAATGTTCTTGCCTTTAAATTCCACTGCTGAAGCATGAAGGATAATCCCTCCATGCAATACTATCAGATTGCGAAAGATTAAATCCATGAGAGGAATCAAAGTAAAAGGAGCCTTAAACTCACGAGAAATCAACAATCCTGCCTCATCCCAGCAAGGGTTAACCTCAAACATACAGCACCAATCCTCGCTATCATCGCCTTTTTTAAAAGCATAAAAAGAGCCATCCCTCGAGCTATGGTGTGGTATCCACTCCACCCCTCCCAATTTAATAGAGACATCCTCAGGAGGAACAATCCGATCCTGCGTCACAATGTTCAGTTTAAAATCAGCAGGGCCATTTTTTTGCTGAAAAAAACCTGCAAAATGATCCAAATAGTGGGGCTCATCGGCAGTAATATCCATCTTCAAATCAAAAATACAAGCACTAAGTTGATGCATTCTTTTTTTCCAATTGCGCCAACTGGCACAAATAAGGAGCAGGACAATCAAAATGCCCCGTTTCTATCTTCAGCTTTGCAAAGCATTGCATGCAATA
Organism: Caldisericota bacterium; assembly: GCA_003566815.1. GTDB lineage: Bacteria > Caldisericota > Caldisericia > UBA6126 > UBA6126 > T3SED10-260. The sequence goes on from PXBT01000129.1 coordinate 10,860, forward strand.
TTCCTTCAGCTCGCACTCCAGGCATTCTCTGCAAACAGGAATCTTTTTTGCCTTATCACTCATTTCTCGCCAGGACTCAGCAAATCCCTGTTCAAAAGGCAGGGAACAAGGCTCTTCCAAAAAAGCACAAGCACTCATTTTTCCATCCCATGTTACCCAAAAACTATTCAACCCTGCCCCACAATAAAGATGGGGCCATGTTTCATCTGCCGAACAGGAGGGAAGAGGTAAGTACTCATCAGCTTTTTTTATGATATCTGCATGAAGTATTCGTCGTTTTTGCTCATGCTCAAAAGCGTCATAGGGATCATACCTTTCCAGTATAGGTCTATTGGAGCTGGCGTCCCTGCGAGGAGTAACATGGTAACTACTCAAAATGGGTACACCTCTCTGATCTGCCATCGCTATCAATGCATCAAAATCATGCTTATTTTTTTTGATAAAAGTAGTACGGATCTCCATCGTAATTCCTTGCTCAAGAAGTAAATCAATGCCTCGCAAAGCCTTATTATACGCCTCAGCGCTACCGCAGACTTGCTGGTAGGTTGTTGGGCTTGCTCCATACATCGTAACTCCCGTCATGGAGGGAGGCATTTTCCCCAACCAATGAGCTATTTCAGGAGTAATTAAGGTTCCATTGGTAAAAATCGTTATCATAAATCCCATCTGCGAAAGTGCTTCATATATTTCTCTAAAATCGCTTCTCAAAAAAACTTCGCCACCCGTCAAAAGGAGTCTCAACGTTCCAGTGTCGCGTGCTTCTTTGGCCAGCTTTAGCCAGCTTGAAGCATCTTTTTCTCTTGCAATACAAGAGGCATCCCTGGCTGGTTGATTGATATAGCACATTACGCAATTCAAATTGCATCGGGGGGTTAGCTCGAATGAACCGCTAAGAGGTATGTTTTTATTTTTCGCTGATTGTCTTATATTTTCAAAATATTCAGTCCAGTTCAAAGCTGATACCTTAAAAAAAGGTTAAGAATTATGTATTTGGGGACCCTGACTTTGACCAGGCGCGCAGAGACTTCCAGGCGAGTGACAGCAGGAAGCTAAACGCTCCTCGGGTCTAAACTCAACATATTCCAAAGTAGGCTTTTGATACGGCTTCTTCATTCGTTTCTTCATTCAACACCTTTATAATATAAAATATTTCTGCTCCATAATATTATAACAATCTTATAAAAAAAGTTGAACCTAAATTATTCAATTTCGCAATCAAACTATTGTTTGATAACCACTCAATTAGCGCCTGGTTTCCTCCCGACTACACTTCCTCGCTATCGATGCCCAGCATCCACTGGCGCAGATCCGTCATCTCGTTAATCCTGTCCACATGCTCCCTGTTTTTAATCTGTCGCTCTCGCCCCTGCCCCAGCAAGCGTATCGTTTTTCTTGAAAGCTCAGCCCAATACAAGGGGTAGTAAAAAAACACCCGTATCGATTTTGCCGAAGCTGGATATTTCAGAGAAATCACCCGCGGGGATACCAGAAGATGCTCTCTTAAAAGCTTCCACTTATACCTCAGGCTCTTTTCCGACCACAACAACATGGAAGACGCGCCCATCACACAAGACTGATCCAAAGACCTCTCCTCCGTCAGTTTTTCCAATAATGCAGTATATTTTTTCTCATCAAAATCAGCTGGTTCAAGAGCTGGCTCAAGCTCACTTAAAAAATTCGAATTGATCTCATGCCCCAGCAAATCCCTGGCCAAACGAAGAAAAACATACACCGATCCTTGAATTTTCC
>PXBT01000097.1 GCA_003566815.1 Caldisericota bacterium
CGACAAAGGGAAAGGTACAACAGGCACACCCTGGAGGCCGAATACCAACGCACTGTGTAGGGGCGGACTGACTCGTAGTAGTGATGAAACTCCTGTAATGGGAGCGGAGCGAAGGGGTCAGGTTATACAGTATCATAACATTTAACAACTCGATGAGAGGATGATTTTATGGAATGAGACAAAATCAGTACCTGTAAGCCGCACCATGATATGGGAAGCTTACAAGAAAGTGCGTTCCAAACAAGGAAGTGCAGGTGTTGACCATGTTAGCATGAAGGAGTTCGATGCTCAAAGGTCAAAACACCTTTACAAACTATGGAACAGGATGGCATCAGGGAGTTATTTTCCCCCACCGGTTAAAGAAGTTGAGATACCCAAGAAAGACGGCAAATTCCGTAAGTTGGGCATTCCAACCATCAGCGACCGGGTTGCCCAGATGGCAATAAAAGACTATCTGGAGCCAAGGTTTGAGAAAATATTCAGTCCACATTCCTACGGTTACCGACCCAACAAGAATGCCCATCAGGCATTGGCAGCGGTAAGGGAAAACAGTTGGAAACAGGAATGGGTAGTCGACCTTGATATCAAAGGTTTCTTTGACAATATCGATCATCTTAAACTGATGACAGCCTTGGAGAAACACGTTAAAGAGAAGTGGTGCTTAATGTATATCCAACGGTGGTTAACTGCACCCGTGCAAACCAGTTCAGGAGAACTGTTGTACAAGCAGGGTAAAGGAACACCACAAGGTGGAGTAATAAGCCCGCTTTTAGCCAATCTGTTTCTTCACTACGCCACGGACAAATGGTTGGAGCAAACCCACCCAACAGTAAAGTATGTCCGTTATGCCGATGATGCCATACTACACTGCAAGAGCAAGCAACAAGCCGAATATGTGCTCCAAAGGTTAAAAGAACGAATGCAACAATGTGGACTGGAACTGCATCCGGGAAAAACGAAACTTGTGTACTGTAAAGATTACAGAAGGCAAGAAGATTATCCCGAAGTAAAATTCGACTTCCTGGGATATTCCTTTCAGCCACGCAGCACAAAATCAAAGAAAACGGGGAAATTATTCCTTGGCTTTGATTGTGCCATAAGCATCAAATCAAAGACGCACATAGCAGAAAAGATGAAAGAATTGAACATCGCCTATCTTACTCACCGAAGTATAGTAGGAGTAGCCAAATTCCTTGAACCATATATTCGGGGCTGGGTCAACTACTATGGTAAGTATAGATTGTCGGAAATGAACCCAATATTTCAATCGCTTCGCAATAGACTTGTTCAGTGGGCACGGAAAAGGTACAAGCGATACAAAACCAGCATTAACAAGGCTTACAACTGGTTAAACCGGATACAGGAACAATTTCCCTCCCTGTTTTATCATTGGAGACTTGGATATTGGTAAAGATATTGCGTAGATTTGTATAACAAGAGCCGTATGACGGGAGACTGTCACGTACGGTTCTGTGAGAGGCTTGGGGTGAAATTCCCCTTGCCTACTCGACTAGCAGGACCGTTGTGCCGCATACTAAAAAAGCCCCGCAGCTATGAAAACAAATGAAATATTGAGAGAACAGATTTTTGAGATTATAAAAAATCAACTAAGGGATAATGACCCACCCGAGACTAAGGCAACTTTTGATAGATTGCAAAAACTAGGATTTGACGATTTTCAAACCAGGCAAATGATTGGACAATGTTTAGCAGTTGAACTATTTGATGTTATGAAAAATAGAAAACCCTATAACAATCAACGTTATACAAAGAATTTATTAGCTTTACCCGAAGAACCTTTTGAATAGTTTAAATGAAAAACACTCCGAAAAGAGAAAAAAGACTTAGCTCTGCCAAAAACTGGATAAAAACATATTCAGGACAAAACATTGTTAAAGGATATTCAAAAAAATATTCTGTTGACAAATTGTGTGCGATTAAAGAATTAAGAATGATTGGAGTTGAAATATCGGAAGAATATGAAAGGCAATTGATTAATTCAATGGAAGCTCTCAGACAACAAAGACTTTCATTCAAGAAAAAACAAGAGGACGAATTAAATACCTTGTGTGAATTTGAAAGTGATGAGAATTTCGCAATGATTATTGGTTATACAAGTGGTGGATTTCCATACGGAGTAACCCATGAAGAAATGGAAGAAATAACAATTGAAAACGAAATTGAATAACTATGCCAGCAGGACAAGCACATACAACTTGGTTTCCTGAATTAAAGGACATTCTTAAAGAAAAATGGAATTCAAAAATGTCAATTGAACAGCAATTTGATTTAGTTAGCGAATTGAATAATAAACTTAATCAAATAAGAACAGACTTGAATATTCAACCTCCAATGATGTGGTGTCCGAAATGTCAGACAAGAGAACGCTCAAGATTTACAGAGGTGTCAATTACTGCCATGTATTATGCTTTGAAAAGGTTTGAGTTGTGTAAGGATGATTATTTAAAAAAGCTATTACGCGATTGGAAAAAATATTCAAAGACGGAAAACATAGATATTTACGGAAAACCAAAAAATGAAGAAGAAAATAAGAATAATAACCATGTTTAAATGAAAGTACGACGGCACAACACGCGGTATAAAACATTGGGGTTTAGGTGGTTATTTAAACATTCTGCCACGCATCAAGTTCGGTGTAACTGGACAGGATTGTAGCCCGCAATCCCCAACGATTTCATACCGCCATACGTTGTGGCCAATAGTAAACGCCCGAATAAACGTAGTTCTTTGAAAAAATGTGGAATAGAAAAGGAAGGATGAAATAATTATCTTTGGTCTATAAAACAAAGAACCCGGCTTCATCACCAG
>PXBT01000102.1 GCA_003566815.1 Caldisericota bacterium
AACCTGACCTCCTGGGAGGGGGAAAGTGAAACCTTTGCCTTTGATTATACCGGTCCTCACGGTTATGCCCGCCTGGGCCTCCCCTCCAGTTTGAACAGTAACCTGGGAAGCTATGATTATCAGTACCACCCTGAACGCTATTGGGTCACCCAGGTGAAAGATACTTCCAAAGGAAACCTTGCCTTCAATTACACCTGGAGCTCCGCAGGAGAGCTGGAAGGCATCCAGTATGCCAACAACATCACCTTAAGCCAGACTTGGACCGCCAAACAATTAACTGAACTGAGTGTCATGCAGGGCCAAACTCCTTTGCTGAACTCAGAGCAAAGCTATTCAAACGATCAGCAGATTTCGAGCATGAGCTTCTTGGTAGTGGCAGGAAACAATCCTTTAGTCGAAAGCTATGCCATGACCTATGACGGGCAAGCTCGCTTGAGCACCTTGAGCCGAGCCAGCGACAACCGGGAGATCACCTATGGCTATGACCAAAACCTGGGCCGTCTGGACAGCCTGGAGTTTTCTGACCTGGGCACCTATGCCCTGGGCTACACTGCTGAAGGCTTATTGGATACCGTCACCTACCCCGGCCAACAGGGTCAGGAAAGCTATACTTATGGGGGCGAGGGCGCTTTGCAAAGCATCCAATACCCGGACAACACCACTCTGAACTTAACCTGGAATGACCGGAAAAAAGTCTCCAACCTTACCTACACCGATGACCAACAGGAGCAACATCAATATGTCCTGGCTTATGACAACCGGGGCAACTTAATGAGCGCTTCCTATGCTTCCGGAGGCTTGCAGGGCCACACCTGGGACTTTCAGTGGGGACCTCAGGGGCTGGAGCAAGCCATCAAACGCATAGGCATGAGTCCCGTCATCACTCAGAACTTCAGCACCGACCCCATGGGTCGCATCCTCTCCATGACCTATAATGGTGCCAGCTACAATGGAGAGCTCTACTTCCACTATGATGTGCAGGGCAACACTTCACTCCTGACCGACAGCAATGGACAAGCCGTCGCCAGCTTCAGGTATGATCTGCACAGCGGCCAGCTTGTTGAGCACTGGAATCCCAATAATCTGGAGATCGTGAATTTGAAGGGTGCAAGTCAGGGAAGCATTCGAATCACAACGGCCGTTACAGGCTTTAATCGTGATTATTATATTCTACCTTGGCCCCCTATAGAAATTAATCCTCCTCCTGTTAACGGTAATGGTAATGGTGGCGAGTGGGGTGGCATAGGAGCAGCTATAGGTGGTATTGGTGTTTATGTAGATCTGAGAGCTCCTGATGATGAGAAGGATTGTGGGGAGGATGATGAAAATGACCCTCCAATATTTTATTTACCACCAATAGATGATCCTGTTATACTCCCTTTTCCTATTCATCTAAAAAATACGAGAGCAGATTGTGAAGCTCAATATAGACAATGTATGGATGAGGCAAGCGATTGGGTTGCCCTATGTTATATTGGTGCTGGTATAACTGCAGCAGTTAAACCACCAGTATCTTTACTAATAGGAGGTTTGTTTGCATTAGGGTGTTGGACTATTGTAGGAGTTTGGAGAAATCATTGCAGAAGACAAAGAAGAGAATGTCTGGAAAATGCGATGCATGCAAACCATAATAAAAGGGATAGATAGTGAAAAAGATTTTAATTAAAAATTGGATCTTCGAATGATTTATTTTTTCTTAAATATTTTAATATTATTAATTGTCATATCATCATTTTATTCTTTTTTCATTAAATTAAAACTCAAAAAAAATAATAATATTAATTTAATTATATTAATATTATTATTGATAATTTTTTTGTTGACGATATGGATGAATGCATATATCTTTGATTATGAGTTCAAGTTAAAGTTTATAATTGATACATATATGTTAGCACTGTTTGTTTCAATATTAAGCATATCAATTGATATTGAATTTTTAAATTCATCAATAGATAAGAACCAAGATGATTTTAACTCTTTTAAACGTAAGAATTATTTGAAGTTTGTTTTTCTAATGTTTATGTTGCTTTCAGTTTCATTTTTACGTGATTTATATCTAATTTCATTTTCTTTTTCAATAGTTTTATTGTTAAAAATTTACATTTACAGAAAAACAATTTTTCTTTGGAATGCAGAAAAAACATGATGCTCAAAAAAAGATATGATAAAAAAGTTGGGGAATTTGATCTTATAAAAAATACCCTATCCTGGACTGTTTTTTGTAAGAGCAATATCCCCTGTCAAAACTATTGACAACCAAGAGGGGTAGAATAATAACTAAACAAGGATCTTTATGTTTGGAGCAGGGAACGACAATACAGGATAGAAAAAAGCATGGAATTGCAATATAAACAGCAAACTTTGCATAACAACCTTATGGGTGCTTCCTATGCCAGTGGAGGTTTGCAAGGCCATACCTGGGAGTTGGAGTGGGGACCGCAAGGGCTGGAATATGCTACCAAGCGCATTGGCATGAATCCAGTCATTACGCAGAACTTTAGCACCGACCCCATGGGACGCATTCTCTCCATGACCTATAATAGTGCTACTTACAGTGGAGAGCTTTACTTCCACTATGATGTTCAAGGCAATACTTCGCTCCTGACCGACAGCAATGGACAAGCTGTGGCCAGTTTCAGGTATGATCTGCACAATGGAAGAATTGCTGCATCCTGGAATCCCAACAACCTTGAGATTGTGAACCTGAAAGGTGGAAGACAGGGAAGCATTCGAATCACAACGGCCGTTACAGGCTTTAATCGTGATTATTATATTCTACCTTGGCCCCCTATAGAAATT
>PXBT01000145.1 GCA_003566815.1 Caldisericota bacterium
CATTGTCTGTAGGCACCGCCATCACAAGGGGAGTACGCCCCCCAGGTAAAATAGAAAATACCATTAAAATAACGGTAAGATAAGAAAACAGAGATCTAAGTTTTTTCATAATCCCTCCTTATTTACAAAAAAAACAAAGCAATTTATATATAATACAAACTATCTTTCATCAGGTTCACCTGATATTAAGAATAATGAAAAAAAATTATAATTAAATCGATTTGAGTTTTTTAACAATCTGAAAGGATAAAATAAATGTAATAAAGAGGGTTAGAAAATCTGCCACGGTTTGACTGAATATAACTCCATGCAAGCCAAAAAACCTGGGCAAAATTAAAATAGAAGGGATCAAAAATAGTCCCTGCCTTGAAAGCGAGAGAATTGTTGCTGGCAAACCTTTGCCAATGGCTTGAAATAAAACCGCAGTAAGAATTTGATAGCCAAAAAATGGAAACAAGATGCATACTGCCCAAATCGTTAGACGACCAATCGACAAAACCTCGGGGTCAGCTGAAAAAAGTGAAAGAATCGGAATGGCAAAAACAATAAAGATCAATGAAAAGCCCAGACAAAAGAAAAATGACCAAAGATAGCTGAGCCTGAGACTTTGAAGAAGCCTTGGAATTTTTTTTGCCCCAAAATTGAACCCGGCAACTGGTTGAAAAGCCTGCGCAACCCCAAATAATGGAAACATACCCATGGCTATAACTCGCAAAGTGATGCCAATAGCAGCCACTGCAGGGTCTCCATAAGCACTGGCGGCAATATTGAGCATGGCAATAGAGATACTGGCAAGAACTTGGCGAATAAAACTGGGAAATCCAATTTTTATAATCTCCCAAATAATATGAAAATCAAAGGTAATATAGCGTTTTTGCAGACGGAGATAGCTGGATTTGGTAAAAAAGTATCGAATCAAAATAAAGAAAGTCAAGCTTTGAGAAAACACTGTAGCAATTGCGGCCCCTGAAATGCCCCAACCAAACCAAAAGATAAAAATGGGATCGAGGATGATATTGGTGCCCACCCCAACCAGTATGGCCTTCATGCTTAATTTTGCATTACCTTCTGAGCGCGTGATATGGTTGAGATTCATGTTTTGAATAGTGAAAAAAGATCCATATAAAAGGATGCGGGTGTAATCCTGCGCATAGGGAAGGATCGATGGAGTTGCGCCAAAGTTTAGCAGGATGGGCTGTAGTACAAAGGCTCCCACCAAAACAAAGATAAGCGATACGAGCCCACTCATAAAAACTGAAATCGTGGCTGTTTTGTCTGCTTTTTCCTTGTCTTGCGCACCCAATAGCCTTGCAATGAAAGATGCGGATCCTATGCCAAACAATAAGCCAAAGCCTCCAATCATTGCAAAAATCGGAAAAGCAATAGCCACGGCACCGATGGCAGAGGTGCCCAGAAATCCAATAAAAATGGAATCCACAAAACTATAAAAAGCAAAGGCAGTCATAGCTATGATGGAAGGGATGGATAATCGTATCAGAAGTTTGGGGATTGGTTCAGTGCCCAGAGACTTTGCTCGTTCTTCCGGGCTGATGATCCAGCTTTTTTTATTCATTCTTTGCATAAAATAAGGATAAAAGAAAAGATAAATGAATCAAATGATATTTTCTGATTGTTTGCTATAATTAAATAAAGATATAGCAGAAAAGCATGCATCCGATAATGTTGATTTCAGCATAATTATTTAAGGTTTCATACCTTGAGAGGAGGAGTATGATGAATATTATATTCGATCGGTACAGCGTTCGTTCGTTTACCCCTGATCTTGTGAAGGATGATATGATAGAATCCCTGCTGAAAGCAGCCATGCAGGCTCCAACAGCCAGCAATCGTCAGCCCTGGCATTTTGTGGTTATCAAAGATCGAAAAGTACTAAGCAAAATCGCCGACATTCATCCTTATGCTTCGATGGTCAAAGAAGCGCCCCTTGCTATTGTGGTTTGCGGAGACACTTCTCTTTCTTCCATAGATGGCTATTGGGTGCAGGACTGCTCTGCAGCAACTCAGAATATCTTATTGCAGGCGGTGCATCTGGGACTGGGGGGATGCTGGTGCGGCATTTATCCCAAAAAAGAACGCGTTGAAGAGTTTATAGCTCTTTTGAAGTTGCCATCTCATGTTATCCCTTTATCCGTCATTCCTTTGGGGCATCCCTCAGGCATACCCATGCCTAAAAACAGATTTAACCCTCAACGCATTCACACAGACTCCTGGGCAAACAATAAAAAAAGCCCGGAGCATGATGCCCCGGGCAATGATACAGGTTAAAATATGCTTTTACTCTTCTCCGTTAAATGGAGGATATTGATCAGTCATAAACATGATGTATACATCAACTCTCAGCATCCAGCGTAAAAATTTTTCCACAAAACGGAACATGCCTTCAGGATATTTGCCAGTAAACAGCACAGCCCACCAGGCAATAAACATGACAACACTGGCTGCAATGCCATACAAACCCAAGATAATACCATGCGGAATCATGACATAAAGCCATCCGAAAAATGTTCGAAGAAGAAGGATGCCTCTTGATAGGGTTTCAGGGTATTCTACTTCAAATTGAACTGCATTGTAATTGGGAATGGACGAATCTTTGGAAAAGGGAGGATATTGGTCGGTCATAAAATAAAGATAGGCGGTTACTCGGACTGACCATCGATAATACCCTTCCACAAAACGGAACATGCCTTCAGGATATTTGCCAGTAAACAGCACAGCCCACCAGGCAATAAACATGAAGGCATGTTCCGTTTTGTGGAAGGGTATTATCGA
>PXBT01000035.1 GCA_003566815.1 Caldisericota bacterium
AAACCTGTGATAGTTATACCCAAAGAGGATTTGCCTTGTTTGCACGAAAAAATGGAAAACTATCTTGCCAGCGAAAAAGTATTGAAGAAAGATTGGCTCAGCCCTGAAGAAGATGAAGCATGGGGAAATTTGTAAAAGGGGATATTGTTGTTATCCCTTTTCCTTATACTGATTTAACGCATGTGAAAAGAAGACCTGCTTTGGTGTTGAAAGGTTTTGATCGGGCAGAGTTGGTGCTGGCTCAAATTACCAGCAGGAATCCTGATGATGCATATCATGTTTTTGTGAATGAGAAAGACTTTGTAGACGGAGCTTTGTTTCAACCCAGTTTTATTCGTTATAACCATATTTTTACTTTTGATGAAACTCTGATCCTTTATAAAATTGCCAGCCTTAAAAGCAAGAAGATGAAGCAAGTCATCGATGCTTTGGTGAGCATGTTTTCCGTGTGAGTTTCTGCCAATTACCCTTTGTAATAAATCGTAATCATCTGGGTGCTGGCTTCCCATTCCACGGTGGCTCCGAAGGTCTCTGCAATGAAACGAATGGGCACAAAGGATCTTGCATATCTTATGATAGGAGGGGCATCCAGCATGATTTCTTTGATAGGCTCTTCGCTGGGAGGCAGGGGCTCGATGATAGCTTTGGGGTTGTCGATCCAAAGGCGAATGCGCATGAGATCCATTGTTATTTGGATTTCTCGGGGAACTGGGATGTATTGAAGATCAGCGCCAAAGGCTTCTGCGATAAACCGAAGGGGAAGCATAGGGCGCCCTTGATGGATAAAGGGAGGAGCTTCGAAAGGAGGCTGAGGTTCACCATTGATCATAGAAACTGGGTTACCAATTTGAAGCTGAATCACCACTCCATAGCTTCCTTTGAACGGAAGACTAATGTTGGGTTGATAGGGGTCGTTGCTTTCGATATGCAGGGTACTTTCAAAATCACCATAGGTTTCGATCAGGTCAAGATTCAGTGAAAGCAGGATGCTTTTTGAGCCTCGTGGAGGAATATCAAGCTCAGCTTCTGAGATTGTCAACGCTGGGTAAGGCGAAGAAACTTTAATAGATAAAGTTTTTCCACCTGCATTGGTGATGTTCAGGGATACCTGCCCAGGTTCTCTTCTGCTAAGGCGTCCAAAGTCAATTTTGTAGAGGGGCTGTTCGATACGAGGAGGTGGCAAATTAGCTTGCACAGGGAGGATGATCGATGCATGCTCTGGATCATTGGAATGGATTTGGATTTCAGCTTCCCAGGGTCCTGCTTCTTCTATCAAGCTGGGATCCAGGGTGACTTGTATCTCCTGGCTTTGAAAAGGTTTCAGCGAGAATGCTTCCATCTCAAGAGCAAGGCAGGGGGAATCGGTAAACAGACTTCCCTCCAGAAGGTTGGTCCCTTCATTGGTAATAGTGATTTTTTGCGAAGACTTGAACCCCTGAGCTACATCAAAAAAGCTTAAACTTGATGGTTTGACTGAGATTTGAGGTTCTCTTGGCTGAGCACCCTTGTATTTCCAGTACCAGTAGGCAATGTTCCAGGTGTGTGGGGATAAGGTGCCTGAAGGTCGGTACATGGCCAAATCGCGATGGACTGCTGTGGTGTCGGGACGGAAAAATAAGGGAATGGAAGGTAGCTCATGCGTAATGATGGTTTGCACTGTTTTAAGGAGCGTATAAATAGTTTGAGATGATAATTCTTTCCGTATTTGATCCAATATCTTATCTACTTCTTCATGCTGAAACCCAGTATAGTTTTGCCCTGAAAAATGGTTTTCCCGTGTAGGAATTAAATTGGAATGAAGCAAAGAATATAAATTGGAATGGAGTCCCATGATCCAGGCATACATGGTGATGGTGGGTCCATCAAAGCGACGCTCTCTGAGAGTGCCGACAAAAAAACTGGTAGGGCTTTCATTTCGAATATTGACTTGAACTCCTATAGCTTTCCAGTCAGAAGCTATGATAGCCTGGGCTTCTTCTCGCTGTCGATTGCCTGCTGTAGTTATAAAGGTTATCTCGAGAGGCTTTCCGTCTTTTTCTCTGATGCCTGTATCTGGGTTTAGCTTCCAGCCTGCTTCGTCCAGCAATGATTTGGCTTTTTCCTTATCGTAAGCATATTTGGTGATTTGCTCATCATCGTATGCAGGGTGCTGGGGTGGAAACCAGGAGTGAGCAATGTCAATTTTGCCCTGGAAGAGCTCCTGAGTGATTTTTTCTCGGTTGATCCCATGGATCAGGGCATGGCGAACCCGAATATCACTGAATACTTCATCGTCCACATTGAGGTCAAGGTGTTCCCAAATCAAGGATGAAATAGCATGAGATGAGACATTTTTGGATCGTTCATCGATAATGGCGGCATTATCAGGAGTTAATAGTGTGAGGCATAAGTCAATGTTGCCTTCAAGGATAGATCTTACGCCAAAATCCATACTTTCAATAACTCTGAAGGTAATTTCGTTTAACAAAGGTGCTCCCAAAAAGTAATGCTCATTGGGCTCAAGAATAATGTAGTTTTGACTTTCGTTCCATTCTTTTACACGATAAGGACCTGCATGAAGGGGTTGAGTGTTATATAGTTCGTCATTGGCGCATTTTCTAATAAAGGTTTCATCTTGATAAAATCTTTCCGACTTGTAGCCTTCTGGATTATCACTTGAAGGGGGCATAAAATAATCGGGATCATTCAAGCTGTAGGGCTCCAGGTGATAGTCAAACTTTTCTTCAAAATAGTGGCGAGGCATGGGGGAAATAGAGTTTGCAAAGCGGTAG
>PXBT01000215.1 GCA_003566815.1 Caldisericota bacterium
CAGGGCTCGTTTAAAATGAGCACTCTGCTTGGGGTTGAGGACTACCACTTTGATTCCATGTAACCCAGCAAAGCGACGAAGCGCATAGGCATAAGGGCCGGTAGGCTCATAAATCAATCGGACCTTCTTCCAGCGTCTTCCATAGGTTTGTCGCAAATACGCTTGAAACTCTTCCAGTCTGGGCGTATTCGCCACAATGCCATCCTGTTTTCCATCGAACAAACTTAAGGTTTGCTTTGAAATATCAATCCCCATATAATAATGCATACGTACGCCTCCTTGGAATAGGAGAAAAGCTTGAAGAGGTGGGTTGGCCCTTTCTTGAACGTTTACCCTCGTAATAGCTCAAGCTGGAAGGTTTATTCTTCCGCTTATGATACTATTCAAACTTAGAAAGGGCGATCCATCTGACTCGCAAGCTGATGCTAACGCATCGCTTATTAGGGACGCCGATCTACCCCAACTAACACGCTCCTCGCCTATCCTTTATGATAGTTTATGCTATGATTCTACTCGCTTTTAGAATAAACCCCATAGCTATTGGTATCTATTGTACGAAGGGGACGGGGGTGTTGACTCACTTTTTCAACGATGGATAAAAATTCCTCTTAAAAACTATTGACAACCAAGGGGGGGGTAGAATAATTATATGCAAGACCTTTCTATTGTAGTTTGGAATAACTTGGGTTTTTAGGGAGGCAAAATCATGAAAAAATGTTGTACAGCCTTACTGATTAGTTTTATGGTATTGTTGACTTTAATGCCAAGTCTATCGCTTGCAGATGGAGGCAGGATAGACAAGATAGATGCAAACAATGCCATGAGTGGCATTGAGGCATTGTGTAATTCATCATTTGAGGGCAGGCAATCAGGAACAAAGGGAAATTATTTGGCAGCTCAATGGATTTCCAAACAATTCGAAGCCTTGAGTCTAAAGCCCTACAAAGAAAATTCCTACTTGCAACCTTTTGTAACCTCGTATTATGAGATTTTGCCTCCGCTTGAGCTATCGCTTCAAAAAGATGATGCGTGGCATGCCCTGGAGTATCAAGAAGACTTTGTGGTCTTTCCAGGCTCAGGAGAAGCACAGCTTGAAGGTGAATTGGTCTTTGCCGGATATGGTATCGCCTATGAAGCCATTGGTTATGATGATTATGAAAATATTGATGTTAAAGGTAAGATAGCAGTGATCAACGATCTCCATTATAATCCCATACCCAGACCTCCTGAAATGGATGATGATCCATACGAATATCGACTGCAAAATGCTTTGGCTCATGGTGCCAAAGGAATTATTTTTGTGGCTCAAATTGGTAGTTTTAATAAGATGATGCGACGAATGATGGATAGAAAAAGAGTACATACCCTTTTTCAAGACAATGCTCCCATCCCGGTATTGTATATTCGTGAAAAGGTATTTGATCAACTGCTTTCCCCCGAAACCAGTTTAAATGATATTTATGAATGGGTGCAAGAGCATCAACAACCCTTTGAGCTCAAGTTAAACACAAAAGCACAAATCAATGTCACCATTGATACAATGCCACGAGCTTCCCATAATGTCATTGGATATATCCCTGCAGTCAAAGAAAACACGCAAAAGTCAATCGTGATTGGCACACAATACGACCACCTGGGAAAAGACTTAATCAATCAGGATGTTTACCATGGTGCTGTCTGGAGTGCATCAGGCGTTGCTCTAATGCTGGAAATTGCTCGTATCCTGCAAGAATCTTCCTGGGCATCGAACTATCATATCGTCTTTATTGCATTTAGTGGCAATGAGACCAACCTGGAGGGCTCCCGTCACTATCTTCATCACCCTCTTTTTCCAGTAAAAGATATTCAATTAATGTTTAATTTTAATGCTGTCGGCACCATCCTGTGTTCAAATTGGATGATTATTAGTAATACGTATGAGTATCACCCTGTAGCTTACAGGGATTTAATTAAACATAGCAAGGCATATTTATCCCATGAGCATAGGTTAATAGACCTAACCAGGGATCATTTATATCAATCAGCTCGATTGCCCATAGATGCAGATACTTTTCATCAATCCAAGGTACCTTTCATTTATATTTTCGCATATGACGCCTGCTACGAATGGCAATACTTTCGAACCCCCAGAGATACTCCTGATATTATTAGCCCTGAGCTCATAAGAGAAAGTGGAAATTTCCTGCTCCAGTTGATTCAATTGAGTCTGGATTAAATAATTAATGGGTTTCTGAAAAAAGCATATCCCCCCCCCTCAAAACTATTGACTTCCATGGGGGGGGGTAGAATAATTTTATGCAAGACCTTTTTTTTGTGACTTTGGCATATCTTGGTTTTATTGGGAGGTAAAATCATGTTATCGAGGAGTTTACACAAAAAACTTGACAGACCCAACACGGGTAATGTCAAGTACCTTGTGTAAATTCATGCAACCTCCCTTCTCAAGAAGGCGATCCATGACCTATAATTTAGCTTGGAATAATAGTTTTTCTTGGAGGGAACAATGTGGAATGCAATGGTATCAGTTTTAAGTGACCCGATAAACATGAGACCTGAAATTGTTTTTGAGCTGATTAGAGGGATCATTTACAGTATAGCTTCAGGGATTCTTTCTGCTTATGTAGCAAAGAAAAAAGGGTATTCAATGATAATCTGGTTTCTGATAGGTTTTTTCACAAGAATTTATGGTTTAATTGCTATAGCTGGCATACCTGTAAAAAAGGAATGCAATCCCCAATAGTTACAGACATTAAAATGTCAAGTGAGTCA
>PXBT01000211.1 GCA_003566815.1 Caldisericota bacterium
AATGTCCTACGCGTCCTACCTGTCCTACAAAACAACAAGGTCCTATAGCGCTGGCGTCTTCCTATATGCACCAGGACGGGTACTATTGCGGTGAAAAGGCGGGTAGACAGCTGCACTAAAACGAATAAGCTTTTTCAGTTGTCTTGCCAACTGAAAAACTTCGTTGGACTAAACGCGGGGTCTGTCAAGAGGGGTTGCACTGGCCTTTACAGCGGAAATATTCCTCCTTTCAGGTAAGAACTATCGCCACTTGGTGCGAAGGCACACCTTTGCGTAGCGCTTTTCAGGTTTGGGCAAAAAGGTCTCCGTCCGTGTCAAAAAGTTTTTTTTAACACAGCGGAGAAATGGGATAGACTCGACGTTTTCAGGCGGCTTGTATTTGCGGCGAAGCGCGGGCGTTGGTTTGTACCGCGCCTTTTTTGTTTGTTGGCTTGATATGCATTACATGGCGGGTGTTGCAGGCGCCACAACGCGGACAGGGCGGTGTATCGTGCGTATGGATTTCGCCCGTATCAGGGTCGATACACTCGCTGTCGTTTGCATCGGCCTCGCCCGTCTGTTCCTGTAGTGCGACGGGACCGTTCCTTAATTCGAGAGCAAATCGGATGCGCTCAAGTTGCTTGCGTTTGCTGCAATGCCATAATCCGTAGTAACGCACCTTGTGAAAGCCCCTGGGCAGGACGTGCTGCAGGAATCGGCGCATGAACTCATGCCCCGCCAGACGCGTAATGCGCCACTTATTTTTCTTGCGATCCTTGTGTTTGAAGAGGACGTGGGTCTCGTTCACCTCGAGTATGCGACAGTTGGCGATGGCGATTCGGTGTATGTATCGTCCCAGATAGTCCAATACATGTTCGACGCCATAGTCAATACACTGTGCCCACACCACCCACTTGTGCTGTTTCTTGGGTCTGGGCAGAACCGCCTTGAGGTCTTGGCGTTTTTTTGCCAACAGGTCCATGAATATCCCCTCGACCAGGCGCGACAATACGCGTACGGGCGCCAGAAAGCCCTCGGCAGGCGTGCGCCACTGGGGCTCGTTTCCGTTCCCGCCGCCGCCGCTCACCAGCAGATGGACATGGGGATGAAGTCCCATGGACGCGTTCCACGTATGCAACACCGCCATGACGGCAGGCGTGGCGCCCAGGTAGCGCGGGTTGGCGCAGGCGGTCATGAGCGCCCGAACGGCGGCCTTCATCAGGATGCCGTAGCAACCAGACTGGTTGCCGCGCGCGATGGCGCGCAAATGCTCGGGCAGGGTAAACACCACGTGATAGTATGGGCACGGCAGCATTTGGTCGCGGCGCGCGTCCAGCCACTTCATGGTTCGCCCATAGTGGCACGACGGACACGCGCGATTGCCGCAGCCATGCAACACATAGAAGCGTTCGCCGCAGTCCTGACAGTGATATATATGTCCGCCCATGACTTCGGTGCGACACGCCAGGATGTCCTCGATGGCGCGCCGGTGAGAGGGCGGCATGTCCGCGCCGTACGCATATAGATAGGACGGCGCGAATCGGCGGAAAACATCCGCCACTTCCAAAGATGCCATGACAGTCGCCTGTCACAGCGATGGCGCGCAAAAAGTGTTCAGCGCTTGGGTTACTTTGTCGCTGGACGCTTCGAGCAGATGCAGATAGCGCTTGGTCGTTTCCACCGAACTGTGCCCGAGTAAAATCCGCACCGTCTCGGAGGGAAGACCTTGCTCGTGCAGGCGCGTGGCGAAACTATGGCGCAGTGCGTGCGGCTTGACCCGGGCACTGTCCAGACCAACTTGTTTACAGGCGTCCCGGAACGCGTTGCGCACCGTGTTAGCGTTTGCGGGGCCGGTGCGCTTATGGTTGGTAAAAAGCCAGGGGCGGGTGCGATGCAGGCGCCACGCCTGGCGCAAATCGTGATACAATGCCCTGGACATGGGCACAAGCCGCTCCTTGTTGCCCTTGCCGATCACGCGAAGCGTCATATGCGTCTTATCCACGCAGTTTACCGTCAGCGACAACGCTTCGCCGAAGCGAAGTCCGCTGTAATACATGCATTCGAGCATGACCCGATACGACGGTACGCGCACGGCGGCAAGCAGCGCCTCGCATTGAGTGTGTTCAAGGGCTAAGGCAAGACGGCTTTTCGAGGGCGCTTGAATTTTTTTTTGAACAAGTCCCAATCGCGTCGCAGGGTCTGCTCAAAGAAAAAGCCCAATGCAAATCGAACGCCGCGAAAAGTTTCGCGCGCCACGTCCTTGTCTCGAAGCCAGAGAAGATACTGCTGAACGTCACGTTCCGTGACCGCATCAGGGGCAAGCCACGTCTCCCTGAAGAATGCGTTGATACAGTTAAGATATTGCTTACTGGAACTTTCAGCCAAACCCGCAACTTGCATGTCCGCCATGAATTGGTCTCTAATAGTGTTGGTCATTTTGGTGACCTCCTATTTTATGGGCACGAACACCGTGCCCGACTAAGGTTGGACGCCCGCCCTGTGCGGGCGTTCTTCCAAGGAGGTTACCATGATTGGACAGCAACCACAACCACCGCATGAACTCAAACTACGGAACTAGCCCCCACGGCGATAGCCGTTTAGTCCAACTACGTACAGAAACAACAAAAAGCCGCACTTGTGTAACGGATTTACATTAGGTTCACATGGTGAGTATTTTTCAAACAGAAGTAGCACAAAAAATATTCAATTCCCTTACAGTGAATATTCAGGTCATTTTTGCCTTGGCATAATATATAGCAGAGTAGATGGGGCTACTAT
>PXBT01000100.1 GCA_003566815.1 Caldisericota bacterium
CGCCTCAACCGCTTCCTCTATTTCATGTTCGTCGCCGGGATGCTGCTCCCGTTCCAGATCCTGATGCTGCCGGTGTTCCAACTCAGCAACCGTCTGGGCCTGTACGACACGCACCTGGCCCTGATCCTCTTCCACACGGCCTTCCAGCTCGGGTTCTGCACCTTCGTGCTTCGCAACTTCCTGCGCACCGTCCCCGTGTCGCTGTTCGAGTCCGCCGTCATCGACGGCGCCAGCGAGTGGACCATCTACCGGCGCATCGGCCTGCCGCTGATCCTGCCCGCCTTCGCGGCCCTTGCGACGCTGGAGTTCACCTGGGTCTTCAACGACTATCTGTGGGCGCTGGTCCTCCTCTCCAGCGACCGCCTGAAGCCGGTGACCGCCGGCCTGTCGACGCTCATGGGGCAGTTCGTCAACGACTGGCCACTGATCGTGTCCGGTAGTCTTCTGGCGGCGGTCCCGACCCTGCTCGTCTTCTTCGCCCTGCAGCGCTACTTCATCGAAGGGCTCACCATGGGAGCGACCAAGGGATGACGACGATGCCGGACACGTCACCGATCGCATGGAGGGACACGATGCATCTCGGCGTCTGCTA
The DNA here is from genome assembly GCA_003566815.1 of Caldisericota bacterium. GTDB lineage: Bacteria > Caldisericota > Caldisericia > UBA6126 > UBA6126 > T3SED10-260. Next base: position 593 of record PXBT01000100.1, read on the forward strand.
CTACCCCGAACACTGGCCCGAATCGACCTGGACCGAGGACGCGGAGCGCATGCGCGCGACCGGACTCGCCTGGGTGCGCATCGGCGAGTTCGCCTGGAGCCGGATCGAACCGGCGCCACGACGCTACGACTGGGGCTGGCTCGACCGCGCCGTCGACGGCCTCGGCGCGGCCGGCCTACGCGTGGTGATGGGCACGCCCACGGCCACGCCCCCACGCTGGCTGGTCGACGCCATGCCCGACATGCTCCCCGTTGGGCGCGACGGGCGCCGCTTCGAGTTCGGCGGCCGTCGGCACTACGACTTCGCCCATGCCGGTTACCGCGACGCCTCGGCTCGCATCGCCGCCGACCTGGCCGAGCGCTACGGCCGCCACGAGGCGGTCGGCGCCTGGCAGATCGACAACGAGTACGGCTGCCACGACACCGTGCGGCAGGCGGGCCCCGCGATGCGCGCGGCCTGGCCCGACTGGCTCGAGCGTCGCTACGGGGCGATCGAGGCCCTGAACGACGCCTGGTGGACCGTGTTCTGGTCGATGGAGTACGACAGCTTCGACGAGGTCCCGCTACCACTCCACGCCATCGCCGAGGCGGCACCAGGGGCCCGGCTCGACTACGCCAGGTTCGCCTCGGACATGGTGCTCGAGTACCACCGACGCCAGGTCGCCGAGATCCGTCCGCGCTCGCCTGGGCGACCGATCACGCACAACGCCATGCTCTTCTTCGGCGACCTCGACGCCCACGCGCTCGGGCGCGACCTCGACGCGATCACCTGGGACAACTACCCGCTCGGCATGCTCGAGCTGTCGCCCCTCCCCGACAACGTTAAGGCGCGCTTCGCCCGCACCGGCCACCCCGACCTGATCGCCTTCAACCACGACCTCTACCGCGGTGCACTGACGCCGCAGGGCGACGAGCCGTTCACTCCGTTCTGGGTGATGGAACAGCAACCGGGACAGGTGAACTGGGCGCCGACCAACCCGATCCCGGCACCCGGCGCGGTGCGGCTGTGGACGCATCAGGCGATCGCCCACGGCGCCGAGGTGGTGAGCTACTTCCGCTGGCGCGCCGCTGTTGGGGCGCAGGAGCAGATGCACGCCGGCCTGCTGCGGCACGACCGCACCCCCGACCGGGCACTGGCCGAGGCAGCGGCGGTCGCCGCAGACCTGTCTGCCGCGCCCGCGCCGAGCGCCCGTCGCCGCGGCGACGTAGCGCTGCTCTTCCGCTACGACGACCTGTGGGCCGCCCAGGTGCAGCCGCACGCCGAGGGGTGGCGCGATTGGGCGCCCTGGGTGACGCCCTACATGGCGCTGCGCGCACTCGGACTCGACGTCGACGTCCTTCCTCCGGACCGCGATCTCAGCGGGTATCGCGTGGTGATCGCGCCCTCGCTCACGCTCGCCAACGACGCGTTGGCTGCGTCGCTGACTCGGGCGCTCGACAGCGGGGCGACGCTGCTGCTCGGCCCGCGCAGCGGTGCCTACCGCCCCGACATGCGCGTGCACGAGCGCGCCCCGGGACCGCTCGAGACCCTCTCCGGGGTGCGCGTGGGCCGTGTCGACGCGCTCAGGCCGGGGAGCGGCGAGCGCATCGCCGTCGAGCCGGAGCTCCGCTCGACGCTCGGCGAGGGGCTCGAGTACCACACCTGGGCAGACTTGCTCGAGCCCGCCGACGGCACCGAGGTCTGGGGCCGTTACGCCTGCGCCGCATACGAGGGCGTCGCGGCGCTTACGCTTCGCAGGCACGGCTCGGGCCGCTGCCTCACGCTCGGCGCATGGCTCGCGCCCGAGGGCTGGGGACGACTCGCGACGCTGCTGGCGGCGCAGGCCGGCATCGCCGTGGCGCAGCTCCCCGACGACGTGCGGCTGAGCCGCTCGGGTGGGCGCGCGTGCCTCCAGAACTTCGGTACGGCGCCGGTCACGGTCGACCTGACACCGTTCGGCGGCAGCAGCGTTCGTGTCGAGGCGGTCGCCGCGGCTTGGGCCGAACTGCCGGGTTGAGGGGTGAGGCGCATGCCGAGGCGGCGGGTGACGAGCGGCATGGTCGCCGAACGGGCGGGCGTGTCGCGCACGACGGTGTCGTTCGTGCTCAACGCGCGCGCGGGGAGTGGCATCCCGGAGGCCACCCGTGAGCGGGTGCTGGAGGCCGCGCGTGAGCTCGGCTACG
>PXBT01000179.1 GCA_003566815.1 Caldisericota bacterium
GGTAGTTTTTTTAAGATTGAGTTAAGTAATTAATTACTTTTCAAAGCTTCTTTTACCGCTTTCCTGTAACTTCTTCCTATAGTTAAATATACATCTTCCACCATAACTTCATCATATGAAATATTCTTTATCTTCTCTTTATTAATGATGAATGAACGGTGAATTCTTATAAAAATATCCGGCAGCCTGGAAGCCAGATTACTGATTTTCTCCTTACTTACAATTTGATCTTTTATAGTGTTAACTCTAATGTAATCCGATAAGCTTTCAATGTAAACGATATCGCTGTACTGTATTTTTGCAATTTTTCTGTTGGACATAATTTCCAGGAACGGTTTTTCCATTTTATTTTTATCGGCTAACAATTCTTGAATTACCAGCCGGTTTTCCATTATTTGACGCACCATTAATAAAAATACTCCGATAAATACGAGTAAATAAAATATAACCGCTAATAAAATTGTATCAGAAGCATTGGGACCCAGATTATTGAAATTAAAATTCCCTATGTATATAAACGAAAACATTAATACTATCATTACAAAGTATAGTGAAACAACAGCAGTATAAAGGGAATATAATGCGAACCTTACATATTTCTTTTTTAGCAAGTACCTTGGCACAAGGAAGTAGTTGAAAAAATAGGAAGCCCCTAGTACAATTGGCAGGAGCATGCTAATGAAGAAAAATGCAGCAGTATTATTACCCCACGACCGTCCAAAGACTAACGTTAGAACCAGAACAACTATAATCCAATATAATATGTGGTTATAGGGATTTGATGACTGTTTCTTCATTCCTTTTTATATTATTTATCAAATTTCGCAAAAAGTGTCAAAATTCCGAATCAGAGTCGACAAAAAACACTTTTAGAAGTGGATTTGACCTTGATGAATTTCATTAACCCTTCTAATTTAGCAGTAGTATTAACCTAAAAATTTACTGTTATGAAAAATTTATTTTTTATGGGCGGAACATTATTTATGAGTATTTTGACAATACTACTAGTTATTATGATCACATGGATCCTTTATCACTTCATTGCGGGATATAATTCTAAGGAATCAAACCTGGAAATAGTGCGACGCAGGATGGGATATGGAAAATCTATTGGATTATTTGCCATGATCACCGGAATCTTTGGTCAATTAATTGGATTTTATGAAGCATTTTCTGCGATAGAAAATGCAGGTGATATTTCACCCGGTCTGGTGTATGGAGGAATAAAAGTCTCTATGATTACTACGCTTTACGGCATATCTATTTATCTAATCTCTTTAATGTTATGGTTTGCAGCCAGTATATTTATTGAAAGAAAACTGGAAAAGAAAGAAAAATAGCGTGAATCATTTCAATATCTCAATCCGCTTTTTCTATGAATCTTAATTACATTTTCAAATTAATTTCTTTGCAAAATTACCGCCAACGGTCGAGTGTATGTTACGGGTGGGAATTATGTCTACTTCATTCTAACTTTCCGGTTAATCCCCTCTATGAGCAAGGTAATGAATTCATCACAAAAACCCGCCTGGAATATACACTTTGTTAGGGGCTGGGTGTATTTCTGTAGAACTCATGAATCTTCTCCGCTGTTTTCCAATTATCTTTTTTAAACTCAATTAGCCCATCATACCCCAATTCAGTTAATAGAAGCACACTGAGCCCTGTCCTATTGTAAAATATGAGATCTGCAAGATACTTTTTAGAATAAATGGTACGAAGTTGTCCATAATGTGCAACATCATTTCTTATTTTTAAAAGGGTTTCGATATCTAAGTTTAATTTGTGATAGTCTAGATTATAATAATTTATTAAATTCATTATCGATTTTAAAAGCCTTTCCCAATTGAGTGCCATTACGACCCTTCCTTTTATGAAATCTTTATCATAATTCTCTGGCAATTTAAATTCATCTACCGCAGTCTTTAGAATCTTCTTTAAAGGATCTAGTTCTTTATAATTTTTGGCCAAAGATTCCTTCGGCAACCATTTGTTTGCTAAGCTTTCCCAAGCTATTGTGAGGTGCAATAATCGATCTTCTACAAACCCTTTGCTGGATGAATTAATAGAATTTACAACTGCATAAAAAGTATCCTTTTTTTCTTTACTCCATTGTTCAAATCTTGATAATGATCTCTTAATTAAATGATTTAATTCAGAGGTAGGAATACATTGACGAGTTCCGAAATAGTAATCAGGTTTTTTTCTCCAAATTTCTTGTTCAATTCGATTGTTTTCAAAATACAATTGTCTATTGTAAACAACGGAATTCCCTACTGCAAGTGATAATAGTAATGATATATCATTTGCAAGATCTAGAAAGTCTTGTTTTGATGCTCCTTTTGAGTTATTAATTGACAAGGTGTTGCCTTCTAATGGTAAGTTCCATAGTTCACTCTTAGACTTTATTGGGTTAGTCTCTTTTGCAGTAAGGATTGTGCTAATTTGCCAATTACCAAAGTCAAGGTTTACTTGCCCAGCAAATAACCCAACTAAAGGAAATTGAGCTTGGACAAATCTATTCTTCTGTGCGTTACCAAATATTATGTCCTTATTTAGAGGTCTGAAAGTTAAATCAGATGAACTAGTACATAACAAATCTTCAGCGCTTATTGGAATATTCTCTCCAATATGGCCAAAGAGCTTCCAGAGATTTTGGGATTTAAAATTTTCTAAAAATACCAAAGAATTAATCTCTGGTTCTTCTTTTGGTATAATAATAACATTTTGAGGA
>PXBT01000113.1 GCA_003566815.1 Caldisericota bacterium
AAAAAAATATAAACAATTATAAAAAATGAAAAAATACTATCTGCCTTGCAAATCAATCATGGAGGAGCTCATTGCCTGGCTTCAACAGGAAAGAATATCGTGTTTGGACCCTCCTGTATTCGAAGGATATCTGGAGAGGTTTCGGTTGAGCCCATGAGTTTGCAACAAATCCATTATACCGTGGAATGTTTTCAGGCTGCTGCCATAAGAGCAGTAAAAGCAGGCTATGATATGATAGAGGTTCATGCTGCTCATGGCTTTTTGCTTTCTCAATATCTTTCTCCTTTGACCAATCAAAGAAAGGATGAGTATGGAGGATCCCTGAAAAATAGAATGAGGTTGCTCATGGATATTGTTGAGGCGATCCAGTCTGCTATACCTGATGAAATTTTGCTTGCAGTTCGATTGGGAATAGCTGATGCTCACCCCGAATCACAAAAACCTGCAGGACTTTTGCTAAAAGAAGGTATTGCTGTTGCTCAATCTTTGGAAGCTAAAGGAATAGACTTTTTGGATCTTTCTGGAGGCATGTGCGGAAGTCGGCCCGAAGACTGCACAAAACAGGGTTATTTCGTTCCCTATGCCCAGGCAGCCAGAGAGGCAGGCATTCAATTGCCATTGATGATAACAGGAGGCATTAAATCATTAGAAAAAGCAGAAGAGATTGTGGATCAGGGTTATGCTGACTTCGTAGGCATTGGTAGAGCATTATATCAGGATCCACGATGGTTAAAAAAGGAGATGCGCCATGTCTAATAGCTTGAGTGGACACCGAAAATTGGATTGGGCAAGACCTTTTATGAAGGTTATCCATGAATTAAAAAATGAATATATGAATGAACAACCTTTCAAAGGGGTTCGTTTGGGGATGTGCATTCACCTTGAAGCAAAAACGGCATGTTTGTGCGAAGTGTTGAAGGAGTTGGGGGCCGAACTGGCCATTACAAGCAGCAATCCTCTTTCCACGCAACCTGATGTTGCTGAAGCCCTGAGGGAAAAAGGGGTCAATGTTTTTGCTGAGCGAACTTTGGACGAAAAAGTGTACTGGGAAAATATGGATCAAGTGCTTGCCATACGACCTCATATTTTGATAGATGATGGCGCAGATCTTGGTATAAGATTACTCGAGCGACAATCACAAAATTTTAATCAGCTCTGGGGGATTTGTGAAGAAACAACCACAGGTTTACAGCGATATCGATCAATGGAAAAAGAAGGTTTAATGAAGGTTCCTGTGATTGCAGTCAATGATTCTCGCATGAAGTATTTATTTGATAATCGCTATGGTACAGGTCAGTCTACCTGGGATGGCATTATTCGCACTACGAATGTATCCATTTCGGGGAAAACAATAGTTGTTGCAGGATATGGCTGGTGCGGCAAAGGTATTGCAATGAGAGCAAGGGCCTATGGCGCACGGGTGATAATTACAGAAATTGACCCCGTAAAAGCTTGTGAAGCGGTGATGGATGGATTCATAGCCATGAAAATGGATGATGCAGCTTCGCTTGGCGATATTTTTGTAACAGCCACGGGCAATAAAGATGTCATAACTCGCTCTCATTTTCTTATGATGAAAGATGGTGCTATCCTCGCTAATGCAGGACATTTTGATATTGAAGTTAGCGTAGCTGACCTTGAGGCGATGTGTTGTGAGCATCGAGATATGAAGCCAGGTATTGAAGCCTATAAATTGAAAAATGGTCGAGAAGTATTTTTGCTGGCAAAGGGAAGACTGGTTAACCTGGTCAATGGAGATGGGCATCCTATTGAAATTATGGACTTATCCTTTAGTATTCAGCTTGAATCAGCATTATATCTGATAAAGCAAAAAGGGAAGCTATCACATGGGGTACAGCCAGTGCCTGAAAATATTGATCAAAAAATTGCTCATTTGCGCTTGATTGCTGATGAATTAAGCATAGATCGTTTAACTGAAGATCAATCAAAGTATCTTCAAAGCTGGAAAATGTAAAATCTAAAAATTTATGCATTTTAAATATGGGAGGAAAGGGTGTTAAAAGAAAAAATTCAAAAAGATTATTTAGTAGCTTTTAAGAAAAAAGATCAAATAGCCACTGAAACATTGAGCATGCTCAAAGCAGCCATTCAATACGCTGAAGTTGAAGCGAGATCAAAGGATGCAAGCTTAACTGATGCAGATATTATTAAAATTATCCAATCAGAAGCAAAGAAAAGAAAAGAGGCTGTGGATTCTTTTTCACTGGGGGGTAAACTTGAGGCAGCCCAAAAGGAAGAAGAGCAATTGCTTTTGTTGAAGCAGTATCTTCCCAAGCCTATGGACGAAGGGGAGCTTAGAAAAAAAATCTCAGGCTTGATTGAACAAATGGGAGCCCAGGGGATGAAAGATTTTGGAAAAGTGATGAAATCAGCTTCAATGGAGTTGAAAGGCAAAGCAGAAGGTAGTGCTATAAAAGCTATTGTTGAAGAAATGTTAGGCAATTAGCATCAACTCAAGACTGTAATCCAGGAATAATATGTTAAAATATTCAGGTTCAGAGAACATATTTTAAAATTAGTGTTTTGCAGGAAAGTGCTGGGAGGTTGAATTTTGAAAAAGTGTTGGGCTGTTTTAATTATGCTGGTTTTTATTTTCTCTTCTTTTGCGTTTTTTGTAAAAGATATATCCTTTACCTCTGTTACTGCAGCCAGCAGAAACAAGGGAGCCACGTTTATCGCCAACCGGTTCATCCCGGTAGGGTATGGA
>PXBT01000185.1 GCA_003566815.1 Caldisericota bacterium
ACATAACCATCAACGATATGGTTTGCTTTGCAGTGATCAGGGCCCTGAGAAAGCATCCGCAAATGAATGCCCATTTTCTGGGAGATACCATTAAGGTTTTCAAGAATGTACACATCGGTTTTGCTGTAGATACTCCGCGTGGCCTGATGGTTCCTGCATTACAAAACGCCGATAATTATAATATATCCGGTCTTTCCGACCAATTAAAAACCCTTGCATCGCAATGCAAGGAAGGTACAATTTCACCCGATCTGCTATCAGCAACAGCGGCAGGATTCACAATTTCCAACCTGGGAGCTTTTGGCATTGAGATGTTTACTCCCCTGCTGAACTTACCTCAAACCGGCATCCTTGGTGTAAATACCATTACCCATCGCCTGGCCGATCTGGGCGACGGAACCATAGGTATTGTGCCTCATATAGGCCTGTCACTAACCTACGACCATCGGGCAATCGATGGAGCCCCTGCTTCTGCCTTCCTGAGAGAAGTAAAGCTGGAGGTTGAAAAGTTAGATGGAAGTTGGTGAACGGTAAGCAGAACGCTGAACAAGAAACAAACAATCTCAACAAATAAAAAAAGATAAACGATTCAACAAAGAACAACCTAATAACCCAATAATATGCCCAAAGTACAATTTTTACATCCCACAGAACTCAGAAAACCTGAAACTATTAAATTCGGAGAGATCCCGGTAAATCAATACCAAAAATCCGTTTCAGATGAAATGGATAATTTTACCGGCGAAGACCTCCTTCGCATATACCGCGACATGGTAATTATACGCGAGTTTGAAACCATGCTTCAGGAGATAAAAACAAAAAATGAGTATTACGGAATCAGTTACAATCATCCCGGGCCGGCCCACTTGTCTATCGGGCAGGAAGCTTCTGCCGTAGGCATGGCTTACAACCTTTCGGTTGATGATTATATTTTTGGTTCTCACCGCAGCCATGGAGAAATACTTGCCAAAGGTCTTTCCGCTATTCAAAAACTGGATGAATCTGCTCTTGAATCAGTAATGAAAGAGTATTTTGGGGGTAACATACTTAGGGTCGTGGAAAAACATCTGAAGGGAGATACCCGTCAAATAGGGATTAACTTCCTGCTTTACGGAACCCTTGCCGAAATCTTCGCAAGAGAAAACGGGTTCAATAAGGGTCTGGGAGGATCGATGCATGCCTTCTTTACACCGTTTGGTATATACCCCAACAATGCCATTGTAGGAGGCTCGGGCGATATTGCGGTAGGAGCCGCTCTCTACAAAAAGGTAAATCAAAAATCAGGTATTGTGGTGGCCAACATTGGGGATGCTTCCCTGGGATGTGGCCCTGTGTGGGAAGGCATCTGCTTTGCCACAATGGATCAATTTTCAAAACTGTGGGATGAACCCTATAGAGGGGGCTTACCCATTATTTTTAATTTCATGAACAACCTCTACGGTATGGGAGGCCAAACCCACGGTGAAACCATGGGTTTTGGAATACTGGCAAGGGTAGGCGCCGGAATAAACCCCGATATGATGCATGCAGAAAGAGTTGATGGCTATAACCCTCTGGCTGTAATTGATGCTTATAAACGTAAAAAGCAGATACTGGAAGAAAAGCGCGGCCCCGTACTCCTGGACACACTCACATATCGCTTTTCAGGCCACTCTCCTTCCGACGCATCTTCTTACCGCGAACGTGAAGAAATCGAAGCATGGATGCAGGCCGACTCCATTGAATGGTTCAAAACCGAATTGGTTTCCAACGGAATTGCCAATATGGCAACCCTTGAAAATATAAAAGAACAAACTGTTGAAACCCTAAAAAAGATACTGGAAATCACCATCGACAGCAAGGTTTCACCGCTTATGAATCTGGATGCCGATCCCGATGCAATAGGTAAAATGATGTTTTCCAACGGAAATGTTGATAAAATGGAAGACCGTCCGGTACAAACGCTTCACCCCATGGAAGAAAACCCAAGGGTAAAGCAGATTTCCAAAAAAGAACGTTTTGCTTTTGACGAAAACGGAAAACCGGTTTCCAAATTAAAGACCTACCAATTGCGTGATGGCATATTCGAGGCCATCATTGACCGCTTTTACAAAGACCCCACTTTGGTAGCTTATGGAGAGGAGAATCGTGACTGGGGTGGTGCTTTTGCCGTTTATCGTGGACTTACTGAAGCTTTACCCTATAACAGACTTTTCAACTCACCTATATCGGAGGGAGCCATTGTGGGCACTGCCATTGGATATGGCATGTGCGGCGGAAGAGTAATTGCCGAAATCATGTATTGCGATTTTCTGGGTCGGGCCGGCGATGAAGTTTTCAACCAGTTACCCAAATGGCAGTCAATGAGTGGTAACCTCATAAAACTACCTGTGGTAATCCGCGTATCAGTTGGGTCCAAATACGGAGCACAACATTCGCAGGACTGGACCGCCCTGGCAGCACATATTCCGGGACTCAAAGTGGTTTTCCCTGCCACACCTTACGATGCAAAAGGTCTTATGAACAGTGCATTACAAGGCACTGACCCCGTTATATTTTTTGAAAGCCAGCGCATCTACGATGTAGGAGAAATGTTTCACAAGGATGGAGTACCCGAAGGATATTATGAGGTTGAGATCGGCAAGCCGGATATAAAGCGCGAAGGCAAGGATATTACGATACTAACCGTGGGAGCTACCTTATACA
>PXBT01000037.1 GCA_003566815.1 Caldisericota bacterium
CATAATATAATTTTGTGGCGTTTTAATAGTTTTTCATTTTTTTAAAGTTTTTTGGAAACAGGTATGCCATATATTTTTTTCTTTATTCATAAAGCTTTACTGGTTATTGCTTCGAAACATGACTATCTAAAAATTATAGTTTTTTAGGTGTTTGCGAGCATCTCAGGTTGTGCTCCTTATTCAGTATTCAAGATTTTTTAATGGCATTGGTGTCATTGAGTCAGCACCCCCGTCCCTGTGTATCACGTCCCTGCGAATCAGATGTAGTTTTAGATACATCCTCACCTTTCCTTGCCCTAAAAGATCAGAAAATAGAGAATAGTCATTTCTTTCTTTTCTGATTCTTCCCGCAATAATTGCAGGAGATATGCTTAGCTTATCTGCAAGGTTTACAAGCTCTGCTTTGGTTTTAATTTTGTTGGCTCTCTTCCAGTCTTGAGGATGGATGAGCGAATCAAGAGCAAACTCGTCAGCACGCATCTCTTCATTGTCTTTTTGCGCTATAGATTCTGTATCATCGAGTATTATTTTCTTCTTGCTATTAATATCTTCAAGATAAATATGACCAATTTCATGGAAAAGAGTAAACCAGAAGTTGTCCAGCCTGTCATATCTTATGGTCATTGCAATTACTGGGTTTCCCATTGGTGAAAAAAAGCATGCTCCATCGAGCTTTGTCTTGGGAAGATGGCTTAAAATCACAAAATGAATCCCAATCTCATTTAGAGCTTCTTTAACTATCTGAACACCTGAAGGAAAATAACTTAGCTTAATTAATCTATCTAATGAATTTTCTAGCTTTTCCTTTTTGAAAGCAGGTAAGTTTTCTTTAGAGCATATATTTAATGCTTGAGCATGCCAAGCCATCAATGCTCCTTTTTCTTCTATAGAAGAGGTAGATTTTCGGTAACATACCTCAAGTTTCAGGTTATCAAAAATTGAAAAAAACTTACTCAAGCATTCTTCAGCATATTCTTTGGCATCATTTAGTTTTTTAAAACAATCCCCAAAGTATCCTCTATTGTACATTTCAGTAAAAGGGTAATCTCTTATGTCATATCTTTGATCTATTGTTTTTTGAGTAGGATCTTTCAGCAAAATATCTGCTGGTATTCCAAGACCTTCATGAAGAGCTTTTATCATTGATAGGCTCAATGACCTTTTTCGATTTAAAATCTCTGATACTTTGCTTGCGCTTCCAATATATTTTGCAAGCTCTTTTCTGCTAATCCCTGACTGTTCCATGCGAAATTTGATTGCTTCAATTGGGTCAGGCAGGTCTATCTTATGGTTTTCATCTTCATATTTTTTCACTAATACTCAAAGAAGATCAAATTCATCCTCTTTTGGATCACCAGGAACAATATCAAAAAGCTCTTCAATTCGAGCTAATGCTTCTTCGTACTCCTTTTCAGTTTTAATTATTTTTATATTCATCATATTTCCTCTGCATTAATTTTTGAATATTCGCTATGGGTGCCTACAAACCGAATAAATCCAATTTGCTTCGAGTAGTTAAACGCCACAACTAATCTATACTTTTTTCCCTTTATGTTAAACACTACCCTGTTGTCTCTAAGGATGTCCGCTGATCCATATCTTTCCTTAATATCTTGGGGGGTTAAAAAGCTATCTCTTGTCATTTCAGCATACCAGGCTTCAAGGGAGCTTTTGCTGTCAGGATGCTTTTTCCAACATTTTTCCAAGGTACATCTTGCTATTATATTCATTTTATTCCCATATTAGTAAATGTCAAATAATAATTCCCATTTTGGGATATATTTTCATAGTTTTTTATCGCTTTTTCTTGGGCGGGTTCTTTGTCGATAATATTTTTCTTTTTCCTCTTCAGGGAGATAGTCATGAGCTTTTTTTAAAAAGGCTTTCAGTTCTGCTAAAAAAGGATAGCGCGGATTCCATGAAAAAACTTTGGTCCTTCCTTTCATTATGCTCACCAATATTCCAGCATCTTCCATCTTTTTGAGCTGTTTATTTACAGGGTCAAAAGCAATACCAAAAACTCTGCTTATTTGTCTTGCATATCCTTCTTCATAGACTGTCATATACAGCAAAACCTTTTCTGCTGTTTCTCCTCCCAGGAGCTTAGCCAGCATATTGACCTCCATCATAGTTCATATGATATATATTATAGGTCGTATTTAAATATCTTCAATCAATCAGCTCATCTGCCAGCATTTCGGCTTGTTTGAGCACATTGTCGGTGGCTTCCAATTGCAAATCGGGAGGGTAGCCATATTTTTTCAATATGCGTTTTACACTCACTCTGAGCTTGGCTCGAACGCTTTCTTTCAAACGCCAGTCGATGCTGGCATTTTTCCTCACACTTTTCAGCACTTCCATGGCAATCACTGCCAGTTGCTTGTCGCCCAGCACTTCCCTGGCACTTTCATTGTTGGACAGAGCATCATAAAAAGCCAACTCATCCTCGTTCAAATCGAGCGCCTTGCCTCGTTGCTCCGTGTCGCGAATCTCTTTGGCTATCTTGATCAGCTCTTCAATAATCTGGGCAGAACCCAGCAAATTGTTCTGATATTTATGGATGGTTTTCTCCAGCATTTCCGAGAGCTTTTTGCTTTGAATCAGATTCTTCTTCGAACGCGTCTTGATCTCATCGTTCAGTAGTTTCCGCAAGAGCTCC
>PXBT01000049.1 GCA_003566815.1 Caldisericota bacterium
AGCGTCTATCATTTTGGGGAGCACTATTCGGGATCAATGCCCCGTCTCTGCGTGCTTTGGAGATCCACGTATACAGGGTACTCGTGGGGATGTTTTCTTCAGCAGCGATTTCCGGTACGGATCTACTTTCTGGCGGCTGCAGTTTCTTCAGTAAGGCATCCTTATATTCTTGAGAAAACACTCTCTTTGTCATCGTATAGACACGTCCTTTCTCTACGTAACAGTATATCATCTATACGACAACTATCCTGACACATAGGGAGCCAAGAAGAAACGGTTGCAGTCGAATGCATCAGTTACCTGAGCGGCTTGCAGCGCAAAGCGCAGAAAGTAGATCCATTGGCCTACGCTGGGCCCAAAGGGGTGAAACCGTAGGTGTTTCAAGAGCATTTTTCTCTACAGGGACTCCCCTTTGACCGCGCCTTGCCGTGTTCATCTGTGTATCTCTCCAAGCAGTTTCAAGAGGCTGTGGCGCGCTTGCAGTACGTCTGTGAGCACCGCTGTTTGGGCATCTTGACCGGGGATGTGGGGGCTGGTAAGTCAACCGTGCTTCGGTTTCTAGAGCATTCCCTCGACCCCAATCGCTTTCAGTTCCTCTACATTGTGGACTCCGAGCTAACACCCAGGGTGTTCTACTCTCTGGCGTTACAACAGTTGGGCGTACCCAACCCACCGCACGCGATGACCAGATTGAAAACCATGTTCCGCAAGGTTGTCGAGTCGACATACCAAACAAAAGGCATAACTTGCGTGATCGCTGTAGATGAAGCCCAGGATATGAAGCTGACCATGGCGCAAGAGGTGCGCTATGTGCTCAACTTCCATGGCGATTCTTTCTCGCCCCTGGCCTTGATTCTCGCAGGTCAGATGGAGTTTCGGGCGATGCTTCAGACGCTCCTAATGGCGCCTGTGCGTCGCCGAGTGGAGGCAACCGCTGTACTGCGGGGAATGTGCGTTGCGGAGACCAAAGCCTACATCGAACACCAACTGCATGAGGCTGGCTCAGCCCATCCGTTGTTTCCCAACGATGTACTGGATCGTATCTACGAACATTCCAAGGGGATCACAGCGCATGTGAACTCGTTGTGCAAACGAGCGCTCCTTGACGCAGCCAGTCGTGATCAGAAGCTGGTAGAACAAGCCAATGTCGATCGAGCGATTCAGGAACACTAGGTGTTACGTGTCACATAGAAATATCCAACTTGGATGCTTTTGTCTCAAACTAATTTCGCCGGGTAGCATGCCGCACGCTGAACGAGTTTGCGGTTTTTTCGCGTACTGCTTTAGCATGCTTTGCGGTACAATAGAGACAGGGTTGATACTCATCGAGTTCAAGGAGTGGTTCTTGTGCAGATCATTATCGATGTCCTATGCTCACCGGCAAAGTATGCTGTGTCAAACCTGGATGAACTCATGTCACCGCTGTCGCGGTGTCCTCGCTGTCGGAAAGGCAAACCGCATAAACACGGCTTCTATCGGCGGTTTTGTATTGACGGATTCCGAATCTTTCATATTCCAGTACGGCGGTATTACTGCTCAGCGTGCGGTGTCACCGTATCCCTTCTTCCCAGCTTTTGTGTTCCTCGGTTTCAGTACCACGTCGACGTGCTGTGGCAGTGTCTTTCGTGGCGATTCAACGAGGAAACGTCTTTGACCGCCGTCGGCCAGCGACTACAAGAGCGGTATCCCATCATCGTTTGGATGCCACAGCAGGTTCGCTTCTACAGTCAGCGGTTTCTAGAGAATGTTTCCCGGATCGCTGTGGTTTTGCGCAAGGAGTATCCTCACATCGACTTGGCTGACAGCGTAAAAAAAAGAGCTAAGAAAGTGCTGACCGCCATCGAACAAGGATTCCCCAACCCCCAGAGCTTTGCACAGCTCTATTTCGATGAATGCCAATGCGCTTTCCTAGCCCAACCTCGATTCTAGTGTAGCACATTTCGGCGACGGGCAAAAGAGCTTTTGTGCAGCATCGTGTCCAACACTGGCTGTGAACAGGGGTTTTCTCCCGAATAGGGAAAGAATATAGCAGTCGACAACGTGTGTGTAACTCATCCGGATGGGCCTGACTGTTAAGGAGGTCCGTACAATGAATGATGAAACTCGTCAGGAGATTGCGCTGAAACGCTTTGCTCTTATTAGCCCTGTCATCAATGGTTTTGAACCCAATGCGTCCCAGTACTTCCGGCAGGTCTGTGAAGAGGCCATCGCTATGCCGCATTATGGAGAACGCTGTTACTCCCCGAAGACACTGCGGTATTGGTTAAACGTGTACACCCAACATGGCTTCGACGCTCTCACCCCTGGCTTCCGCTCGGACAGGGGCAAGAGCCGCAAAATGACTCCGGTGATCGAAGCCGCCATTGCCGAGAAACTTGCTTCCTTCCCTCGCATGAAGGGAAGCGTCCTGTATGACCAGTTGGTCGAAGAGCAGCGTCTCGAACCGTCTGCGATCTCGCGAGCCACCTTTTATCGCTATCTGGCCAACCAACCGGATCTGCGGGTGGCAACACCAACGGCGAAGACGCAGCGGTTTGCTTACCGGCATGTGAATGAGTTCTGGCAAGCTGACATTATGTTCGGCCCGAAGCTGCGGGATGGGCGCCGGCGTCGAGAGACGTATTTGATCTGCTTCTTG
>PXBT01000104.1 GCA_003566815.1 Caldisericota bacterium
GTGAGGAGACTGAAAACCAGAAGCAAAACAAAAAGCGGAGGGTTGGGTATTGATTCGTTTAAACAAAACAAAAAGATTATTGAGTTTTTGGCATTGGGTTCACATCTAAGCAAAGAGTATGCTGATCAGTTCAGGGACATTCAGAAAAATGATCTTGAGGCAAGGCTTTGGCAGGTAATTGATCAACATATTGAATCGTCGGGCGAGGAGCATTTGAAAGATTTAAGGGAGGTGTTGGAGCGGTTGTATGCGGGGTAGGGGAGAATGCTGCCGGATTTTTTTCGGAAATATCCGAAAAAAATTCGATTATATTTTTCGATGTTTATGTTTATTTATTGATATTCAGCGCTTAGGTGTTTTGGTATAAAAATTGAAGGAAACAGTATATGAAAAGAATTCTCATTGTTGATGATCAGGAGCTTTATTTAAACTCCCTGGCATTTGCACTTCAAAAACATTTTGAGGTAGTTTTGGCAACATCAAAAAAAGATGCACTTGAAAAGTTGCAGGAAGATGTTCATATCGCTTTGATTGATATTCGTTTGGATGAAAATGATGAGGCAAACATTGATGGAATAAAGCTGTTGGAATGGCTGAAGATGAATAAACCTGGTGTTTCGGTTTTTATGATGAGCGCTTATAAGGAGTTTTCTTACGCGGAGCAATCACTAAATCTTGGTGCCAGGCACTTTTTCCGAAAGCCAATCGATGTGTTTTCCTTATTAGCCATTTTAAAAGAAAAGAGTTAGAATGATCTGGCAATTTCTGGTTAATGGACTTATTACAGGAATGATCTACGGGTTGGTGGCTTTGGGTTTCGCAATTGTTTACAACACCACCCGGATATTCCATATTGCCTATGCCGCTGTATATATGGTGGCCGGTTATTTTCTACTCTATTTTTTCAGAACAGTTGGTTTGCCTCTTTATTTGGGTGTTTTATTGGCTATTGCAGGAACAATTGCTGTGGGATTAGCCACAGAGGTATTGGTTTATAGTCCATTAGTCCGCCGTAATAGTTCCTCAAATGTGATCATGGTAAGTTCCATCGGTGCGATGATCATTATTATCAATGTGGTGGCTATGCTGTTTGGAAATGAGACAAAGATCTTAAATCCGGGGATTTCGGGAACTATATCCTTTGGAACATTGCTGGTCACTCATACTCAATTGTTCCAGTTTTTTTCTGCATTGATAATTTTTGTTTTATTTTTTCTGTTTCTGAAATATTCTCAATTCGGTATTAAAACACGAGCGTACAGAGACGATCCGGTTCTCTCTGAAGTAATGGGAACAAACACGCTCAGGCTAAAACGTACACTTTTTATGCTCAGCTCTTTTTTTGCTGCTGTCGCAAGTTGTTTAATTGCCTATGATGTAGGGATGAACCCATATGTCGGAATGCCTATCCTGCTCAATGCTGTAGTTGCCTTGATTATCGGAGGGGTAGGCAGATTTGAGGCTCCTGTATTGGGAGGACTGATAATTGGAATTTTGCAATCTTTTGTGGTTTATTTTGCCTCTGCCCGGTGGCAGGATGCCGTTACCTTTTCATTACTGATAATTTTCCTTTTGTTAAGGCCGCAGGGTATTCTCGGCGAAAAAACTAGAACGGTTTGATATGGATTACATTTTGCACTTAATCATACTGATCAATATTTACGTGATAATCACTACCAGCACAAATCTTATGGTAGGATTGGTAAATATGCTTTCACTTGGGCAGGCTGCATTTTATGGAATCGGAGCCTACCTTTCTGTTCTGGCGCTAATGGTCTTCAACTGGCCCTTGATCCCGGCACTGCTTTTTGCCATGGCAGGGACCGGATTAATCAGCTTGTTAATCGCTTTCCCATCTCTAAGACTTAAAGGAGATTATTTTGTGCTGGCCACATTGGGGTTTCAGCTCATAGTATTTACGGTTTTATACAATTGGATTTCAGTTACGCGCGGACCTTTTGGCATACCGGGCATTCCTTCTCCCCAACTTTTTGGAGCCATTCAAATTTCCGGTCTACGGTCTTACCTGGCGTTAAGTTCCGTTTTAGCTGTATTGGTAGTTTTTTTATTTTATCATCTGATTCATTCACCTTTTGGAAGGGCACTTAGAGGAGTGCGCGATGATGAGCTGTCAATGAAGGCACTGGGAAAAAATGTAACGGCACTGAAAATTCAGGCCTTTGCAATTTCAAGCTCTTTTATTGCCATAGCAGGCTTTCTGTATGCAACCTATGTATCATATATTGACCCGACGAGTTTCAATCTCGATGAATCCATTTTCATTCTATCAGCAGTTATTGTTGGAGGATTAGGAAATGTTAGAGGCCCTGTTGTCGGTGCACTTCTGATAATTTTGCTCCCCGAAGCACTTCGTTTTATTGGATTGCCCGATAGCATAGCAGCCAATTTAAGACAGATCATATACGGACTCGCACTTATTCTGCTTATGCGTTACCGTCCTCAGGGACTGGCAGGCACTTATGCAATCAAATAACATGAACATAGATATATTAACCATACAATCCCTAACCAAGGGCTTTTCAAGGAAGATCATCAATTCGGGTGGTTTTGATGAAAACGAAGAATATTTCGTGATCAATGAATTGTTTCTAAATATACCCCGCGGGAAGGTAATA
>PXBT01000094.1 GCA_003566815.1 Caldisericota bacterium
ACCTCCTATCTTGAACTCCGTAACGGGTGTCCCGCCAAACCCTGATGCTCCGAGATTGATATCGGGCAGCAGAGAAATGAGCGATGCGGCGAGCTTCACTCCCTGTGCTGCGGCCTTGTAATCTTTTGATTGTTTTTGCTTGTCGTAGGCCGCCTGTTCGTACTGGCTTATCTTTTCAATTTCGGAATAGAACGCAAGGTTCTCTTCGGTCACTTTTCTGGTGCGGTCGAGGACTTCAAGCTGTTCGGCGGCTTCGTCTATCTGGAGCTTTTTCATGTCGGTTACCGCATTGAGAACCTGCAGCTCCAGATCGTTGCGCAGCAGGGCCAGTGATTCGGCATCTTTCTTCTCCAGGGCCTGCAGCAGCGAATTGCCCAGTGATCGCACCTCCTGTACAAGCTCGGTTGCCTTCCTTGATATCACTTCGAAACGGTAATTGGGCAGCGGTGCATTCATGCCGGCCAGTATGGAAGAGATATCCAGCCCTGCCGCAGCAGCGCGCACCAGCATGCCGGGATCGATAGGCGGAGCAAAAAGCGCAAGGCTCATCTCCACACCGTCAATATTGCGGCAATTCCTGATATTGGTCAGTCGCTCCGATATCCGGTTCCAGTGCTCCAGCATCTTGTCGTTGTGGGGAACACAGAAGTAGAGCATCGACAGTGTTACGGGAGGAGCAGGCAGCTCAGCTCCGCCCTCCGGCAGCACCGAGATGTCGGGCAGGATATTCTCCAGCTCCACCAAAGCATTGCCAAAGCTGTCAAGACCTGCCTCTATCTGGTTATATGTCTGGTACGGCGTTTTGACCACCGGTGGCACGATCCTGGGTTTTGGTCCCAGCAGCTTATCGGCTATGATATACATCTGCGTAGCCTGGGCCACCGACTCCATCGTCTCCTGCCTGAAAAGGTAATCGCCCCACTCGGTGAGGTTTTCAATATATTTCATGAGCAGAGCCTTCTGATAGGCAACGGGCCTGAACCGCGCTATTACATCGGGCCTGAACGGTTTGGCTCTCCACTCGCTAATGGCAAATTCAAGGTCCCTTATACGTTGCGGATCTGCCGAACCCGACACATCATACATCAGGGCATCTATCCTCTGGGCTATATAGTCGGCCTCCTGGTTCAGGTAAAAGGGCTTGGTGACCCAGTATTTCTGAACACCGGTACCCGACAGTGCTCCCGTAGGATTGAACATGTAGTGGAACCACGTGAGTGCCTCTTCGAAACGCTGGTTAGTGGTGAGCGACGAGGCTATATGCAGGGGCGCACGGAAAAACAGGTCCCAGTTATAAAGGCTGTAGCTCCCGTCGCTGCTGAAATCAACATCCTCGACAGGGAAGGTGGGTGTTAGCGAACCATCATCGTTTTTGATAAAGGTTTTGGGCACGATGTTAACGTTCGGCCTGTAATGCGTCTCAAAATTGAAGCCCGACTTCAGCAACTGGGTATCCCTGCTCATCAAGCCCCGCACCCCGTCCTTGTATAGAATCCTTCTCAGCGCGCACACCAGGGGATGATACAGGTTTTTGAACTGCTCACCGTAAACCAGTCCCTGCTCCGCCCTGAGCTCTTCGAGCAATGCATCGAACTCATCATTGCCGGTTTTGCCTATAAGGAAATTGAGGATAAAATCGAGCGCCTCATATTTGGATATCTCAAGCAATATATCCTGGAAATCGGGATCGGTAATGATCCTCTGGATCGCCTCCTCGTCATCTGCCGGTGGGTTGTCCTTGAAATCGGCAATAACTTTTTTAACCCAGTTGCTGATATCCTTAATGAGCTGGAAAACATCGGAAGCAGTTCGTTTCTCTGAGTCGTCAAACTCTATTCCGCCCGCTGCCGATCCTGCTGGTATTCGCTCTTTCTTGTAAAATCCGGGTATAATGACCCAGGCATGGTTGCTGTCCTCCTTAAAATAGGGCAAAAGGGTCCCCAGCGGGATCTTGAATCCGTACCTGGATGATATACTGCTCCCTGTGTGTAAGTTACCCAAAAAGAGCTGATAGATAAGCGCTATCAGGTCAAGGATCGTAAACTGGTGCGGATAGGTTATCCGGAACTGCCCGGGTGTGCGGTTCAGTATCTCATAGAAACCGAATGGCGAGATGCTGTTTCGGACTGACAGGTCATCCAGCGTTCTGAAATTAAGCTCCCTGTACCTTTGTGATCTCAGCGGGGCATCCCTGAAATCGGGATATAGATCGGGGAATGGACCATTTCCCAGGTATAGGAGCTCGGGGTAGCCCTTACAGCCGGCAATGTTGAAAACCCCGTTAATCTGATGATAATCCTTGCCGTCCCAGTAGGAGTTGAAAATCATAACAAGGCTTACCTGCTCATAATAGATAAGGTTAAACTCTTCCTTTCGGGGAAGTGAACTGTCGATTACCGGATAGGATGGCGTTACCACCGCATCGGTCGACACTCTTTTGGGAAGCCACCTGTTATTGCTGTATTCGCTGATGGCAAGCTGGATCTTAAGCTGCTTCCTCTGCTGGTCGACGGGCTGCTCGTTGGGATTGCTCTGATCAGGGAGCGTGGCCCCCTGGTTCTCATCAGGCACTTCGGAAAAAACGGGCCATACCAGGTGAAGCCTGTTGTTGCGTTCGAATGCAAGCAGATG
>PXBT01000034.1 GCA_003566815.1 Caldisericota bacterium
AATGATGATGATGCCTGCATGAGGATCAAAACCATCCATTTCCACTAAAAGCTGATTCAGGGTCTGCTCGCGTTCATCGTGTCCTCCACCCAGGCCAGATCCCCGTTGACGTCCTACAGCGTCAATTTCGTCCACAAAAATCAATGCAGGAGAAAACTTTTTGGCTTGCCCAAAGAGGTCTCGCACACGGGAAGCTCCAACCCCAACAAACATTTCAACAAATTCAGAGCCGGACACACTGAAGAACGGCACCTTGGCTTCACCTGAAATAGCTTTAGCCATTAAGGTCTTGCCACAGCCTGGAGGACCTACCAGCAAAACACCTTTGGGCACCTTGGCCCCCATTTTAGTAAACTTTTTAGGGTCTTTCAGGAAATCCACAATTTCAATCATTTCTTCTTTGGCTTCATGCAATCCTGCAACATCTTTAAAAGTAATTTTAGGTCCTTCATCCATAAACATTTTTGCAGTGCTTTTGCCAAAATTAAAAACTTGACCACCTGCAGATGACTGCATAGTGCGGCTTAGCAAAAACCAGAAAAACAAAATAATCAGTATGGTGGAACCAATGCTGAATACATGCCCCCATACATTGGAAGCAGGTGCGGAAATTTCAACAGGAACCTCATGGGTTTTGAGTAATGCTACCATTTCATTTCGAAGATCAGGATAAATGGTGACAGTATAGGCTGTGCCGTTATCCAGCTCACCAGTGATAGTGGTTTCATCAATTTTGGCAGTTTCAATTTGCTGTGTTTCGACATATACCAGAAATTCATGATATTTTAATTCCTGCGGCCCTCGAGTAGTTCGATTTTCTACTAAAAAGGCAAAAGCAATAAAGACGATTACAGGCAATAAGATAGGAAAAATATTAAAGGAAGGCTTTTTTTTGTTGTTGCCTTTATTTTTTGAAGGGGGTTGTTTGGGTGGCATTTTCTTCATATTTTTACTCCTTTTTGACTACTCTGTGTTTTCGGATAAATATGCGATGAATGGAAGATGACGAAAATCCTCATGTGCATCCATGCCGTAACCGACCACAAAATGATGGGGTATAGTAAAACCAATATAATCTATCTGCGTCTTGACTTTTCGTTGCGAAGGCTTATCAAGCAATGTACATATTTTTACTGATTCAGCCTTGCGTGTTGCTAAAATATCCGCAAGATGCCGGAGGGTATATCCTGTGTCCACGATATCTTCCACCAATATGACTGATTTGCCGCAGACATCGATTTGCAGGTCATTCAAGAGGAGAATATTGCCAGTGCTTTCTGTCTGGTCTCCATAGCTCGAAGCCTGGATAAAATCAATTTTCAAAGGAAAAGGAGAAAGAGCTCTGGCCAGGTCTGCCAAAAAAACCCATGATCCTTTCAAAACGCCAATGAGTATCAATGGCTTGCGAGAGTCATGGTCAGATAAAATCTGATCTGCCAGCTGATGCACCTTTTCATGAATTGCAGGTTGATCGATGAGCACTTTGAGCCCGGAAGGGCAGGATTTTAATGGCTCAGTCATACAAGATTTCCTTTTTCATCATGCTTAAAATATACCCAATTCTTTCGAGTCCATATCTTCATCATATTATCATTATATCTAAATTGAGGAGATTGTTGAATTCCTTTGCAAATACTGTTGATGGTGTGAAAATAAAAATCTTTTCCATGCCCCACAACCTGCCTTCTTGTTTCTCGGATAATTCTAAGTTGATATGCAGGATGTAGTTTGAGGTACAGGGGTCTTCTAAACCGAATAAACCCTTCAGTTGCAAGGAGGTTTTCCCAAAAAGGAGGATTCAGCAAATCTTTCAGGTTGTTAAATAAATAATCCTGCTCAAGAGCAAGGATTTCACGAAATCTAAAAAGAGCATGATCAGCTTTGGGATTAATTTTTTTTAATCCCGGAATAACCTGGTGTCTCAAAATATTTCTGCTGAAAGTTTGATTCCAATTGGTCTTGTCAATACCAAAAGGAAGGTGTTGTTCCTGGAGAAATTGTATCAGAATTTCTTTATTGAAGGGAAGCAATGGACGCATGATTCTTCGTTTTGGTTCAAACATAGGCATCAGATGGGCAAATTTTTCAGGACTTGTACCTCGCACAAGGTTAAACAGCAGGGTTTCCAGCAAATCATCACGATGGTGACCCATTGCCAGGGTATCGATATTGTGCATTTCCATAACTTTAAAGAAAAATGCATAGCGTATATTTCTGGCTTTTTCTTCGGTGCCTGTTCCAGGACAACTCTCCCATTCATGGGATTCTATTTTTTTGGTAAACAAGGGTAATCCGAGGGCTCTGCAACCAGCCTCTACTAATGCTTGATCAGCATCTGAATCTTTTTCTCTTAAAGCATGATTGACATGAACAGCCTGCAAAGATAAAGAAAAAGCTTCACCAGCTTTGGAAAGGAGGTGCAATAGAGCCATGGAATCTGCTCCACCGCTTACAGCTACAAGTAAAGAGCGGATGGCAAAATGGTCAACAAGAAGCTGAAAATGCTGTGAAAGCGATGGAGACCAGTAAAGCATTAACCAGCCAAGGAAACCTGGCCACCGACAAGGCTTTAGCTGCTTTAGAGGGAATATCCAAACAGATGGGGCGTAT
>PXBT01000004.1 GCA_003566815.1 Caldisericota bacterium
AAAAAAACAAGAGTAAACAAAACCGCCCATATTTTTCTTAAAACAGGTTTCATTGAAGGGCGAAACAAAGTATAAATCTTGTTCAACAAAAATCCTCTGGCAGCAATCTCTTCGCTGATACCCACCACGACCCATGATCTTAAAAACAACACCAGGTAAGTGAGTGAAAAACCCTGAAAGCTTACCACCAGGGTGCGAGGTTCAAAAAAGATGGCCATTCCGAGAGGATAAATAGTATATAAACCTGCAAGCACCAATACAATAAACAAAATTGCAGGGATTAGTTTTCGAATATGAAGCCCTACAGCTGACAAGCTCCAATCATCCGACACCAGAAAAGCAATACCCAGCCCTGCAAGTACCAGGTTGGGGAAAATACTCAATATGTGACCCGTAATGCTGGTTGGATGAATTTCAAAAACAGTTGCTACCAAGCGAACCAATAAAAAAGCCAACCATGGGAACAAGAGCACAGCGGCTAAAAAGAAAACAGTATAAAGCAACTCTCGTTGTAATGGAGAAGTTTTTTTTCGAATTGGCTTTGCAGTAGTTTTTTTTATTTTTTTCAAGGGACACCTCGCAACATTTAAGATAAAAACGGATGAGGAGGGATTCGAACCCCCGGGACTCATCGTCCGCGGCATTTCAAGTGCCGTGCCTTCGACCTCTCGGCCACCCATCCATTGCTCTATTAAAACAACGACGATTTATTTTAACATATCCGGCCACGCAATACTACCATCAGCTTGCTGGTAGTGCTCCATCACTGCAGCCAGACATCTTCCCACCGCCAGGGCTGATCCATTCAATGTATGCACCAGTTGATTTTTCCCTGTTGAAGCTTTGTATCGTATTTTTGCTCTTCGAGCTTGAAAATCAGTACAGTTGGAACAGGAAGATATTTCAACATATTTTTTTAGCGAAGGAAACCATACTTCCAAATCATAGGTTTTGCTGGTGGAAAAGCCCGACATATCGCCCGTGCAAAGCAACATGATGCGATAGGGAAGACCCAGCTTTTTCAATATGACTTCTGCATCCGCCACAATTTCATCCAGCATTTGATTTGATTGATCCGGTTTGCATACAGCCACCAATTCCACTTTCTCAAATTGATGCAAACGAATCAAACCTTTTGTTTCTTTTCCCGCAGCCCCCGCCTCTTTTCTGAAACATGAACTCAGGCAGGTTAGCTTGAGTGGAAGTTGTTCCTCGCTTAATATCTCGTCGGCATATAGATTCACCAAAGGAACTTCACCCGTGGGTATCAAAAAAGAATCATCATCCTGAATTTTATACAAATCATCTTCAAATTTGGGGAGTTGCCCCGAACCATAAAAAACAGATCGCTTTGCCATCAAGGGGGGCGCTACTTCAAGATACCCTCTTTCTCTTGCAGAATTGAGCATGAATTGGATTAAATGCCTCGAATAAAAAGCTCCCTGGTCTTTCAACACTACAAATTTGTTGCCTGAGAGCTTGACCCCTCTCTCAAAATCCAGCCAATCACATTCTTTACCTATTTCATGGTGCGATCGAGGTTCAAAATCAAAATCAGGCAAAGCGCCTTCTTTTCGAATTTCAAGATTATCCTCTTCGCCAGCTCCCTCTGGCACTAAATCATGGGGCAAGTTGGGCAAATCCCATAGCATGGATTGAAAATCATCTTTGAAGGCTTCCATTTCCTTTTCACTTTTTTTAATTTGTTCTCCAATTTGTTTAACTTCTCTGGCAATATCTTCTACAGGTAGCCCTTCTTTAATCTTTATACCGATGGTCTTTGATTTTTCATTTCTTGATGCTTTCAGTTTTTCTGTGGCTTTGGTCAACTGTCGAATCTCTTC
Organism: Caldisericota bacterium; assembly: GCA_003566815.1. Classification (GTDB taxonomy): domain Bacteria; phylum Caldisericota; class Caldisericia; order UBA6126; family UBA6126; genus T3SED10-260. The sequence continues at coordinate 1,845 of PXBT01000004.1, forward strand.
ATCAAGATTGATCAGCGCTTCCACTTTTTCAGGAGCCACTCCTCTTTTTGCCAGTCCTTTCTTTACCTTTTCCGCATCGTTTCTCAGTAATTGAAGATCGATCATAGGTAAAAGCCTCCCTTATTCCCTGATTTTCTTCCCATTGTTTTTTTATACCTTTTATTCGGTCTCTCAGCTTTGCAGCTTCTTCAAAATCCAACACCGATGCCTTTTCATGCATCTGTTCTTCCATCTCTCTTATCATCAAACTCCATTGTTCAGCTTGTTCTGCATAATCAGCCCCCATTGGAAGCATCGCATCTTTTTCTGGTTTTTCTTCCGTATCCAGTATTCTTTTAACCGCTTTCTGTATGCTTTCTGCATGAATATGGTTTTCCTGATTATATTTAAGCTGTTTTTCTCTTCTTCGCAAGGTCTCGTTGATAGCTTTATCCATGGAAGGCGTGATCTGATCGGCAAATAAAATGACTTTCCCTTTTATATTTCTTGCCGCCCTCCCTATGGTTTGAATAAGCGAAACATGGGATCTCAAAAAACCTTCCTTGTCTGCATCCATAATAGCCACCAGAGAAACTTCAGGCAGATCCAGTCCCTCTCTCAGTAAATTGATGCCCACGAGGCAGTCATAATCACCTCTTCGCAGGGATTGTAATAGTTGAACTCGTTCAATCGTATCAATGTCCGAATGAAGATATTTTGCTCGAATGCCCTGCTCCAGTAAAAAGTAGGACAAATCTTCCGCCATTCTTTTGGTAAGCGTGGTAATCAAAACACTTTCCTTTTTTTTCTTTCGGTCCAGTATTTCGTCCACCAGATCCCCGATTTGGTTTTTGGTTGGCTTCACCTCAAGTTGTGGATCCACCAGCCCTGTAGGTCTGATAATTTGCTCGATGCATCTGCCTTTTGAAAGTTCCAGCTCTAAAGAAGCCGGGGTGGCAGATACAAAAATCGCCCGGGGTATTTTTTTTTCAAATTCCTCCCAATGAAGAGGACGATTGTCCAATGCAGAGGGTAGTCTGAAACCAAAATCCACCAAATTTTGCTTTCGATGCTGATCGCCTTTGTGCATTCCCTTGATCTGAGGCAGCGAAATATGAGACTCATCTACCACAAAGAGGGAATTGGAAGGGAAAAAATCAATGATGGTGGAAGGCGTGGAGCCTTCCTTTCTTCCTGCCAAATGCCTCGAATAGTTTTCAATGCCCGGACAGGTACCCATAGTCTCCAGCAGTTCCATGTCATACAGGGTACGCTGTTCGAGACGATCCGCTTCCACCCATCGATGACGAGATTTGAACCATTGAACCCTTTCTTCCATTTCTCTTCGAATCTCAGGGAGCACTTTCAGCAACCTTTTTTCATTGGTTACAAAGGGTTTGGCTTGAAAAAAAACATACTGATCTATGACTCTGATCGTTTTCCCACTAAGAGGATTAAAAATAGAAATTTTTTCCACTTCATCGCCAAAAAATAGCAATCGAACAGCTTCTTCTTCAGCTTCTGCAGGAAAAATATCCATAGTACTTCCTCGAACTCTGATGCAACCTTGCTTAAAATCAATATCATTTCGTTCATATTGAAGCGATATGAGCTGTTTTAGCAAAACAGTTTTCTTTATTTTTTGATTTTTCTCCACTTTTGCTCTATTTTTAAGGTAATCTTCAGGCTCCTGCCAACCATATATACATGAAACAGAAGCCACTACCAGGACATCTCTACGCTCAATCAATGATCGCACTGTTGATTGCCTCATGCGTTCTATTTCTTCATTAATATCAGCATCTTTTTCTATATAAAGGTCTTTGCCTGGCACATAAGCCTCAGGCTGATAATAGTCATAATAGCTCACAAAATACTCTACTTTGTTTTCTGGAAAGAAATCTCTGAATTCTGCATACAGTTGCGCGGCCAATGTTTTGTTGGGCGCAATTACAAGCGTGGGTAGCTGTAATTGTGCAATCACATTGGCTACCGTAAATGTTTTTCCTGAACCTGTAACCCCCAAAAGGGTCTGATACTTATGTTTTTCTCGAACTCCACTCACCAGCGCTTGAATAGCTGAAGGCTGATCTCCCTGAGGCTGGTAAAGGGAATGGAGATTAAACTTTTCTTTCATATATCTTTAATCCGCCTGGCATTCAACATGCAAAATCCCCCCTGTTAAAAAACAGGGGGGATGCATTGTATAGCGGGATGTTCATCCCTTTGCGACTTACTAATCCAGTGTCAGTCGCTCGATAATCACAGTACGCGTTGCCTGTATCCATTCCACTTCAGCGCCCAGCATTTCACTCACAAACCGTATAGGCACAAAAGTGCGTCCATTGGTAATTTCCGGAGGAGCATCCATGTGCACAATTTCGTTGTTTACCATAGCACGAGTGGAACCAATTTGCATGGAGATAACCTGATCGCCAAGAGTAATATTAATGCCTCGAGTTTGCTGTACCCAGGTTACTTCAGCGCCAAATCCCTCAGCTACCACGCGTAAAGGCACATAAGTGCGCCCGGCGGATATATAGGGCTTACCTTCAATGGTCTTGTATTCACCATTGATGACAGCCTTGTCGTTATCAATCTGGAGTTCAATGGTGGACTTGCGATAATTATTGATTTCCGTAACTTTTTTGGTAAAGCCCTCGGCAGTGCGGACATTGACTTCAACGCGATTTCTTCCAGGGTCAACAGGTATGGTAGCCTCAAAAGTAAATTCAATGTGACGCTCATCCGGCACCACTTGCGCTTCCACTCCATTGACAAAAATCCATATCAAACGGCTTGGGGCTTCTTCGGTCAGTCTTGTTCTCATCACTTTGCCCCGAATGGAAGCTTCCTGCGCATCCACAAACCGATCAGGTACATCCATTTGAATTTGAAGGGTATCCGTCTGTCGTTCAATGTTGACGATGCGACGCGCTACCCTGCCTGAAGCATCTTTGGCAACAATTTCAAACATATTGTTTTGATGATCCAGTTTGGCTTCATAGCGGAACACTCCCTGTTTGTTTACACTTACAGGTTGATTATTTACAGTAACCACAGAGCCAGGCTTCACTCGGCCGGAGATGATTACCATATTATCATCATGCAAAACATCAACCGGGTCAAGGTCAATAAATTGCGGGGTTACATCTTCATCCACGCCTTGCAAATGAGTAGCAGTGATCATGCCTTCCATGCTTGCCTTTATCACCAAGACACCCCGATTGTTTGGCGTGAGAGAAAATTCAGCGCTACCGCTCGAATCAGCGGTCTTAGCATCTGAAACTCCCAATCCTTCCACTGTAATTCTTGCGCCGCGAACAGGACTCCCTGATCCAGCTTCAGTAACGACTACCGTAATTCTTCCAGGAGTTCGAGCCTTGAGAGGTTCATTTTCATGCACCACAATTTCAAGACCCTGAGCAACATCAAATGCAGCCGAACCTCCCACCATATAGGCAGCAGGATAGTTGAAGCGAGTATTGTGGCTCCAGTATTGCAGGAAGGCCTGATTGCTTCCAGTTCCTGTAGGGGTGTAGTTGATGATGGTTTCTCTTGCTCCTGGGTCTGCTTCACTCTTATAAAGGTTGCCAAAAATATTGGCTTCTGCCTGAGGTCCGTAGTGGAAAACTTCGTTTCTGGGGAAGTACTCCTCTTCATCCAATATGAGAGAGGTTCCAATCTGAAGCGGCAGGTCTCGTCGATCAGCGGGATAAGCCCGAATGAGCAGGCTGTTGGTTTTGCCATAGGCAATGTCATAGGCATCAGGAGATAAAATATCCTTGCCAATAGCCACCATGGTGTTCGCATCATAAATATCCACCGAAGGAGCTTTGAGCTCGAGGTACTGAGATGGTAAAGCATCCCAATCCAAGCGGAAAGTATTGTCTCCTGTGTGCTCTATGGTTGACTCTATAATTGGCTGTACCCATGGAAAGGGCCAGTATGTTTCACAATACCATTGCCACCATTCGCCCCAATCCCAATAAGGGCACGGAGGCATGGTCATTCGGTATAAAAATTCATTGTAAAAGCGAGTATGAGTCCGTTGGGGATCTCTACCTGATGCATATATTGCTGTATTTCCCGCAACATCATTAAAGGCATCATTGATGCTATAGCGGTTGTTGCCCACCAGACCTCCCACCGAAGCAACATCTTCCGCAAAGAGGTAGAAGGTAACTTTGCCTTCCTGATCAAGGTTGAACGAATCATGATAGGTCAGGAGCCCATCACCATCCAGATCAGCAAAGGTATAACCGCCTTTGTGGGGGCTGTTGTAAATAGCGCCCAAACCCATCCCTTTTTCAAAGGAAATGTTGGGGTAATACATACCTTCATAGGTTTTGAGTTTTTCTTCAGGAACAATAAAGTGAAGCGGATAAGTTAAAAACTCGCCATCCTCCCACATCCAGCTTCGCGTATTATAATAAGTGTAAGCGGCACCATTCAGATCGCTGTACCTGCTTCCGGTTGATATGCGATGATCATAACGGAAAGCCCTGAAGCCGCCCAGTTCAAATATTTCATTGTTCATCTCATCCAATACGCCATTTTGATTGTAGTCAAAACCGGCTCGAATGTGTGAAACAGCGGAATATCCTGCAGTTTTTCCCGCAATCATGTTATAAGTGCGATTTGGAATGGCAGATCCCGTAAAGTAAGCCAGGAGAGGAGATCTCCAACCAAAATTATTGGGCGCGGTGGACAGAAGGGTAAATCGCGCTGTTTCGCTGGCGGTACCTCCGCAAACGGATATGTCGCTTCCTGCTCCCCTCAAGGGAACTCCTGTGGCTGATCTGACCTGCGCTGTGATACGATACAATCGATTATCTCCTGCAGTCAGCACAAAATCGGGATCTCCCGGGCTGGTAAACACCTGTCCACGAGGATCATCCACATTGGTTACCTCATAGCTAACCTGGGGAAGCTCCACCTGAACCGAAACCTTTCCAAACTGTCTTCTGTCCGGCGTAAAGACAAATACATCAAAGGAACCCTCATCATTGGCAACAAAGCCATTAAATATGTAGCGACCATTAGCCTTGTCGCGAAAATCTATTTCAATAGGGAAGAAGGGGTTTTGCGCATTGGAATAAAGTCTTCGATTGTTTGTAAACGAATTATCCACATTATGAAGGTCGGTCCTTATCCAATAATATTGAGGCAGTCTTGCATCGGGTCCATAGAAATACTGATTGTCAGGATGAGGATCAAGAATCAGGTTGTGCCAGATAGCATCGTCATCAATATGGCTGAATCCAGCGTCATCCGGAATGCCTCCCTGGGATAAATCCACCGGGTTGCCTTCTTCATCCAGCACTATAAGGGTAAAGGGATTCTGAGGGTCATTGAGCTCCTGCTGTGTGCCTGCAGTCAATACCTCGGGAGATGTGGCAACATTCAAGGTTTGGGATGGCACCACATCAATGACGGTTTGCCCTGCAAGATAAACTTCATGAGAATACTGCGCAGGTTCATAATAATCATAAAGGGGTGTAAAAGCACGATCATTGTTGTCGTCACCATATTTGTAGGCCGTAACCACAATGGGAAGCATTTCATTCATATCCACGATATGATCCAGTGTGGTATAGCGACCTATGCGCTCGCCTCCCCCAAAATCATAGCCCACGGTTGTAACCTGATTGCCATTGGTTTGACTCAAGTCCATGGTATAAAGCCCATTGTTGCGACTATAGGTACGCGCATCAATCAAGCCTCCGGACCAGGTATTGGTAGCCAGATCATAGGTGCCCATAATTTCAGTCTCATAGTCTGCAAAGGAGATTTTACCGTCTCCATTGATATCATGTTCGCGGCTGAATTGATAGGCATGGGAAGTGGTAATGCTATTGACAGGAGGTCGGGTGATCCATCCATCACCTGCTCCTATAAGCCTGCCTGAAGCATCCCTGATGCCTCTGTCCTGCCATACCACAAGGACTGCATTGTTGCATTCATTGACAGTTTCAACATATCTTGGATCATAACCCTTGGGTTCATATTCCCTGATGGTAACTTCCAGCTTGTGATCCCTGTCGGGCTCAAAAGACGAGGCATTGGTTTCAATATCAAGTCCATGAACCAGAAAGCCGGGTTCATTGGTATCGCCAGTGCAACAATCTTCAAATCTGCGTACCATACCGTTTTCCAATTCCACTTCTATGGTAATGCGACCACGACCAATAGGAATGATCTCATCTATAGCAAATGCATTATAAATGGCATTGTCATAAGTATACTGCTCGCTTGCTGCTGTTGTATAGTCCAATGCTCCATTATAGGTTAAAATTGGGTTCACTTCGTTAGGTGGGTAATAAACAGGATTTTCGTCATGATAAACTGTTGTTTCGCTTCTTATAAAAGTTTCTGAGGTTGGAGGACTGGTCACATTCGTAAAGTTGGCATCAGAAATATAATATTCAAAAAGCTGATAATTACGGTTGGTTATGACAATTTCACCTGAGTAATCATACTGCACTGGCACTCGTGACAAATCTCCATACTGGTTGGGCAGGGTATAACTTGTAGTATTGCTCTCAATGTCATAGAACGATCGAGGTCGCTTGAAAGGTCCTCGAATGGTTATTCTGTTGATCAGGAGATTATGCCTTTCCAATGCATCTGGATTAGTGGGAGAAGTTTCAAATGTATAATTAAGGTTGTCAAAATTTTTCAAGCGGAAATAAAGTCCATAGTCTGTCAGAGGATAAAATTCAGTACCCAGCTTATTAAACTGGTTATATTTATAATCCAGCGCTTCATCATAGTTGTGACCATGGAGAATACGGGCTGTATTTTTAGACCATATAGCGGGATAGGCATTCCATCCTGAGCCTCTTCCTGTATCGTTTGTGCCCGATGTTCCGATAACTCTTCCCGTATGGGTCTGACCTCCGGGATAAGTGCGTATGTCATCCTGCCAGTCAAATATTATAGGGTTGTAGCGAGAACGAATAAAAGGAGCAGGGGGGCTGGTCATCGGGCTTAAGGCTGTGGAGCCTCCTGTGTAGTTGACGGTGGAATACTGCAGGGCATGATCCGCCCATGTGACATCCACAAAATTCAGAATGGGGTCAGGGTCGCAAACTGTAATCTGGACAGAACCTATATAGTCAATACCATTGGATAAATCAGTCGTAAAGTAAGGTCCATAAAACTGGTGCCCACCATATCGCGGATAGGCCAGACTCAAGTTGTAATCATACATCATCTGATGGCTGTAAAAAACCACATTCATTGGGGTGGAGCTGTCTCTGGGTTTGGCAGTTACAAGGAATCGACCCCCTACATCCGTTTCCTGGAAATTGGTCAACTTGACAGGGACTCCATAGTGAATAATGGGAGCTCCCGCAAAAGTATCCATTTGTGTGATATCCCCCAGAGGAGGAGGCCGTTGAGTTGAGCCGGTATCCAAATCATACTTTCCTGAACCAAAAGAGCAATCTCTGTCCTCAAAGGTGCCCGTACCTCTGCCATAATAAATCAATCGATCTGCGCCATCGAAACGATCAATATAACCAGAATCAAACCATTGCCAAACATGGAAGGTGTTGTCCGTATTGACTTGTACAATTGCTTTCTCCCAGCCCTCCAGTGACCTACGAACATCCGGGGAGGGATCGGTTACAACACTATCAGCTATTTGCAATAAATAGGTGGTGAAAAGATAGGCAATACCCGCGCCATGCACATTGTAGTAAGCCATGGGAACATTTTCATGAATAGCGGTTGAGGTTGAGAAAGGCAAGCCTGAAGGATCATTGACATCCAACGGATCATCTCCTGTAAATACCTGGATTTCCATCACAGGCTGGCGTTCTTCATAAACTGTCAGTGCTTTTCTGTTGGGAAGCATATTGACTTGAGCTGGCAGAATGATGCTCTTCCACTCTTCAAAACAGTCATATCCATCATAAAAAACATGATAGTTGGGATGGTATCGTTGTATTCTGGGCAAAATGATGGGAGTGTTGTATCTTCGCTGAGCATCGAAGTGAATCGGGCCTCTCAGTACTTTTTGCTCAGCCCAGAAAGGATCTTCATAAGCCCCTTTTATTGGTTTGATAATTGAGCTTTTACCTGAAGCAGTTTCATAGCCCATGGGAGGCTCTGAAACTTTGAAGGCTTCAATACGGAAATAGCGATCCAATGCCTGTCCGCTGAATCCGACCGAACCCTTCCATGGCGTATATTGGAAGGTCAATTTGGGTCTTGAAGTGCTGATTATGCCAGTAGTAACCAGGCTGACTGAAGTTTCCTGCGAATCGGGTTCATAGACATACACATAAATCAATTCTCCAGCTTTTGGAGGAGGATTAACCTGAACATCTATCTGGGTAGTGCGCTCAACCGTAAGTTCACTGCCAAGCTGAACATCAAGTCCAAGGTTTGCAGGCAACACTGCCATATCCATAAATCGTCGATCTCCATTCATCCCCATGGGAATCATATGGACACGAGTCTGTCTGTAATAAACATTACCTGCGGATACTCTGGTGCCATGCAAATACTCGACATCATTGATCTTCACATTAGTGAGTCTGATCATGCCTGATCGAAGTATGGTAGGTGTCAAAGCAATATCATCAAAGCTGTACAATCCTGTTTGATCAACATCAATGTAAAGTTCATTGCTTGGTGTTCTTCTTACATCTCGAAGTTCAAATGATTTGGATATAAAGGAGGGAGGAGGGGTTGGGTTGGCAGTCCTATAGTCCGTATCATCAATATGAACCACACTGCCTGGTCGATGATGCATAACCGGAGTCAGACGGACATCACCAGGATCAATGGTGCCACTCTCATTTATATCTGCATAAGCATATTGCAGATTTTCATCCATACCGATAGGAACAATATTGGTGGTGCCACTGGGTAAAGTTCGATAAACCTGATTCACATCCGCATCACCTGCCTGCACGATGGAACCATCTGCATAAGCTGGATTGACGCTGAATATTCTGATATCACCCGGAGAGACTCTGCCACTATTGTCAAGATCAGCATACAGATACTGCCATGCATCGCCTAATGCGCGTATATTTACCGTACCTGCAAGATAAGTGACTGCAGGTGTGGTGTAAATGTCATCACCAGGTTGATATTCAATTAAAGTATCCAAATCTGCAAAAGCATGGAGAGAAGAAGGATAGTACATAGTGTTGGAAGGTATCCTTTTTAATTCCAATCCAAAATCAGGATCACCCGAGCGAACCACTGTGTTCTTTTTGAGTTCAAATCGCTGACCCATAATGTCAAACTTCATGTCGCTGTATCGAATGTCACCCGCTTCCACTTCATTCAGGTTCAGATTATTGTATGTCTTTTTATATATGGGATCATGAGTGCCCATTTGACCGTTTCCGCTTGCATCGTGGTACCGAAGATTTGCTTCAAAATTGAGCAGTGTTCTGTTATAGTCCAAATCAAGGCTGAAATTTTCAGCTCCGACGAAATGCTCAGATTGCTGAGCTTCTATATAGTCGTCAGATAAATTGTTGGAATGAAGTCGATTGTTAAGGTTGAGCGAAGTCATAAAAATATTATTGACTCCACTATCATTCCAAAGCTCAATGCCCACAAATTCGGAGTAATTCAATCGAACATCATGGAATGTTGTAACAGGCATAGGATACTTTGCATTGTTGGGAACCAGGGTTGTATTTTTTTGAAGATTCTGAGCAGGATGGTGAATCCTCTGACTTGGCGAACGCAATTGTACGCTGGTTTCTGAAGGACTGATGCCCATCCAGACATCCGACTGGACATGAACATCATAAGTGGGAGCATTGCATCCACCTTCAAGTAACTCAGTCATAATCAAGACATCGTTTTTGTAAAGTCCGCCCCACCATTCATTTTTATTGGTTAAAAATCCATGAAGCGATAGATTCTTGTCCACA
>PXBT01000011.1 GCA_003566815.1 Caldisericota bacterium
TGACCCTTTTCACACGCGCAGCGTCGGACGCAACAGTGAACTTGCAATAGTTTCACTGAGGAGGCTGGCTTTCAGTTTCCTGTCAGATGATATACCGGCACACATCGCCATCCCCTATCTCGAGGAGATGGCGGAGGCGTATCCTGAAGCGGAGGAGCCTGAGCAACCTATTGGTCTCAATGCAGACACTCCGGCTGAGCAGTGGGAAATTACGCGGCAACTCATCCGCAATCGCCTTGAAATGCTTCAGTATCGGCTTGAACGAGAAGAAGCCGCAGCCTCCGCTCACGACGAGCAACAACAATGAATGCGCGGCGCCGTTTAACGAAAAACAGGAGCACAGAGTTATGCGTACGAAAAACATCCCTATGATGGCATTTTTCGTGGCAGCCTTATGCATGGCCGCAATGGCATCCGATACATTGGGCCCACCCCAAATCAGTGAAGGGTCTCCCTTATATCCGCGCCCTGATCCAAACGAACGGTGGCCGGGGGATCCGGACTTGGCGCAAATTACCGATGAGCGGCTGTTGCAGCTTTGGCGTGACACCATGATAACCTATCGCCATGCGAACCCCAAGGACGGTTTATTTGTTTCCGCAATAGTTCATGCCCCTGAATATACCGAAGTGCCCAAGACGCCTGAGGATCAGGAGTATTTGATTGCGGCGTTGTCGCGCGCACTTGCCGCGGAAACCATTAACTGGGATGAGGTACGGCTAATCCTGTTGCTCATGTATGCAGGCATGGAACCCGACCCCCGCATCCCGGCGCTGGCCGAACAAATGTTCAAACTGCCGCGTCCCATGAAGATGTGCGCCGCTCGGGGCAGGGCATACAAAGAGATGATGCATGTGTTACGTTTGCAACAGAGCGACGATGCGGCGGCGCTGCTCTATCATATGGCAGTCGACCGGACATTCTGGGGAAACGATCCGTTCCACACGCCCGGTTTGCATAAAACCAACACCGAAGTCTCTGTTGTGCGCATGAGGAGAATCAGTCTATCATATTTGTCAGAAATGCCGCCCGCCATTGCCATCCCCTACGTCGAGCGAATGCTGGAGACATACCCGGAATCCTACGAGCCCGAACAATTGGTGGTTGAAAACATAACGGGCATGAAAAGCGATTTAACGTACGCGCAGATAAGAATGCACCTTGACAAACTTTATCGGAGACTCGAAGAAGAGACGGAGCCCTCTCTGCCTAGATAGTTGAGAAAGGAGCCTGCTTCTAATCGTGTAGAGGGTGATATCAGTTTGGAACAAAAATCTTGCTTTCTGTCGGAAATCCATTTTCCAACCATGTAAATAGGAGCTAGATAATAATGGGAACGAAAAAGCACAAGAACATTATTGCGGCAATATCTGGCTTGATTGTCACAGCAACCTGCATTACAGCATTTGCGACAACACCTCTCATTCCCCTTGATCCGGAAGTTCCGTGGCGTGGCGATCCGGATTTGTCAGCTGTTGACGATGAGTATTTGTTGCAGCTTTGGGACAATACGGTGATAGCGTACCGGCGCGCCAATCCAACCGGCAATTTTGTTGGTGCGCTGGCCAGATGTTCTGAGTATACAGATGTCCCAAAAACGAATGCGGATCAGGAATATCTGATAGCCGCTTTGGCGCGTGCACTTGACGAGGATCCCATCAACTGGGATAAGGTGCGTGTGATCATAGTGCTGATGTACGCGGGCATGGAAGCTGATGCGCGAATACCGGCGCTTGCGGAGCAACTGTTCACGTTGCCGCGCCCCATGAAAATGAGTGACGCCCGTAGCACCGCCTATCGTGAAATGCTGCGTTTATTATACTTGCAGCAGAGTGATGATGCGGCTGCGGTGTTGCATGCCGCCACATATCGTGAATTTTGGGGGGATGACCCTTTTCACACGCGCAGCGTCGGACGCAACAGTGAACTTGCAATAGTTTCACTGAGGAGGCTGGCTTTCACCTTGCTGTCATTTGATATGCCGGCACACATCGCCATCCCCTATGTTGAGAAAATGGTGGAGGTGTATCCTGAAGCGGAGGAGCCTGAGGAACCTATTGTTCTCAATTCAGACACTCCGGCTGAACAGTTGGAGTTTACGCGGCAACTCATCCGCAATCGCCTTGAAATGCTTCAGTATCGGCTTGAACAAGAAGAAGCCGCAGCCGCCGCTCACGACGAGCAACAACAATGAATGCGCGGCGCCGTTTAACGAAAAACAGGAGCACAGAGTTATGCGTACGAAAAACATCCCTATGATGGCACTGCTGCTGGGCCTGACACTTCCGGCATACGCAGGGCATTTTACAGTGTCTTTCTGTGAGTTCAGCAGGGAACGACCCAAAGTTCCCTATGAGGCAACCACCTTTGAACAAGACGACCTCATCGAGGCAACGCGGATGCGTTGGGACAATGAGGAGGTGGAGTCTGCGGCAGCGTGCGCTTTGCTGATAGCCGACGAACCACTGCCATCGGTTGGCGTATGAAACAGCGGATAAAACATTGACAGACCGCGCCTTTTACGGTATACTAGCATCACTTTAATACAACTGGCGTTATGGTGGCAGGAAAACATGAACCGCGAAACAGCGATTGCCTATACAA
>PXBT01000183.1 GCA_003566815.1 Caldisericota bacterium
GAACCTGCAGCATACACTGTGCCATCCTTGCCTATGCCTGGTCCTGATTGAGTGCCGCCAAGGTAGTGGGACCACTTGACCGAGCCATCCTGGGGATCCAAAGCAAAAAGATGGGGGTCAAATAATTCATCTCCCCCCCTTCTGCTCCAATGTGTTGAATTGACATAAACGGTACCATCGTTGCCTATCATAGGTTCACTCACAGCCTTCGAATCTACATCAAACTCCCAGGACAGCTCCCCTGATGAGCTCACTGCATACAATGTGGCATGATAAATAGCGTGACTGGTGGGGATATACAAAGTACCATCAGCTCCAAGAGTGGGCGTGGAAAAAAGTCTGCTGATTCCTTCATTGTTTTTTCTATCTGTGTTTTCAAAGAAGGATTGTATGGATTGAGTGGGAAGATGGTAAGTATAAAAACTCTGACCTATCCACATTAAATCATCATGAGGTTCAGTGATAGTTTCGTAAAGATAAAGGGTATCATCATACCCTATTAAAGGAATCATGCTTGCTGGAAGTTCTCGTTTCCATAACAAAGTACCGTCCACACGAGAGGTATCATACCTGCTCAGCCCGGATCGCTGAGCATTGCCTCCACTGCAAGGCCAGGGGGTGTCTGCCAGCTGAGCATGGAGGAAGGGATGCCCAATGAATAAGATTAGAAGCGAGAGTATAGAGGGCAGAATTACTTGCTTATTAAAAGTGTTAAAAATCATATTTCACCTTCATTTTAAAAAATGGCTATACGCACTACATTTCCTGGAATATGCGGGAGTTTATGAAACACAGGAGGATCGCGTGGGCGATTCAGGAGGTTATTTCCCCCTGGGGGGGGGTGATAGGATAGAACAATCAAGTTCTGTTGGTAAGACTGAGCAAAGCTTAACCATATTGCGCCTCCATGATAGCTACTAATAAGTAGTCAATATAAACAACATAAAAGCTTTGTCGCCATAAGGTACAGTGCTACCTGTAAATGCACTTGCTTTCCCTGTTCCATGCGAGGAAGTGGTATCGTATGAAGATATTATAAAAAGATGATTAAATGCTGTCAATTAAAAAAAAGTGAGTCAATACCCCCGTCCCCGTGACTCATATGTCTGTAATGTAACCTTTATAGACATTAAAGTAAATGAGAGACGAGGACTGGTTTTATCAGGAAAAGGAGAGGTTTATTGTATTTTTTCTAAAATTTTGTTCATGAGCCAGCCAGGAGCAGGATCATTTTTTTTAATATTCATAAGCTCTTTGCGTATTGAAAAAAAACTTTTTACAAGATCAATACAAATGTAACAGCCTTTTTCATCTCTGCATCGAACTATGCGTTGCATAAATTGAAGTTTGCAATCATAAGTCATGCGATGATCAACCAGATCGTTGATGAGTTTTCTGCATTCACTGCATGTTGCTTCGATTGGATTTATTTCATAACTCATTGTTTTTCCACCAGTCTTTCTCGCAATAAAAGTCTTCCACGATGTAGTCTTGACCGGACAGTGCCCACAGGGATATCAACAATTTTTGCAATTTCTTCATAAGAGTACCCTTCCAGTTCGCAAAGAATTATAACTTCCTTGAACTCCTGGGGTAGAAGATTAATAGCTTGCTGAATTTCTTGAGTTCGCAATGAATCAAGAGCCTGGGATTCTGTTTGATCGGTGGATTGCGAGTAAACCATCTGATCTTCATTGTGCTCAAACATATACTGTTTTTTTTTGATTTGCGTAATAAAAATATTTCTCATAATTTTAAGAATCCATGCTTTAAAATTGGTGTCTTGCTTAAAACGATCAAAGTAGGTAAAAGCTCTAATAAAAGCATCTTGCGCGAGATCTTCAGCATCATCTTTATTTTTTGTGTAATATAAAGCCATTCGATATACATCATCTTTATAAAGCTCAATATAATCCTTAAAAATTTTAATTTTTTCTGCTTTACTAAAAGCAGTCATTCAAAGCCTACTATCATAATATTAAATTGATTTTGGAGTTACAAAGTTCATAAATCAAAGCTCAAAAGGAGAATTACTATCTGGAGATGAAGTTTTAGATATAAATTTTCTTTTATCTTCAGCGTTGATCAAAACATTAGGAGGAGCAAATAAAAAAACATATTGGCTAATTTTTTCAATTTTTCCATCCATTGAATAAATTGCTCCACTTACAAAATCAATAAATCGTTGAAACAAGGTTCTCTCAGTATCTTCAAAATTTGCTACAACTGGACGCTGACTTTTAATAAAATCTACAGTTTTTTTTGCTTCCTCAAAATTAAGGGGAGATATTACCATCACTGTAACATCGTTGATGGTAGTGGTAGCTACAGATGTGCTATCCTTGCTTTTAGAGCTTGTTTTTGAGGTTTTTTTAGAAACTTGGTCAGGAAAATGATCCTCTGAAGTGCCAGGTTTTTCTTTCCTGCCAATTGGTGGATCAGGTTCTTCATCGATTTCTACGCCAAACAATCCTTGAAGCCATTCTGTCAATTTGCTCATTTTTTGATACTCTCCTCTCCAAAAATGCCTCTCCCAATTCGAATCATATTAGAACCTTCCATTATTGCCCATTCATAATCATTGCTCATGCCCATAGA
>PXBT01000014.1 GCA_003566815.1 Caldisericota bacterium
ATTATACGAAAATAGAGAGACAATAATTGTCTCTCTATAAAGAAATATAGCAAATATTTGATTTTGGTGGGTTATTCTATAACTTAAGCTTACTCATGATTTTTAATGGTTTCTTCCAGCCGGCGTTCTATTTCCCTTCATGCCCTTATCGTTTGTTTGTAGATGGAAAAAATGGTATTAACTCTTTTGCCATGCTTTGAATCGGCATGCTTTGCAGCCATATTTTCCCAGGACCGGTTAATGTTGTGAGAAAAAGCCCTTCCCCACCGAAAAAGAGATTCCCTAACCCTTTTACCATTTCGATGTTCATGCTCACCGTTTCTTCAAACATTCCGACAGCACCTGTTTCTGCTTACAGGGATTCCCCTGGTCCCAGTTCTATTTCTGTTACTTCTCCGTCCAGCTCGACAAATGCCATCCCATTACCACTAAGACGTTGCATCACAAATCCTTCTCCACCAAAAAATCCTGCTCCAATCTTCCGTTGCAAATACATGTCCATATCCACGTCTGAAGAACAGGCCAGAAAAGCTCTTTTTTGGCAAATGCAGTTTTTCCCCGGACTAATTTCCACTGGTAATATGGTTCCTGGAAATGAATGACCTATGGTGACGGACCCAAGCCCGTTTGATTCAAAATCCACCAGAAAAAGATCTTCTCCTGAAAACGTTCTTCGTATAGACTTAAATAACCCACCATGCATGTTTGTGTTCATGCTCACATTGCCGGTTTTCCATTTCATTGCTCCTGGTTGTGCCACTAAATGTTCCTGGTTTTCAAGTGTTATTTCCACTACTGGCATTACCGTGCCTGATATTTGATATCTCATTTAACGCCTCCTCATTTATTCTCCTTTAAGTTATCTTCGATGGCATTGGCAGTTATAGTCATTAGCTTTATTTGATAGGCAGTGTCTGCCAGCAGCAAATCTTCTTCCGGGTTTGTCATAAATCCCATTTCAAACAAAAATACCGGAACTTCTGACCAGTTGAATCCGGAGATATCTCCACGTCTGGTCAACGGATTGCTATGGAGTTGTATGCCTTCGGCTTCCAGATGATGCAATAATCGATTTGCCGCTTTTTTACTGCTCTGATAAACACCGGGCGTCGAATGGCTTTCATCGGGGATTAACACATGTGCTCCTCTGGCAGCCTGACTGGCTGCTCCATCCGCATGAATCCGGACAAAAAGATCCGCATTGACTTCATTGGCCATTTCCGCTCTTTCTTTATTGCTTATATCCACATCATTCACAACCCGGGTCATCACAACTTCAATGCCTCTGTCTTCCAGGATCTCTTTCAGTAAAAAGCTGACCTGTAAATTAAGTTCATACTCCATGGTTCCTGTCCGGACACCTCTGGTTCCCTGACTCACCTTTATTTTCGTTTCTTCATGACCGGGACCAACAGGTTCTTGTTCATAGTTTGCCTTGGTTTGGTGGCCCGGATCAATGACTATAATATATTCGGACACCGCTTCCAATTCCTCTTCTTTCTCACTAATGGTTTCCAGGATTTTATCATTGCTTTTTTCATCAGGATGCTCCTGTATAGCAATTGGGGACGGTTTCTCTCTTTCTGCCTCTGCTGTATTCATTTCCTCTTCTGCCTGACGATCTGCATTGAATAAAAAACCTCCTGAAATAAGGATTGCAATAATAAAACCAATCATCCCTTTTTCCATCTGGCAACCTCCTAACCATTTCAATCCAATCCGCTTTTCATGGTCCATCTGCTCTTTGTATTGGCAACATTTACAGTGATTCTTCTATTTCCATCAACAGTTCCACATTGTATGTTTCAATTTCGTTCAGCGAACCATCATAAAGCGGGTTAGGCTGATACCAGGGCTGCTGTTGAAAATGTCTTTGCAGGTCTTCTGACTGAAAGACATGCCCATGTCTGGCAAAAATCTCGTTTCTTGCCAGCCTTATTTCACTCTCGGACAGGGATCCAACTTCCAGAGCCGATAGTTTTCTCAGGTTGCTATCTGGAAAAACAAATCCGGTAAGATCTGGGCTTTCATTTCCCCAGGCTTCTTCCATGCCTAATAACCACTCGGCATTGTTTTTTTCTACTTCAGAAAGGGAACCATCGTAGTTTGGGTCCGGGGTGTACCATTCCTGCTGCTGGAAGTATTGTTGCAGATCTTCTGAATCGAAGATATACCCATGCCTGGCAAAAATCTCATTCCTTGCCAGTCGCAGTTCTCCTGCTGTCAGATGTAAAATATCTGCCTGCCTTAAACCGCGGGATGCGCTGGCAGGCACAATATAATCGTTTGTCCTTTGTACTTCCGATGAACCCGTTTCAACAGCGGCTCCTGAAGCCTCATCAACGATATAAATTTCTGTCTCTTCATCAGCCATTCCGATAGGAGTCTTTGTTTCGTCTGATTCATTGGAATTTATCCAAAAAACCGTAAAGATGCTGGCCGCAAGCACCGTAGTAACCACGACAATGCTTATGATCTGCCATGGCTTCATTGTTTTTGTTTCGCTATTGCTGGTTATGTTCTTTTCCATGGGTTTTTCCAATTCACGCTGCTCTATTTGGTCCCCGACCACTTCACTTACTTCAGGCGTTTCTTCTTCCACTGCTTTATGAAGCTCCTGTATCAATTCCTCTGCTGTTTGATAACGATCTTTACCAAATACGGCCATGGACTTAAGTATCGTCTCTTCCAACTCCGGTGAAATATCTTTCACCAACCGAGAAGGCTGCTCCAGCTCGTCTTCCACCATTCGGTCCATAGACTCCAGGGGCATTTTACCGGTAATGATCCGATACAGTGTCGCCCCAACAGCATAAAGATCTGTCCATGGACCCTGTTGGCCTTTGCTTCGATACTGTTCTTCCGGTGTATATCCAGGTTTCAACAGGATGGACATGCTGAGGCCTTTATCGCTGATGGATTGCCTCGCCGCTCCAAAGTCAATGAGAATCACCTGTCCGGTACTGGTAATAAAGATATTGTCAGGACTGATATCCCGATGAAGAATCCCTTCATTGTGAACTGCCTTCAATGCATCAAGGACTGGCATCATAATTGGTACAGCCTGATCAACTTCCAGTTTGCCTCCTTTGGACTGCACATACTCTTTTAAGGTGATGCCTTCGATATAGCTCATGACAATGTAAGCGGTGTCATTGGCTTCAAAGTAATCTCGGACGGATACGATGTTGGGGTGTTGCTCAAATTTCGCCAGGGTTTTTGCTTCCTGCAGGAATTTCTGCAGGCCGTCGTCGAAATACCCTTTCCCTTCTTTAGAGAACACAGACACCTGATCCTGGCCCATCTGCCGACTGGCTAAATCCTGAGGCAAATACTCTTTAATGGCCAGTTTTACATCCAGTACGGTATCCTTTGCCAGGTAGGTAATTCCAAAACCACCCTGCCCCAATGCTTTTCCAATCAGGTACTTACCCTGAAGGATGGAGCCAGGTTCTAAGTGCAAGGTGGAGGTTTCCTCATTCTCACTGCTCCAACCACAGTGCTCGCAAGGGTCTTTTATGGAGTGATTCATACAGCCAGGACAAATATTATTATTCATGTTTGCACCTCATTTTTTTATTTAAAGGCAGATCCTGATCCTATTCTTATAGGAAGTTTATCGCCGATTGTTAAAAATTAAGAAAGCCTTTGAAACAGTTTTTATAAGATGTCTCTTGATAAAATTGATTCAAAATCCTTCGCTTCTATCTGTAGCTTTTTAGTTGGGATGATCGTATTCTCAAATAGTTTTCTTTTTTCCATTAACAATTCGTCCAGCTTTTCTTCTACTGTAATACCATCATTTCCATAGCGAACAATAGGGTAGTATACTTTAACATCTTTCTTCTGACCTATACGGTATACACGATCTGTTGCCTGATTTTCAATAGCAGGATTCCATTCTCTTGTATAGTGAATGACGTGATTGGCAGACGTAATATTTAGACCTACTCCTGCAGCTTTTGGTGATAAAACAATGGCATTGAAGCCTTCCGAAACATTAAATTGATCAATCATTCCTGCTCGGTTATTGGTCACTTCTCCGTTTATAATCATTGGTTTGCGTCCAAAATATTTGTATATCATCTGCGATAGAATGGTTTGCATTTTTTTATATCTGGTAAATAGGATTACTTTTTCATTAGCATCGTTTATTTGCTTTAAAACTGACATTGTTTTTTCCAGTTTATCGATATTTTCAATGCTACCCATGTCCATCAGCTCTTCCCCTAACAAAGCTGGATGAGAACATAACATAAGTAAGTTTTGTATAATAGCTAAAGTTCTTCCTTTATCTTCTTCTCTTTGATATATCAACTCCTTATAAAGATTCTTTTGGACACCTGACAGTTGACACTCAATATATATCTCTTCTTTTTGAGGCAAATCTTTTAATATGTCAGTTTTATTCCTACGCAGTAACACAGGCGATAATTTTTCATGAAGCCTAACAGCTGCATCCTGATTCTCCTCTTTCTCAATCGGAAGCTGGTATGTTTGTTTGAATTCTTTTAGGCTACCCATTAACCCTGGTTGAACAAAATCAATAATACTCCATAATTCTGTTAAGTTGTTTTCAACAGGTGTACCCGTGAGGGCTATTCTCCTTTTTGAATTCATTGCTTTTGCAGCATTCGTAACATATGTTGTTGTGTTTTTTATTTTCTGAGCCTCATCCAAAACAATCGTTTTCCACTTAATTTTCCCGAGCAATAACTGATCCCTGCTTAGCGTTTCGTAAGTGGTAAATACGATCTGCATATTTTGGATTGCTTTGACCTCTCGAATCCTCTCAGAGCCAATATGAAAATACATAGCTATCGGAGTTGCCATAAATTTATTAATCTCAGACTGCCAGTTCTCCAGCAACGCCTTAGGAAGAACGATCAGTGTCGGCTTAAAATCATCTGTCTCATCAAGAGCTGCAAACAAGGCTATGATTTGCATCGTTTTTCCAAGCCCCATATCATCTGCCAACAAAGAGCCTCTCGGCACATGCACGTTTTCATATAACCAGCTAAACCCTTCTTGTTGGTGCTGCATCAAGGTTGCTGTAATCGCACTGGGAATAGGGCGTAATTCCAACGATTTTTTTTCTACATGTCCTTCGATGCCTTCCGTGTATTCGAGATTTTCAGTATTTGTAAATATATCAAGAATATGGTTGACATTTTTTACCTTATCACCATTTTTTATGTTGTTCGTCTTTACTTTTTTTACAAAGTCTTTCATTTCTTCATCAATTTTTACAAAACCATTTCCCAAAGGGACATATTCTCTGTTTGCACTTTCTGCTTCTTTACTTATCTTTTCTATTTCCTCAGGTGTCATCTCTATTTCTTCACCTGAAATTGGATCTTTCAGCTTGCCACCTATTTCTATTTCAAACCATCCTTTTTCTCCCTCTTTGGTTCTGACAAATGGAACTGCTTTATATACTATTTTTCTGAAGCCTTTAACCCTTTCACTAAACTCTTCAGGATCAATGGAAATATCTTCAGGTATAAACGGCATAGGGTTTTCATGAAATCTGGCAATATCATCTCCTGTAACGGGTGGCGTTGATTTGATTTTTTCAACCTTCTGTTTCTGCTCTGGGCTTAAGACCATTCTTTTTCTTTTTAACCCATCCGAAAAAGAAAGAACATTTCTGTAATTTTCTTTCTCAGCAAACTCTTTCTCCTCCATTTCTGGAAGTATTCCAGTTCTTGGTTTAAAAATAATGCCATTCTCGGTTTCTTCAATATCTAACGTGATTTCATCCGGAGCTACGTATTCATTTCTCATCAAATAACCGTCCAGAACTACATCCAGATTATTTACAAGAAGCTTTAGCCTCCCAAGCCCCAATATTCTTTCTTCCACCGTTTCCTCTTTGTTGATGGCTTCTGCTAATTCTAAAGCATCGTATTGATTTTTAGTCAATACATAAGTCTCTTCACTTGTTATCACATAATTACCATGTCTTTCATAAATCGTGACAGGGATCATTTCATTGAAGAGATTGTAATGAATCATAAACGATTTTTTTGTTACAATTCCCCTGGACTTGAGTGTCATCTGCTCAATGGAATGATGGGGAATTTCCAAGCAAGCTCGTTGAAAACGATCAAGATCATAGATGCTATCGTATAAAAGTATGTAGCTGCCATCCTCCTTCTGCAATACTTCTTGTATCCATAATTCCTGTAAAATGTTGATTTTGATCAAATCCTGATTGCTGAAGGAAAAGCTTGTATCGTTAAATACTTCTTCAATAGAAACTTTTCTGTTGTCTTCCCCGTGAATTGAATAGCTCAACCCTTTCTCACAAAACTCACTCAATACATGCCCTCTAATCATCGGGTCTTTTTTCATTTGGATTCACCCCCATTGCTACCAGAAAATGTAACGCATTCATCCACCAACTTCCAGAATGGATAATAAAGTTATTACCATCAAAACGATTTGACGGAGGCAGACCACTCACCATCATCCTGGTTTTAAGCCGAGTTGGTGGAATTGCTCGGTTTCTCTGTATCAACTTCATGTAATGTTGGCGATAATAATCTTTTGAGTAAATGTAGGCGGCGTTACCAACCTTTGTAAATTCAATAATGACATATTGCCCAACATGCATGACCAAAAGTTGATTTTCAGTGCTTTCTTCCACCAGATCCATATAATGCGCATATTGTCCCCAAAAGTGAGAACGTTCATCATACCCAAAAATACGTTGAATTCTTTCTTTATTCAAAAATGCAGCAAATCTGTCTTGATTTTTCTCATCAATATATCTCCAAAAATCAGTAGCTCGGTTATCTTTTGGGTATTTATGACTGTCTGCTATGTCCAAAAGATACTCCGTTCCCAGCTCTGACATTTTATAATGATTAAACAGATTATTTGTCACGAGAGCACTTGTTTTCATTTTTTCGGTACGGATCATCATAAATATTTCTTCCAGTCCAAATTGCTCCAGCTGGTACCTATTTCCGGTCAACAGTAGTTGCTTTTTCAATTCTATATA
Source organism: Caldisericota bacterium (assembly GCA_003566815.1). GTDB lineage: Bacteria > Caldisericota > Caldisericia > UBA6126 > UBA6126 > T3SED10-260. The sequence continues at coordinate 7,010 of PXBT01000014.1, forward strand.
AAGTCTCATTTCTTTTTCAATTGCATATTTTTCAGCAAATCGATCTAATGTGATCTCTTTTCGGGGATCAATGTCTTTTACCAGTCTTGCTGGAAGGTCATCAAGGTTTTTATGCAATAGATTTATCAGCACAGCGTATTGCTGAAAATCTCCTTCTTCTTTTTTATTGTTATATTGTCTGAAAACGGGATCATCGTAAGTCTGTAGCAACGCAAAATAATATAAATCCCACCAAGATCTACGGTATCTCTTTTGCAAAATTGCATGGATATTTTCACTGATAATCAAATTTGGATTTTCGTACGCATATTGAAGACATCTTTTAATAAATGATGAAGAGTAGCTGCTTTGATATTTCAGCGCGTCTTTTGTTTGCATTTCGTTGATTTTTTTACAAAATTCAACTATTTCTCGTGTTGAATGAACGGTTTCTGTTTTGTTATTACTCTTGTGTTTTTCAAGTTTTTCAGCAATCGATATTAGTTTCATGGGAACAAAATGAAAATGAAAATCTCTCATATCATATAACTCCTCTGATTATTTGGTCCATTTCATCGATTAATTCTGTATCTTTCATTCTAAATCGAAACTCAACACGCCTGGATGCTTCTCGGTCTACTTCATTATCTTGAAAAATCAATTGACTGAAAGACTTACCGTTGGAATTAAGCACCTGCTCCAGTAAAGCCTTTTCATTATTCTCTATTCCCCTAAATTCATTACCATGAATAAATTTTGATACTTCCAATGCTCGTTGCTGAGATAATTCCAGGTTATAAAGGTATGAGCCCACATCGTCTGTATGACCTTCAATAATAATCTCGCTTATATATTTTTTATTTTTCTCACTCAACAATACCCGAAGATAAATTGGCAAGAAGTCCCCTAAAAACTGACGCCCTGACTCCTTTAAATGATAGCTGTCCAGATCGAAAAAAACACCACTGCTCAGCTTAATATCGCCGGTGTTGCTATCAATTTCCACCTCCACATTAGAATCATCAAAGGCATCAATCAATTGCAAGATGATGTTTTTTCTCATTCCAACCAGTTCATCGATCCTTAGTTGAAGAATTTCTATTTCCTCTTCCTTTTCCTCCAATAGAGCCTGCTGTTCTTCCAATTTGTCCTTGTCTTCGTTGTAATTTAAAATTGCCACAAACAAGAACAAAATAATGATCAGCAAAACTCCTGCCATTAAATCAGAGTAGGACATCCAATAGTCAATTGTTTCATCTTTTGGTCGTGCTTTTCGAAACATTATATCACCTACATCATTTCATTATTATTAATCGCCTTAGTAATGGTTTCATCAAATGCCTGTATATTATTGGTCAAACCATCAATAGCATCCGGTATATCCTCTGTTTGTCTTTTGATTTTTTGTAATACGTTATTCAGATGCGCTAAAATATCACTGAGATTGTTGTCAAACAATCCAAAAGTTGACTTTAAGCTGGATTCAACATTAGAAGCAAATACATTCGAAGATTTTACCAGTTCCTGGTTAGTATCATTTAAACTCTTCAATATTTCTGCTGTATTGCCGTGAAGATTTTCTACCATCTCATCAAGAGAAACGATCACTTCGTTCATTTCTTTAAATAACTCCGCAGTATCTTCCATCAATTTCTGATTATGCATCGATTGCTCCTCAAAGCTTTCCGCAACCACTTGCATTCCGTTAATCGCATCATTAAATTCTTGAGAGACTACTTTCATCCCTTTGATATTGTCGGAAAACAGCGCTCCTGCTTCCTGCATCATTTCTCCCTGGTTACTGAGTTTATCCACCGTTTCAGAAATTCCCTGCATTAATTGGTCCATCGTTTCTTTTGACTCTTTCTGCCACCTCAGCAGTTCTTCTATGGTATCCGCCATGTTTTCAAATTGGTCTCCAAACATAGCATTTACACTGTCCATAAAGGTTTCAATAATTTTTTCCATTCCTTCAACTTGGTTATTATTGACCGACTCTATTAGATTGTTAGTACCTTTAGTTATTGCTTCAATTTGAGGGGTAATCGCTTTATCAATTTCTTCTGAAATTGCAACGGATAAGTCTTCTGCTAATGTTCTAACATTATCGTTTTGCTCATCTTGTATGATCAGCATCTTGCTTAATACATCACTGCTTTTTATCATGTGATTGTTTCGCTCAAGTCGCATCATAATGCGTCTGGTACATCGTTTGATATCGTTTACGTTTTTCCTGTCCCAAAAACTGAGAATGAGTGAACAGAAAATCCCCACCAAAGATGTTGAGAAAGCACCAGATATTCCCTGGATCAATCCAATAACACTCATTTGTGTATTGGCAACACTTGAAATATCAATGCCTCTTAACCCCATAATTAACCCGAAAAAAGTTCCTAAAATACCCATGGCCGTTAATGCACCCGGCATAAAGTTCATCATGGATCGACTTCCATAGTCTTCCATAATAACATCTTGATTAAAACACTCTTCAATATGCGGTACTTCATTTCGATTTTGATAAACAGTTAGAAGTCTTTCGTAGACTTTAAAATACGGCTTCAATAATGGCATGTGTTCCATTTCTCTCATCAGCTGAAGGTAGTTACTCTTTACTTTAATTTCATTATCTTCCAAATAGCTTTCCAGCTTAACAAGTTCTTTTTTTGCCCTATCCATCGGCTTAACGTACTTCTTAATCGTATAAACAAGGGTTGCAATTATGATCGCGTTAATGATAATCTCATAAGCTGTAAACGACGTTGGCCCCATAAATTCATCTCTCCCTTAACTAAGACTACCAGCATTTCATCCTGCATCGAGACTCTTTGAAAAATTTGTTGGCTGAATTCAATAAATCGCTGGCGTTCAGTAGAATTATTTATGCAAATCATTATAATCAGCTCGCAAATAAACTTTATAAGCGTTCTCTGGAATATCAAACTTTTTAAGCAGTTTTTTAACCATCCTAACAATGCTATTGGCACTTTGATTAATCCACACATAAAGATTCTCATGTTCAAGTTTTGCAGTTTTTCTTTCTAAATGATATGTTGTAAAATAGTTAACCTTACTCCCCCTCATATCAGGGTCATCTAAAAGACTCTTCAATAGTTCCAAGTTCTTAGTGCCCAACAGATTGCAAGTTGTCACTAATAAATCTTGCCAATCAGTAACATCGTATTTAGCATCTCTGATGGAGAAAGCACATACCTTCTTGTGAGTAAAACTTTCATTTAAACTGTAAGGGATTGATGCATCTACTGTATAAGATTCATAATCAGGCAAAGGCGTTCTCTCAGAAATTTTTTCATTTGTTTCAGCTTTGGTGAGGTCAATCATTTTTTCAAGCATAGCCTGTGTTTTCAACAGTTCTTCGGAACAATGACTCATTTCAGACACTTTAGTGAACTCTTTTTGTTCAATTAATCCTTTCATATCCTCTCCCATAGCATAGATAACTTTGCCTAACGCATCATTGGTCAATTCCAACCCATCGCATAGCTTCAGCAACTCTTTAGGATATTCGTCTTTTAAGGATTTAATGATTTCTTCCATTTTTTCCGTCTCCATATCAGCTCATCCCCCCGTTAATATGTCACCATTTAGATTCATACATTTACCAAGCTCCTAAGCTGTTATTCAACAGTTAGTTTTAGCAGGGTGTACATTAGCTCTATATCAGTAAATAAACACTTCATCATTTTTACTGTTCTCCTAACGGTTGCTGTTCAGCCACTTTCCCATCGATCATTGTGTAGACATGAGTGTAGGCAGCAATTTCCTGTAAATCTCTCTTGTGCTCTTCCGACAATCCTTCGGTGTTACCATCCTTAACAATAATAAAATGAGGTTCTCCATTATATCTTTCGCTGTAGAAGTCAACTAATGCAAATGCACCAAATGTTTTTACAATCATCCTGCCCTGAGATCTTTCATATTCTTCAATAGTCTGTTGGACATCTTCAGGTATTATTCGGGATGAAACACCTTTTGGGGCTAACTCGATCAAGGCAATGCGCTTTGGAGGCTTGGTGATAATGCTGCTTTGACGTTCAAGTTCTGAAAGTCTTTCTTGTTTTCTTATTTCGATATCTTTTAACTGGGCATTCAGTTGATTGATTCTAATCACCTGGTTAGGATCATGGCCTTGCTCTTGATATTCTAATAGTTTATCCAGAATTTTGTCTGATTGATAAGTAAAGGTTTTTAGCAAGTAATCTTTCACTTTTTCCAATTGTTGGTTCCGCTGATTTTTAATAGATTCACGTATCTTTATAGCTGACTTTAAAGCTTCTTGACGCAGTTGACACTCTTCCTCTGGTTGGGATTCTTTTTCTGTCAATTCATCTGTTAACAGCACGGAAAATATCCAGTAAGGATCCACCGAAATAACATTGCCATTTTCTCTTAAGGCATTGTACAATATCTGCTGCTTCTGCTCTTTTCCCGTTCCATCCGTGACAGTGCATTGACTAATATCTACTATTAATCGTTCCTGACAGGGATAAGAAACTTGATAATTGGACATAGCTGTTTTTTCCATTTCTACTTCCGTCAGCCTTTTAGCAAAGTGAAACAACGGATGATCGCTGTCTACCATAGGTATCTTTTCCTCTGCCAGCTGCGGATCTGATGTGAATGGGTAGGATTCAGCCATTTCTTC
>PXBT01000168.1 GCA_003566815.1 Caldisericota bacterium
AATCCGTGTATATGGACGAAATAGTCGATGATAAAACGGGGATAACCTATTATCAATGCAATGATACGAGCTATTGTCTTCAACGGAAAAACAATCTATCGAAAGAAATTTCATTGGATGAAATCCTTTAACGAAGCAATAGTCTTATCCGTTCAAAACCTTAACAAGCAACATGGGACAGGTTGCGAGCAATGCACCAATGGCAACAGGCATTCATTGATAAAAAATTATTGTTCTCAATGTGGGACAGTCTATGCATGTCAAAATGTAAGCTTTGAAGTATATGAAGGAGAAACTCTGGGGCTTGTTGGAGAAAGTGGAAGCGGAAAAAGCACTTTGATGGATTGTCTTTACTTTGACATTGAAACTACGAGCGGAAAAGCCTTTATGCCAAGCTACAAAAAAGGTGAGCATAATTTGTTTCACCAAACTTCCCAGGAACAACGGTGGATTCGAAACCAGTTGATGGGAAAAGTTTACCAGCACGCTTCAAGGGGACTGAAAATGGATTTTTCTTCTTTGTCCAACATTGCAGAAAAAATGATTGCAGCTGGCTATCGAAATGTTTCGGACATGAAAAGCAGAGCAACAGAATTGTTAAAGCATGTTGAAATTCCAATTGGACGCATGAAAGATGCCCCAAAAAAATTCTCTGGAGGAATGCAGCAACGAGTTCAAATTGCTCGCGCATTGTCAAACTACCCACCCCTTTTACTATTGGACGAAGTAACAACGGGGCTGGATTTATCCATCCAGGCCAGCGTGTTGGACCTGATAAAGATTATTCAAAGAGATTTTAATGTCAGCATGATTATAGTCTCTCATGATTTGCGCGTTATCAGAATGTTGGCTGAACGGACCATCGTAATGCTGGAAGGAAAAATAATCGAACAAGGTTTGACAGACCAGTTGCTGGAAGACCCTCAGCACCCTTACACCCAGCAATTGGTGCAATCTTTGATTTAGAAACAGGAGGAAACATGTATTTAATAAAAAACGGATTAATTGTGACTGAAAAAGATATACTTACAGGGCATGATCTTATCATCCAGGAAGATAGAATAGCAAATATCGCTGCTCCATCCAAAACTCCAAAAGGCTATGAAATCATAGATGCAAACGGAGGATTTATTGTTCCTGGTTTTATTGATATCCACTCTGACTATATTGAACATGTTGCAACCCCTCGCCCCAATTGTTTAATGGATTTTGATCTCAGTATTCATGAAGCTGAAAAAGAGCTTGCTTCTCATGGAATCACCACTATTTTTCATTCTCTATCTCTATATAAAAGTTGGGATTTTGCCCATAATCCCATTCGCGATCCTCATAATGTTCGCAGGTTTGCAGAAATCATCGCCAATACTCATGATCAATCCAGGCTCATTCGTCACCGCTTTCATGCAAGACTGGAAATCGACAATCTGGATGAAATTGAACGACTCAGACAACTCATCGACGAAGAAAAGGTGCATCTGATTTCTTTGATGGATCATACCCCTGGGCAAGGTCAATATAAAAATTTGGAAGTCTATCGTAAAACCATAAAAAGCTACTACAACCATCTCAACAATGATGATATAGACCAAATGATTGCTAAACATCGTGAAAAAAAACTTTTAAGTCTTGATGATTTGAAAGATCTTGCAGACTATGCTTCAAAAAAAAATATTGCCATCGCTTCACATGATGATGATTCCATAGAAAAACTACAAAAAAACCAATACATCGGTGTTGCCATTAGTGAATTTCCAACAACAATAAATGTTGCCCTGGAAGCTAAAAAAATGGGGTTTTTCACTTTGGGCGGTGCTCCCAATATCCTTCTGGGAGGTTCGCATAGTGGAAACTTATCAGCCGCAGAAGCTATTGAGCACAATGCTTTGGACATTCTTTGCAGTGATTATTACCCTGCTTCGCTGATTCATGCTATTTTTAAAATGAACAGAGAGCATCAAACCTCCCTCAATAAAATGTTTAATATGCTCACCATCAACCCAGCAAAAGCAGTAAAAATGGATCAGGAAATCGGCTCCATCAAAGCAGGAAAAAAAGCTGATTTGCTTATTATTGAATTAATAAAAACAGATTTTCCTGTGATATCGATGGTTTTTGTTGATGGGTGCCCTGTGCAACAGATGAGCTATAGGCAATAAGCAGCAATAAAAGGAAGTACATATGAATAAAAAATCGATTTTGTTAGGTCCTGAGCCTTTTATTCACAAAAATTGCCAACTTATTAATGCAGAGCTTGAAGAATATACTGAAGTTGGTGCTTTTAATTTTTTTGAAAATGTTTTGATAAGAAGATTTTCTTACACAGGCCCTTTTTGTTTTATACAGAATGCCCAGATCGAAAGTTTCTCCAACATTGCAGCTACCGTTAGAATCGGGCCCACCCATCATCCAATGGATCGGGCCACCATGCACCATTTTACCTATCGAAGAGTTATGTATGGCTTAAGAGATTCTGATGATGAAGAATTTTTTAAACAACGCACTGAAAAAGTTACTCATATCGGACACGATACCTGGCTGGGCCATGGATGTATCCTTATGCCAGGAATTCGCATTGGAACT
>PXBT01000196.1 GCA_003566815.1 Caldisericota bacterium
AAGAATCGTCATAAAGCTCATCATAAAGAGCAAGGGAAGTACAATCGCAAACTCCAGCGTGGTAACTCCCTCATTGGAGGATGCCAACGCTTTCCAATGCTTTTTTTTCATGTTTCACCAAATCGCAGGGAGCTCAAAAAACCAGCGGAGCACCAGCGTAGTGATGGTGCCCAGGGAAATCGCAATCCCATAGGGCATGTAGTGCTTGCGAAAAGCCATGAATACGCTTGCTTTGCGAGTCTTGACGGCAAGATAGATATAGGGAAAAAAGAGAATGAGCACAACCAGCAGGCCAAACAGCCCGGTAAAGATGATCACATAAATGATATCCTGCCAGCCCAGCAGGATGCCCAAAGCTCCCATGAGCTTGACATCCCCCGCACCCATACCTCCGAAGATATAAAAGAGAAAGAAAAAACCAAATCCTATAAGAAAACCCAGTCCTGCGCTCATGAGCCCTGCCAGCCCAAAAAAGGCTCCCTGCAGGATGAGTCCGATGCCCATGGCGGGCAGGGAAACTTTGTTTAAAATCTTGCGATAGCGGAGGTCGGTATAGCCCGAGATGATGGCAACGATAAAAGCTACCGCATGCAAAAACACAAAACCATTGGATATATTAAAATTTTCCATACTCACCTTTTTGTTAAAAAAGCCGAGGCTTTCGCCTCGGCTTTAGGTAATAATAAATGATTCTAAAAACGAAAAAACAAACGATTGTTGATTCTTAGTCAGGTATGGGTGTGGCCCATTGATCTTCATCGAGCCTTTCTTCAACACCTGTAAACACGCCCGTTACAGCAGTTCTCAACTGAGGGATAGCAGCAATAATGACCAATATGAGTACCGCCACAATCAAAGCATACTCAAGGATGGTCTGTCCGCTTTCGTCATTTAAAAAGTTACGCATGGTAAAACTCCTTTCTTAAAATATTGTTTTCCTTATATCACGCTTTTTAAAAATTGTCAATCTTTTTTTTGATTTTTTTCAAGCTAAATCAATGATTTAATCTCCCACTGTCATTTTGCGCACAATCCTGCGCGTGATCACCGGGCTTTGATCATTGTCCTGGCGGAGGAAGATGCGAAATACATTTTCGCCCACCTGCAGAGGAAGAGAAAAGGCAAACTGACCTTCATCCTCCATCTCCACCTCGATCTCGGGGCGCGACCTGCCTTCAATGACCCGCATGATATGCAGGGTGGTGCCCGGGGTGGCAAGGCCTTGCAAGAGGGCTTTGTCCAGCAGGGTTTCTTCACGCTCTCTAAACTGAGCGCTCACGGATATGCCCTCATAAAATATCATATAGTTCTTTTCAAACTCTCCATCAAACTGGTCGCTCACTCTGACACTCAACACATTGCGCCCATGCCGCAGATTGGCCATAGAACTCACAAAGCGCTCGGGGTTGGCCTCATCAATACGCACTTCGAGAGGAGCGCGATTGAGGCTCAGGCTCAAAGTATTTTCCGGCGTGGCAAAGCCCTTGAAAGCCATCCTCGAGGAGGGTGTATATTTTCTGCGTGCCTCAAACCCATCCAGTTCCAGCTTGATCACTTTGATGGAACGACGAATGCGCTTGACCTGTCCGTCAGGTGATCGAAGCTCGATATTGAGCCGCAAGCGCTGATCATAGGGGAGATCTATACGAATAAAAGAAGCCTCCGTCAGATTTCGATTCTCTCGAAAATATTCCAGTATATACTGTTTTTGTTCTTCATTAAGCATCGCCTGGGGAGAGTCGGGAATCAGTCGAACTTCACGCTCTTCCTCCTCTTTGCGGATATGGTGGATGGGATAGGTTCGCTGGTTGACCACTGCCTGTATCCCCGGAGTAACAGGGACATAAAGAAAGTTTTGCTCGGTCAGGGTATAGGCAGAAGAAGTGGAAGCACCAGGCAGGAGCACCGAAGAAAGGGTGATGATGAGCATGGCAGGCAAGATAAAAAACATCATGGGGAAGAGCATCTTGACAGGAGCCGTTGCAATGATTTTTTCCACAAATTGTTTGCGTTTTTCACGCAGATCCTCGGCTTGCGAAGCAATGACAGGGCGAAGGGAAGTCCCCAGTCGTTCACTTTGGATAACGGAAGAAAGAAAATTTTTCATCTCAGCAGACTCGTTACGCTCCAACAGAAGCTCAAAAGCTTCCACTCGCTGAACTCCCACATCCAACTGGTTGATAAAGATGGAAAACTCATCCGCCAGCAAGGTTTCATTTCGTTTGATATATTCCTCTATGGCGAGTTGAAAATTCATCCCTGCGGCCAGACATAGCGACAAAAAATCCATGGCATCAGGAAGCTCCCGGCTGATTTTGTTTTTTCGCTTATCAAGCAAAGTATTGAGAAAATAGTCAGGGTAATAGTAACCCAGCACAGTCAGGAGCACTGCATAGATCATGTAGTTCCACTGTTCGTTGCCTGCGCTGATCATAAACATGACCAGAAAAAATATAAAAGCGCTGGTGATTTTGAGCCAATGCCACCCGTGCGCATCCAGCAAAAAGGGATAATTGGCTAATTGCAGTCTGATTTCCGTTTTGGCCATGGTTTCCATGGAAATGC
>PXBT01000187.1 GCA_003566815.1 Caldisericota bacterium
CCACGGTGCATGTGGCACCCCACCGCTTACGCAGGATCGATAAGACCGACGAGCCGGGAGGCATCGTCTTTGCCCGTGGTGAGAACGGCACCAATGAGGGCCGCCTCAGGGCTTTCGATAATTCCCTTTTCACCAAATGGCTCGATTTCTCGCCCGTCACCTGGATCGAATACCACTTCAACCAGGGAGGGGTGCCGCGACAGCATGTCATTAGCATGTATTCCATCTCTTCGGCGAATGACGCTTCATCCCGCGACCCGCACAACTGGACCCTGAGCGGTTCCAACGATGGCGTGAACTGGACGGTCCTCGACACGCGCACCGGCGAACGGTTTTTGAGCCGTCCCCAGACAAGGTATTTCTTCTTCAATAACACCCATGCCTACTCCGCCTACCGCTTCGATATCGAATGCAGGAGCGGCACCATTACGCAACTGTCTCAGATCGAACTCTTCGATCTCATGACAACGCCATCCCCCGCCACAAACCAGGCTCCGACCGGCGTCGGCCTCGTGGCCTCACGGCTCAGTGGAGAGGCCCCGTTGCGCGTCGACTTCAGCCTGAGCGCTTCCGATCCCGAAGGTGATCTTCTTTATTACGATTGGGATTTCGGCGACGGACAGGTGACGGGGTTCAGTATTCACCCGGACGTCAGCCATACGTTTCACACCATCGGAACGCACACCGTTACGGCAACGGTGCGCGATTCGCAGAACGCCATCGTGGAACGGACCGTACAAATACAGGTGCTGCCGCCCTCCGCCAACACGGCCCCGGTCATTCACCTGACGACCAGCGCCACGCAAGGCACGGCCCATCACACGGTCCACTTTGATGCCAGCCAGTCCTACGACCCAGACGGAGATCCTTTCGATTTCCACTGGGAGTTTGGCGACGGTTTCGTTGGCAATGGGTCCATTGTTTCCCACACCTACCGGACCGCTGGAACCTACACGGCCACGCTCTATGCCAAGGACGCCCGCGGTCGACGCAGCGTCGAAACCAGGCTGATTGAGGTAGCTGAACCGGAAACCGCCGCCCTGGGCGTGATCAGCCTCAGTATCTGGAATCACGTTCACCGGGACAACATTGCCTGGCATGAAGCAGCCGGTGCGGTTCCGGTCGCCAACTGGAATAATCTGAGTTCCGATACCGCACGGTTGCTGAATCATCGGGGGGAAGAAACGCCCGTAACCTTTAGCCTGCCCTTTGGATACATTTATCGAACGGACGCCATCCCGGTGAACGGCGACGAAAAGCTGGTCATGGGCTTCCATGGCACGATCCAAAGCAGCCCGCGCAGCTACACCCTTTCCAGCATCCCTTACACGCAGTACGATCTTTACGTCTACAACGGAGGAGCGGGCACGCATGGCACGCCCGTGGAGTACAGCGTCGACGGTGAAACCTACTGGATGCTGGAAACGGACAACGTCTTCGACGGTGTGTTGAGCGAGTCTTTGGCGACCACTGCCGGGGCGGCCGTAGAAGGCAACGAGTTTGTCGTCTTCCGTGGGCTCACGAAGGACACGGTGGAAATCGTGGTCGACGGAAACCTCCGCGCCGGGCCCTCCGGTTTCCAGATCGTGGGCACAAGTGATGGTCCGGTCGCGCGTCCCGATTTTGTTCTGACCGACGTGGATACACCCGTTGATATCCTTCCGCTGAGCAACGACCGGGGTAACAACCTCGTTCTTCATAGTGTCGGTGAACCATCTGCAGGCACGGTGGATATCATCGATTCCGCGACCCTGCGCTTCACCCCTCCGGAATCGTTCAACGGCTTCGTGGTCTTTGATTATACCATTGTCGACGACCTGGAGCGCACCTCCAGCAGTTTCGTTGAGATCCAGGTGGGCACACCAAACCTGCCGCCGGTCGCCGTCGACGACGTCGCCACCATGACCCAGGGCGGCAGCATTGTGATCGCCGTCCTCGCCAACGACTACGACCCGGAAAATGACCCGATAACGCTGACCGGCCTTACGCAGCCAGCCAATGGAGCCGCATATATTCTGGAGGACGATACGGTTCGCTACACCCCGCATTCACTCTTCTCCGGTGTGGATACCTTTATGTACTTCATCGAAGACTCCGAAGGCAATTTTGCCTCTGCCACCGTAACCGTAACGGTGGAACCGATCTCGGTGAGCGACACCATCAGTATCAATATCTTCAACACGGATAATAGCCTGGATGCCAACCAGACCGCAGGCGTCGTCCCCAGGGCCAACTGGAACAACTTCGGCCCGCAAGGTCGAGGGCCGCACACCCTCATGGGCAGCGATGGCCTGCAATCCGGTGCCCGTGTCTTGCTTCCCGAAATCTGGCGCTACTCAACACCGCAAATGGGCGACACGGCCGACCACATCATGATGTCCGGCTATGCCGGTCGTTCGGTGGCCACGCTCGAGTTTGAGTTCTATGACATCCCCTTCGAAAGCTACGACGTGTATGTCTATTGGGGCGCGCATCAGGATGAGTGGATTCCCGATTTCCTCCGGGTGACCGTCGAAGATGAGACCTTCTGGATCCGCGTCGAGGACACCGC
>PXBT01000093.1 GCA_003566815.1 Caldisericota bacterium
CAGTTTGCGATATACCTACAACTTACCGTTTTACCTTTTATCCTCAAGAAAAACATGATGTCGGGGACTGGATTCAGTTGACCTTCCCGCCTGGATCAGCTCTTGAGCCTCCTTTGCCCCTTGAACGATCAAAAAGAGATAAGAGACTGGAAGATATCATATGGAAAATAATGCATGCAAATAACTTTCCTTTAGATCCATGCATAGCTCTTCCCCTTTTGCCTCTTATAGATTTTTTAGAAGATGAGTCTCTCCGTATCTGGTTTAATCTCACGATTAACATTAACCCCGAAGAAGAAAGATGGAATAAAGTAAGCATTATCATCCCTGGCTCTATTGGCATTACCACACCTTCCTTAGAAGGGCAGTACACCTATCATCTTCGAACACAAAAAGAAGTAGAACTTCGCAACTCTCAAAAAGTCATGATTGAAGCCATAAGCACTGATAAAGTCATGCTGGATGTTGCTTTTCCTTATGTGGGTTATTCCACCTCTTATGTTATGCAATACTCCAACGAAGGTCAAAACCTGGAGCCTATGGATACCATTGATATCTTTTTTCCAGGTGCTGTTTCCTTAGACATCTCATCTTCGCCCATTACGGTGAATGGCAATCGCGTGCATAGTGAGATTCTTTCTGATAAACATGCCGTAAGGATTTATCTATTTCAAGAAATTGCTGCAGGAGAGCAAGTATATTTAATGCTCCATCGGGCAATGGGCATAAAAAATCCATCACAACCAGGAAACATCCAATTTGTCCTTAGACACAACAGGGATAATGCAACCTATGCAACAAAGCCCGTAGAAATTTTAGATGCAACCTACCCCCATTTGGATTTATTGATAGAATATCCCAATGAAAACGGAAAAGCTGATTTTTGGATTCACCTGCTCTTTGATGAAAAAAAACATCCACGACAGGGAGACTCTTATGCGATAGACCTGGGCATAAGTCCTCAAACAATCAAGGGCACCATCCAAAGATGCACTACAGAGCTTTCTTTTGTCTTTTTTGATCAGGATATCTTTCCAGCAACCTTTTTTTTTAGCTTTACCTTAAATGACCAGACCCATGTATGGGAATATACCATTGAAGATACAGAAGAAACATCACAGTGAGAAGCTTAATTAATTATACACCCGTTTGATACAAAGGGGACTGTCCCTAATGTGTCAAACGGGTGTTTTGGTTTGAGTTTGGTATAAATACAAACCATTGGCGGGGGCTCTTAAGGTCATCCAGGAAGCGTATTTAGAGGTTAGCTCTTGATAAGTGGAAGGCAGTGGAGCTTTTTTTTGAAGCATCATGTGTGAAAACCCTATCATTCTTCGCACCATATTGTATAAAAAACGATTTCCCTTAAAGCAAAGGATAGTGGCAGGCATATTTGGGACAGACCATGCTCTGGCTTGCTCAAGGTTGCAAATGGTGGACTCATATCGGTATGCTTCTTTAGCAAATAATCGAAAGTCTTTTTCTCCTTGCAAGAGTTCAAGTAATGCATTCCAATGGTTTTCTGAAAAAAAACGAGTTTCATGCCAGACATAGCGTGATAAAAAGGGAGAAATAACTTTTTCATGATAAATGATATATAGATATGTCTTGGAAGTGATTTGCTGATGCAAGTTGTATTGATCGTCAATGCCTGCGATGCTATTAATTCGTATGGAACCAGGCAAATGTCGATTTAGAATTGCTTTTAATTTTTCCGTTCCTATCTGATAAGGAGCTTGAAAAGTAAAGCATTGATCAAAGGCGTGAACACCTTTGTCTGTACGAGAACCCCCTTTAATACTTTGACAGGGATATTGATCTTCAAATAACCTTATCAGCGTTTGTTCAATGGTTTCTTGTACGGTATTTTTTGGAGGACTTTTGGCAAAACCAGCATAATCTGCTCCATCATAAGAGCATCGAGCAAGAAAATGCATGGAATATTAAAAGAACCAAACAACCCCAGCTACTGCCAGGATAAAGATAGAAAAATATACCAGATCTTTAAAAGAAAATCGCAATTCTTTTAGGTGGGTGCGCTTTTTACCCACTTGAAAACATCTTGCTTCCATAGCAATAGCCAGATCGTCCGCTCTTCGAAAAGCTGAAATAAATAGAGGCACCAGGATGGGAATCAATTGTTGTACACGCTTAAAGAGCCCCCCTTTTTCAAAATTGACTCCACGAGCTGTTTGAGCTTTGATTAAGCGGTCTGTTTCTTCTAAAATAGTCGGAATAAATCGTAAAGCAATAGTCATCATCATAGCAATTTCAGAAGATGGGATGCCAATCACTTTGAAAGGTCTGAGTAAAAACTCAAGCCCATTGGTCAGCCCAATAGGTGAGGTGGTAAGAGTTAGCAGGGAGGAAGCAAACACCAGTAGAGTCAACCTTAAAAAGATAAATATTGCAGCATAGACCCCCTCAACAGCTATATTAATGGGACCCCATTGAAACAAAGGCGTCCCTGTTGTGACAAATAATTGAATGATCACGGTGAACAATATTAAAAATAAAATAGGTTTTAGCC
>PXBT01000167.1 GCA_003566815.1 Caldisericota bacterium
ATCATCATTGCCGCAACGAACCGACCTGACGTACTGGATCCCGCCTTGCTCAGGCCTGGTCGTTTTGACCGCCAGATTGTAGTGGATATGCCCAACAGCGTTGAAAGAGAAGAGATACTAAAAATTCATGCCCGTAACAAGCCCCTCGCTGAAGATGTAAAGATCGACATCATTGCACGAAGAACTGCAGGCTTTACGGGAGCTGATCTCGAAAATCTATTAAATGAGGCTGCTATTTTAGCTACACGTCGCTCAAAAAAAGCAATTGAAATGAATCACATTGAGACTTCCATTGATCGCATCATAGCGGGTCCTGAAAAAAAGAGCCGCTTGGTCAACGATAAAGAAAAACGGATCATCGCTATGCATGAAACGGGTCATGCAGCAGTCATTCGATGTTTTGAGGATCAGGAACCCGTGCACAAAATATCTATTATTTCCCGTGGGATGGCACTGGGCTATACCCTCCAGGTTCCTCATGAAGACAAATATCTTCGGTCCCGCACCGATTTGATGCATACTATTGCTGCCTTATTGGGCGGAAGAGCAGCGGAAGAAGTCCTGCTGGGCGACATTTCTACAGGCGCAGAGAATGATTTGATTCGTTCTACCAAGATTGCCTCCGACATGATATGCAAATATGGCATGAGTCTTGACCTGGGACCACGAACTTTCGGCAAAGAGCATGGACCTGTTTTTTTGGGAAGAGACCTTTCCAAAGAGCGAGACTATAGTGAAGAAACCGGCAAGCAAATTGACCGGGAAGTCTGTAAAATTATCGAACAATCCTATGCAGAAGCAAAAGAAATCATCAGCTCAAAAAAAGATGTTATCAATGAAATTGCAGCAATTTTAATTGAAAAAGAAGTATTGGAAGGCGATGAACTGGAACAATATCTGAGTAAAATAAGAGGGCTCAGCGATGAAGAAAAGAAGCGATAAAAGGATCTTTTCTGACCCAGGCTCTGGCTTGCTCAATATCGGCTATGATTTGTTTTTTTAATTCATCCACTGACTTAAAAGCTACAACATCTCTTAGTCGGGACAAAAAAAGAACTTTTAAATTGCGTTGGTATAAAATCTGATCAAAATCCGGGATATGAACTTCAATAGAAGGTCTCATTCCTTTAAAAGTAGGCTGAGGACCAATGTGCGTTAATGAAAAATATCCTTTTTTTTCCCAAATTGCTGAGGTAAGGTAGATTCCGTCTGCTGGAATGCATTTGAGTGAATCCAGGGGCAGGATATTGGCAGTAGGGTAGCCAAGTTTTTTTCCTCTTCCTTCGCCTTTCACCACCAGTCCTTCAAGCTCAAAGGGTCGACCCAGCATGGAAGTCACTTCCATAATTTTGCCCAGATGCACCCATTTTCGAATACGAGTAGAGCTGATATCTTCTCCTTCTTCGAGCAGCATTTCGCTTACGCTGAGTTTAAAACCAGACTTGTTGGCATAATGGATTAAAAAATCCACGGATCCTTTTCTATCTTTTCCAAAACGAAAATTTTGACCCACATGACAGGTTTTCATTCCTAATCGACGAAGTAATATTTCTTTTACAAAGGTTTGCGGGGTTTGGGCTGCAATGTATCCAGGAAAAGGAAGTGTGATCAAGGCGTCTGCTCCTAAGGACCGGACTGCAGCTACTTTTTCATCAAAAGAACTCAAAAGGCAAACCGTATCTTTCCATCTTCGAGTATTGCTTTGAAAGGTAAGCGCAACAGCAGTGAGCCCCAGTTTTTTTGCTTCATCCACCATAGCTCGCACCACTTGCTGATGCCCTCGATGCATCCCGTCAAAATTCCCAATGCATACTGCAGTCGAAGGATTCGGGAAGGCAAGATTAAAAGAGGTTAAATCTGTAAAGATATCCATCAAAGGGTCACTCCCCTTTATAAGGGGATATTCTCAATGCTTTGATTTGATCCATCGAAGTTATGGTTTTGGGAGAAACTGCTTTGGAAAAATGATATGGGCCAATAGAGGTGCGACACAAATCTGCAAGATAAGCGTGTGTGCCCAGCTGCATACCCAAATCTCTTGCGATAGATCGTATATAAGTGCCCGAAGAACACTCCACTTCTAAAATAGCCTGGGGATAATATCCCTGATATACAAAGCTGATAAGCTGAAATTGGTGAATCATGATTTTTCGAGGTTCAATTTCAACTTCTTCCTGATTTCTGGCATATTCATGTAAACGCTTGCCCTTTTGTTTGAGACAGGAATATATAGGTGGCACCTGAGCTACCTCTCCAAGAAACTTTTTTTGAATGCATTGCTTGATTTTTTCTGCTGTAATCTGGTCCCGAAAGATACTGCCGAAACTCCATTGCTTTCCAGCTCCATCCAGTGTATCTGAAATTGCTCCAAAAATCATTCTAAAAATATATGTTTTTTTGCATGCCAGCAAATCAGATAAAAAAGTAGTATCTCTTCCAAACCCAAGGATCATGAGACCTGTAGCTTGTTCATCCAAAGTGCCTGAATGTCCGATTTTTCTCATTTGAGCAATACGCTGGAAATATCTTACAATATCAAAGGATCTCCAACCTCTTGGCTTGTTGATAAGCAATAAACCATGAGGAATAGTTAAATTGGTTGCATTGAAACTTTTTCTTCCTCTCATTGTAGCTTGGACTCCGCCTGAAGGATTAATAGATTTCTCAATTCCCGGGCAGTACATTTGCTCGTGCTAAAACCTGCGGCAAGCTTGTGACCTCCGCCACCTACCAATTGAGCTATATCATGCACTGTGCAATGCTTTTTGGAACGCAAACTTCCTCTAAATACACCTGGTTCCATTTCTCTAATCAATACTACTATGCGGGCAGAGCAATGCTGAGCAAGGGTCTGCACCACTCCTTCAAAGTCTTCCTCACCCAACTGATGATGCTGAACTGAAGCATAATCAATCCAGGAGAGTAAAAATTGATCCTGAAAGAAAAAATCCAAATGCTGGAGCGCCAACATCAAAGTTTTAAAACTTTTACGAGTCCAACGGCTAAAGACCTGATCAGAAATGGTTGAGAGGCATGCCCCGTCTTTCATCAACTGAATGGCTACTTCCATCGTTCTCATGGACACATTGGGAAAACGAAGACCGCCAGTATCAAAAACGATACCTGCCAACAAGTTTTGACTAACAGGCAGGATCCTGTCGATCCCCTGACTCTCCATTAAGGTGTACAGCATTTCACAAGTTGAAGAAGCGTCGGGCTCCACCCAATTGATAGCTCCAAAAGCATCATTATCGATGTGATGATCCAGATTCCAGATATTTTCAGCCTTTTCTACTGCGCTTTGGGGCCAGATTCTACTTTTTTGACCGCAATCCAGGGCTATAAGGGTAAAAGAATCAGGAAGTTGCCTGGGCAAAGCATTTTGCAGTTCTTCAATGCCTGGCATAAAATTCATATAATTTGGAAAATGATCAATGCAGGCAAAAAAAGGCAAATAATGTTCTTTTCCAAAATGCCAGAGCGCCAGCAAGGCACCTGCTCCATCTGGATCAGGGTCTTGGTGAGTGCACAAAAGGCAGGGGCCCTGAAGATTAAAGTTCAGTATTGGAAGGCTCATCCTCTGAAGTGCTTTCTTCATCTGATTTATCTTGCTCATTTTCAGTATCAGGGGGTACTATTTCTTTTAATTTTTCTATCATGCTGACTCCTTTTTCGAGTGAGTCGTCATGCTCAAACCTAAGGTATGGAGTAAACTTTATATTCATACGTTGAGCCAACGATGCCTGAATATACTTTGAGGCTGCGTGCAAGCCTTTCATGCCTTTTTCGACGGCATCTGTTCCTCCCAGAAAACTCGCATAAACCGTAGCAAAACGATAATCCTCGCTTACCCTGACTTTGGTGATGGTGCAAAATCCAATGCGAGGATCTCTTAGTTCTTTTAAAATCATTTGTTGAATTTCATTTTGAATATTTTGTTCAATTCTTGTTTTTCGAATACTCATAAAATCTCCATATTTAAATCTACGATATCGCTTTCAGGATTGCTTTTGATGAAAGAAACCACAAAATCCATTGTCCGCTGGAGCTCATTGTTGGAAGTATTGATCGATACAATGCCCAGTTCGCAACGCTGGTAAAGGTCCTGGGCATCAACTTCCGCTATTGCGACATTGAATTTGTTTTTTATTCTTGTGATTAATGACTGCACTACATGTCGCTTTGACTTTAAAGAATGGGCTCCCGGGATATATAGCGTGATCCTCAAGATCGCAATGCTCATTTCTTATCAACTATCTGGTAAACTTCGAGAGTGTCGCCCACTTTGATGTCATTGAAGTTTTCCAGCCCAATGCCGCACTCAAAGCCTTCTCTCACTTCTTTTACATCATCTTTGAATCTACGCAAGGAAGCAATGTTGGTTTCCAATAAAATTTTACGATTGCGGATAATGCGTACTTTGGAATTGCGTATTACAGTTCCTGATCGTACTGCGCATCCTGCAATCACTCCTTTGGGAGTTTTGAAGGTTGCTTTCACCTCAACAGTAGCAAGCACTTGCTCCACTTTTTCAGGCTCCAGTGTGCCCTCCATGGCCTTTTGAATATCATCCACCATGTCAAAGATGATCCTGTAATGGCGAATTTCAACATCTCGGACAACTGCTTCTTTTCTTGCCGCTGGAGTGGCTGTAACATTAAACCCCCCCACTCTGGCCTGACTGACTGTAGCCAGCAATATATCATTTTCGGTTACAATGCCTACCCCTTTGTGCACAATTTTAAGCTCAACCCCAGGAACATCAATCTTGGAAAGTGCAACTTCAGTAGCACTAAGAGTACCCTCTCCATCAGATTTAATGATGACTGATACCACTTTTACATCTTCCTTGTTTTCAAACAAATCATCGAGACTCAGGGATTCTGCAGGTTCTGCAGAAGGGGGAGCGCTCACCAGTTGACTTGCGCTAAAAATATCTTTGTCTGCTTTTTTCAGGATAGTGCCTGGATGCAATATTTCCGATAATCCCTGCAACCTCACGGAAGCAAGAGCCTTTTGAGCCTTGATTTTTTTGTAATGATCGTCAAGCATGGCTCTGATTTTGTATTCTTGCTGACCATCGCTGATCTTGTCTCCGAGACTCAGGGTGCCTGTTTGGATAATGACAGTAGCCTCTGCTCCAAAAGCTTTGGTAATATTGGACTCTATAACAGTTCCGGCAAAAGAAGCTTTGGCGTTGGTGCGCAAATCCATCATCTCAGCTTTTAGTAGTATTAAATCCAACAGTTCGTCAATACCTGTGTTCTGTTTTGCTGAAATAGGCACCATAATGGTATCTCCGCCCCACTCTTCAGGGTTGAGATCAAACTCAGAAAGTCTGCTTTTGACGACATCAGGATTAGCCCCTTCTCTATCCATTTTGTTGATTGCCACTATAATGGGAACTCTGGCAGCCTTGGCATGATGTATGGCTTCGATGGTCTGTTCCTTAACGCCATCATCAGCTGCTACTACCAGTATTACGATATCAGTGACTTCAGAACCACTGACTCGCATGGATGTAAAAGCTTCATGGCCTGGAGTATCAATAAAAACAATCTTTTGATCCTGCACCTTGATGGAATATGCACCTATCGCCTGCGTGATCCCTCCCAGCTCCTTTTCTGCCACTCGTGTGGAACGAATGGTATCCAGCAAAGTAGTTTTTCCATGATCGACATGCCCCATAATAGTTATAACCGGGGGTCTGGGAATGTATAATTTTTCGTCCAGATCATTTTCAAGCTCTTTATCGGGTTCTATGCCATATAGTTCCATAATGGATTTTACAATAAAATGAGGGATGGGCATATTGACAGAAGTGACCACCAAGCCATATTTTAAAAGCTTTATTTCAATTTCCGAAGGTGGAGCCTGACACTTTCGAGCCAGTTTTATCAAATGGTAAACATTGAAATCTTCTTCTTTAGGGGATTCTTTTTTCTCTTCTTTTTTTGAGGGGGATGCCTTGGGGGTAGAGCCTGGCGTGGGTTTTGCCTGAGATTTGTCAGCAGTTTTGGGGGAGGGAGGGGGAGAAGGTTCTTTGGATGGTTTTGAAGAGCCTGGTTTTTTGGTGGTGGTTGCCTGCTTTGTGGTAGCTTTGGGTGGTTCTTTTTGGGTTTTCTTTTTTTCTGTTGGAGCTTTGCAAATATCCATTACGAGATTTGCAGTTTCATGGTCAATGGTGGATAGATAGCTCTTGACTTCCACTCCCAAATCATTGAGGATATCAACCAATTCCTGTGAAGTCTTGTTTACTTTTTTTGCAAGTTCATATACGCGAACTTTTTGCTCTGCCATAAAGTTTTACCTCCCTATTCACCGTGTGTCCCATGGCTGACTTAATTGGTTGCAGATTCTTTTACTGCAACATCCAATTTGACCCCTGTGAGTCTTGCAGCCAGTTTTACATTTAGCCCTTCCTTGCCGATGGCCAGAGAGAAGTATGAATCATCAACATAAACAATTGCATGTTTGTTGTCTGGATCAATCTGAACATTATCGGAGGAGACTTTTGCAGGACTGAGTGAGTGTGCTATATAAGCCTTGATATCATCACTCCATCGGATGACATCAATCTTTTCGCCATTTAAATAATTTCCCACTGCATTGATGCGCGTACCTTTGGTGCCAATACAAGTACCAACAGCATCAATTTTGGTTTCCCTGGAAAAAACTGCCACTTTGGCTCGAATTCCAGGTTCCCTGACTATATTTTTTATTTCAATCAGCTCTTGTTGGAGCTCGGGTATTTCAAGGTTCATGAGATGAGCAATGAGCTGGGGATGGGATCGAGAGAGTCGAATATGAGGATCGCGGGCATGCCTGAGGACATACAAAATATAGCAATGAATTTTTTCCCCAATTCTATAGCGCTCGGTGCTGATTTTCTCTTCTCTTGGAAGCATGCCTTCCGTTCGACCAAGATTGACGAAAACGCTCCTGTAGGTAATTTTGCTGACTTCTCCCAGAATCATGTCGTGCTCTCGAGCCTTAAACTCTTCGTAAATGGTATCCACTTCAGCATCTCTAATCTTTTGCATGACCACTTGCTTAAAAATATCAGCTGATATTCTATCCAAATCCGAGGGTGATTTTATGATTTCGATGGTTTCTCCAATTTGCGCATGGGGATTTATTTTAAGAGCCTCTTTGAGATTGATTTGGCGATGCATATGGGTTACACGACTTGCTACAATTTTTCTTTCGATAATTTTAAATTCTTTCTTTTTTTCATTTATCACTACTTCAATATTGTCGGCACCGGACGATTTTCGAAATGCCAGCTGAAGGCCTGACTGAATAGCTTGATACAGGGATTCTTTCTTTTTGATGTCTCTAAGCCTGCACAACTCATCAATTGCTTTAAATAATTCTTCAGGGCGCACTTTATTTACACTCCTATTCCAAAGTCAACCGACATTTACCAATCTCATCCAATGCAACAACCATAAAACTATCAGGTTTTTGAGGGTCAAGCGCAAACTTTGCCCTCCCATCTTCATCAAGACCCAAATATAAACATTTCATGGTCTTGCCTGTTTTTAGCGTCAAATGAACCTTGCGATTCGCAAAAATCTCGTAATCATCGAGACTTTTAAAAACTCGCTCTGCCCCAGGAGAAGAAACCTCTACCCGATAATCCTCGCTTTCATCCAATAAAAAAAGAAAATCACGCACTGCCATCGTAATACGTGCGCAATCACCCACCGAAACACCTTCAGGTTTATATACAGCAAATCGAATAATTTTGTCGGACTTAAAATGAACTTCTTTCAAATCCAGCAATCGATAGCCCATATTTTCAACAAAAGATCGTACTTCCTTGAGCAATCCCCCTTTTTTCAATCTAATTGCTTTCTTTTAAGAGCTTAAGTTTCTGTCAATAAATTTGACCAACTCTTCTTTGGGTTGTGCTCCAATTAGTTTTTCAACAATTTTGCCTTCTTTAAAGATCATGATTGTGGGAATACTAAGGATAGAGTATTCCTGGGACAAATCACTGTTTTCATCCGTATTGACTTTTGCAATCAGGATTTTTCCTTCATAGGTTTCAGCCAATTCTTCGATGATAGGTCCCACCATTCTGCAAGGACCACACCAGGGAGCCCAAAAATCGACCAATACGGGCTTGGTTGATTCTAACACCTGCTGGTTAAACTCTTCTTTAGATTGTATTTCAACATATTTTTCGCTCATTTTGCTCCCTCCATTTAATTAAAATAAAAAACAAATAAATTAAAAATGCATCAACATATAAAATATATATATGCCTCAACACTCATTTATCCATAAAACAATAAACTTTATAAAAATTATACCTTGAATCTTTTCATTAAACAAATTTTCTTTATATAAAAAATAAAAAAAACCGGGTGACTGAATTTTCAGTCACCCGGTAAAAATTTAATCCTTCAGGAAAGTGGAGGGAAATGCACAATAGCTTCCCAAAGCTTTGGATCCCAGTCCACCTGAGCTCCTAAAGCTTCTGAAACGAATCGTAATGGAACCCATGTGCGGCTAGCTATGATTTCTGGCTCAGCCAGCAAGGTTACAGTCCTTGTCCTTCCTGAAGCATCGGTTACTTCTGCTGTATTGCGACCAATCCATAACGCAATATGCGTTCCACGGAATTGATAAGTAACTTTTCGAGTAGCTTGCTCCCATCCAACAGTTGCTCCAAAAGACTCCGCAATCAATCGGAAAGGCATCATGGTATGCCTGCCATATTTGAGGTAGGGTTTGGCGCCAAGTTGGACTGGATTGCCATTCACATAGCCTGTTTCAACTCCAATTCGCAATCGAAGGGTTATTTGAAGAATAAAAGCTACGATAACCTGAGTCTCATTGCCTACCCTGTCTCTTGCCTTGAACAGGAGCACATTGCTTCCAGCAAGACTACGGATTCCAATCGTTCTATCAAAATTACCCAATGCATCCACAGGAATTCTGGTCGAAAAGCCAACCACAGTATCCGAAATGACTTCAATTTCTTCAATACCTATTTCTGTAGATCCCCTGACTCTTACGTTGGCAAAAAGCTCTGAGCCTGAAGGGGTAGTGGCAAAATAAACATCGCGCAAAACCTGGAAGGAGGCAGGGGAAGTAACCAAAAGCATAGGAGGTTTGGCTTTGAAAATAACCAGCCTTTCTACTCTGGCCACATTGCCTGCTTCATCCATTGCTCGAATGGCAAAGCGATTTTCTCCTTCATTGAGCTCCAGAATGGTAGAATAGCTATTATTAATCAGATTAACAGGTCGATCATTGAGGGTGACAGCAACCGTTGAGATGTCCTTGATCAGGATGGAGAAAGCCAATCGATTTTCCCGAGTATATACAATTTCCTCATCAATGTTGGTTTCTATAATGGGAGGAGTTCCATCGTATTTATAGGTGAAGGATTTTTCTTCAGATCGGTTTTCAAGCATGGAAACGCCACGATAATAAATCGTAACCTGGCCATGTTCAGAGAGTCTGATGGGTTCGGTATATTCTCTTTCCTGTCCATGATTGATGCGATAATAAATCCTTGCAGGAACATTGGAGGTAAAAATTAATAATGGCTCCGTAATATACCATTGGTTGGCTCCATCGGGTTGCGTAGGGTTTAATATGTAGTTGATAATCAATTCTGATTCAATCGCAAATGGCTCTGAAGTGACAGAATGGGGCTCTTTACTCGTATGAGCCATGATGCGATAGTCATTAGCCGGTCTGGGGGGGTTAGCTATCCCTGCCTGACGGAAAATAACAATGGTAACCTGCTCATTTGCAGGAATAAAAGAGGGAACTCTGATGTTGATCGTATGATCCTGCACCTGCAATGCCTGCTGGATGCGAATATTGTTGACCGACAAAGCATTGGAAGGTAAATTCATGGGCATTACCAGGTCAGGCAATGCCAGTGTAATCGTATCTTCAGAAGTAAGTGCCCCATAGGGGCCTGTTTCAAAAGTAATGGTATATTCAGCACTCTGATTAATCATTGCTGGAGTAGCTTTCAATTTGAGATTTCGAATCAAGGACTGCTGAACAATTTCAAAAGGAGCTGATTTTGCAAGAGCCTGTTCTGCCTGAGTATAAGCCTGGATTTCATAGAGTCCCGGATATAGAGGATTTCGTATGCCGCTATCTTTGGTAAACATCAGTCTTACTTCAGATTCTGCAGCTACATTTCGAGGAATTTTAATAATGACTGCTTTGCCAGTTACTACAGGATCCAATGCCAGGGGTGCCCCATTAAACAATACATGATGAGCTGAGATTGTGGCAGGAACCTGGAAAGCATAGTCAAAAAGAATCGTTATTTCTTGTTCGGGTTCCATAGCGCCACGAAGTCCGGTTTTGAAGGTAACAAGCACTTCTGCCACTGCTCCTGCAATGGAAGGATTCGCTACGCACCTTAAATCAGTTATGGTTGAATAGTCAATCATGTAAGGCTGGGAATCACTAAAACTTGTCTGAGCGCTGGTTGCAACCCTTAAAATAAACTGACCCGTTCGGTCAGGATTGGTAATCGAAGGAATAAGTACATCTACTTTGCCTGATGAAGAAATATCGGTAGGTACCAGTAATCGAATACTTCTTTGCTGAGTATTGATGGCTGGAGATTGATTCAAGCTGATTTCGTTGACCTTGATCATGGTTGCAGGAATAGATGGAGGCAGTATTGTACCGTCAGGGAAAACAATATCAATATGATCCCGGTTAGCTGTCAAAGCTCCATCGAAACCGACGTTAAAGGAAATGTGGTAAGTAGCGCTAACACCTAATACTGCAGGTCGAACTATGACCTCAGGGGCGCTTACCGATCCGGGAGAGGCAATGTGAAGGATTTGAGAAGCACTACCATAGAGAGGGTTGGATACCGAAATGGTGGATGATCCTTCACGCGTATCTTTGTAATGAAAATCAAGGGTATGCTGGAAAGCAGGAAGCATAAATTGTTGAACCGAAGTCCAGGGTTCTGTATTTTTTGAAAAATGACCATCGAGCGATGAAGTTTTAAGCTCAAACAACATATCGCGGTTCATCGCAAAAGGTTGCCCGAAAATATCCTGCACTTGCACGCTGATTCTTTCTGAAGGAATATTGCGACGCAAGTTTTGAGGGGCACTTAAAAAGACCAATCTTTTCCTCTGTCCTCTGACCGATAATGGCATTACATAGGAGTTGTACTCATCAGAAGATGCTACAATGGTGCAATCCCCCGGCTCCAATATGCTGATGTAAAATGGCATGGTTTCAGCAAAATTGGCAACCACCGTTAAAGCTTTTTGATTGGAAGTCGTCCATTCCACTCC